>JBBSCK010000057.1:0-16712 GCA_038250335.1 Caulobacterales bacterium
GGGTTTTCCAGCAGGTTTTTCATCCGTGCAAGGACGATATTTTTGTCCAGCTGGTCGATCGGCGGACGGGCGTCTGCGGCGTCGCCGAAGTCCAGCCCCCCGCCCCCCGCCTCGGGCGGATGCTCATGGGTCAGCGGCACATAACAGGCGTCGTTGGGCCCGATCGCCAGACTGATCCCGCACAGCCCCGCATGGGTAGCCGACAGGGCGTCGGTCTCGGTGTCGAACCCGACCACCCCGGCCTCGGTCGCCCGGGCCAGAAAGGCGTCCAGCGCCTCCAGCGTCTGGACACAGAGATAGGCCTCGGGGTCGAACCCCTGGGCCTCGGCCGGGGCCGGGCCCGTGGCCGCCTGACCATAGCGGGGCGTGGCCACCGGGGCGGTCGGGACTTTTGGCCGGACCACAAAGGCCGTCCCGTCGCGCGCCGCCGCCCTGCCGTCCCCGACCCGGCTGCGCAGCGAGCGGAACTCCATCCGGTCCAGAAACTCAGCCAGGGCCTCGGGGTCCGGGTCGCGCACCCGGAAATCCTCGATCGGCGCGGGCGCGGGGGCCTCGCAGTCGAGGGTGACCAGCCGCCGCGACAGCCGGATCTGGTCGGCGAAGGCGATCAGGGTCTCGCGCCGTTTGGGCTGTTTGATCTCGCCCGCCCGGGCCAGCAGGGTGTCGAGGTCGCCGTATTCGTGGATCAGCTGGGCCGCGGTCTTGGGGCCGATGCCCGGGGCCCCCGGCACATTGTCGACGCTGTCGCCGATCAGGGCCTGGACCTCGACCACCCTGTCCGGAGTGACGCCGAACTTTTCAAACACCGCCTCTTCGGCCAGGCGGCGCTCCTTCATCGGGTCCCACATCACCACCGAGGGGCCGATCAGCTGCATCAGGTCCTTGTCGGACGACACGATCACCGCCTCGCCGCCGGCGTCCCTGGCCATACAGGCATAGGTGGCGATCAGGTCGTCGGCCTCATAACCGGGCAGTTCCACGCCGTGGACACCGAACGCCGCAGTGGCCTCGCGCACCAGCGGAAACTGCGGGATCAGGTCCTCGGGCGGGGCGCTGCGATTGGCCTTGTAAAGGTCGTACATCTCATTGCGGAACGTCTTCTCCGAATGGTCGAAGACCGCCACCAGATGGGTCGGCCCATCCTCGCCCTTCATGTCGCGGATCAGCTTCCACAGCATGTTGCAATAGCCCTGGACGGCACCGACGGGCAGGCCGTCCGACTTGCGCGTCAGCGGCGGCAGGGCGTGATAGGCGCGAAAGATATAGGCCGAGGCATCGATCAGCCACAGCCGCACCGGCGCTCCGTCCTGGGTCAGGGAGCGGTCTCCCGCAGGATCGGCTGGGGCGGCGAGGTCGGCGGTGTCGGACATGGCGGTGAACATAGGCGGATGGACGCGCGCCGTCACCGCCACAAACCGTCCGTTCGGCTCAGCCAGGTGGCCTGTGATGAAAGGCGTCGTGCCTACCAGACCCCGACGTTCGGCATCGACACCCAGGGTTCGGCCGGAGCCAGTGCCGGACCTTCCTGCAGCAGTTCGATCGAGATGCCGTCGGGCGAGCGGACGAAGGCCATGTTGCCGTCGCGGGGCGGACGGTTGATGATCACGCCCGAGTCCATCAGGTGCCGGCAAGTCGCGTAGATGTCGTCGACGCGATAGGCCAGATGGCCGAAATTTCGCCCGCCGGTATAGGTTTCCGGATCCCAGTTCCAGGTCAGCTCGACCTCGGGCGACCGCTCGGCCGCCGAGCGTTCCAGATCCTGCGGCGCGGCGAGGAAGACCAGGGTGAAGCGGCCCTTCTCGTTCTCCATGCGCCGGACCTCCTGCAACCCGAGCTGCGTCGTCCAGAAATGCAGGGAGGCGTCCAGGTCGGCGACCCGGACCATGGTGTGCAGATAGCGCATGATATGATTTCGGCCATGGGCAGAGCGGAACGCTCTTCTAGTCGGAAATCGTCAGGTTCCAAAGCCCGGAGAACCACCCTATGGATCACGCCGTTCAACGTCCGGGTGCCAACCAGTAACGGACCGCGATCGCCGGTCAGGGGGACCGGCGGATTTTCTACGGGATCGATCGCCGGATCATGGGCTCTCTCACACGGGCAAACGCCGCCCGCAGCACCGTCAAGGGCGCAAGTGCCGCCAAGCCGAACACAACAAAAGGCCAGCAGACCGGCAATATCAGCCGGGGCGAACGGCTGAAGTACGGCTTTGACAAGTCGATGGCCGGCGGCCCGGTCGCCCTGGTTGGCTGGCTCAGCCTGGTGACCCTCGCTGTAATCCTGTTCGCCGCGACGGTGCTGGCGATCACCCGGATGGGGCCGGACGGCGGCTACAACTTCTTTGAAGCCGCCTGGCAGTCGCTGATGCGGACCATGGACGCCGGCACGGTCGCGGGTGACGCGGGCTGGCCGTTCCGCGCCCTGAACATCTTTGTTACTCTGATGGGCATTCTGGTATTCTCGGCTCTGATCTCTATCATCTCGGCCGGACTGGACGCCAAGATTGACGAGGCCCGAAAGGGCCGGTCGCGGGTGCTGGAGGCCGATCACACCATTATCCTGAACTGGTCAGCTTCGATCTTCGACATCATCTCCGAACTGGTCATCGCCAACGAGAGCCGGAACAAACCGCGAATTGTCATCATGGCCGACAAGGACAAGGTCGAGATGGAGGACGAGATTTCGGACAAGGTGGCCGATCTCAAGAACACCCAGATTATCTGTCGTTCGGGCGATCCGACCGACCTGTTCGACCTCAGCCTTGTCAATCCCCAAGCCTGCCGCTCTGTGATCGTGGTGTCCCCCGAAGGCGTGGACGATCCCGACAGCCAGGTCATCAAGACCGTCCTGGCCCTGACCAACGATCCCCAGCGCCGCGAGGAACGCTATCAGATCGCCGCCGAACTGCGCGATGCCAAGAACGCCGAGGTTGCCCGCATCGTCGGCGGCGACGAGGTCCAACTGGTGCTGGCCGACGACCTGATCTCGCGCATCGTGGTCCAGTCGTCGCGTCAGGCGGGTCTGTCGGCAGTCTATTCCGAGTTGCTGGATTTCGACGGCTGCGAAATCTACACGACCGAACTCCAGGAACTGGTCGGCGTCGCCTATGGTGACGCGGTCATGGGCTATGAGGATTCTGCCCTGATCGGCCTTCGCTATGCGGACGGCAAGGTCAAAATGAACCCGGCGATGGAGACCGTCATCCCCGAGGGCGCGCGCGCAATTATCATCGCCGAGGACGACGCCTCCATCAGACTGACGCCCCTGCCGGGGGACGCCGTCGATGCCTCCGTCATCCGGCAGCCCAAGACGGTGCGGCGCAAGGCCGAGCGGACGCTGATCATCGGCTGGAACCGGCGCGGCCCGATGATCGCCTATGAACTGTCGAAATACGTCCGGCCGGGTTCGACCCTGACTGTGGCGGGCGATACCCCAGGCTTCGAGGAGGAAATCCGCTCGATGCCTCTGGGGTCGACCAATATGAAGGTCGTGGCGAAGACGATCGACACCAGCCATTCGGCCTCGATCGAGGCGCTGGATCCCGTGTCCTATGATTCAATCATGGTGCTCGGCTATTCCGACACCATGGAGGCCCAGTCAGCCGATACGCGCACGCTTATCACCCTGCTGCACCTGAGGAAACTGTCGGAGCGGCTCGGCACCCATATCAGCGTGGTGTCCGAGATGATCGACATCCGAAACCGCGAGCTGGCGGAGGTGACCCGTGCCGACGACTTCGTCGTGTCGAACAAGCTGGTCAGCCTGATGCTGGCCCAGGCGTCCGAGAACGAATATCTGTCCTCAATCTTCGACGACCTGCTCGATGAGGACGGATCGGAAATCTACATGCGCCCGGTCGGAAACTATGTAGACCTGTCGGGACCAGTCAGCTTCTACACCATCGCCGAGGCCGCCCGTCAGCGCGGCGAGACCGCCATCGGCTATCGCCGCAAGCGCGAAAGCGAAGATGGCGACGACCGCAACATGGGCGGCGTGGTGGTCAATCCGAAGAAGTCCGAGGTCCTGGAGTATCTGCCCGAGGACCGCGTGATCGTGTTGGCCGAGGACTGACCGGAGGGGTCGCACGGGCCTCGCTCCCGGCGCTCGCCGCCCTGGAGCCCGAATCGGGATCAGACGCCACGAGTCCGTGAATAACCGCGAGGCTCTGGCGTCGACTGGCCCCAAGGGGGGAGGTGCGACCGCATCCCAGAGCGATCAGGCCGCCAGGCCCGCCGCCTTCATCAGCCCCTTCAGCGGGCCGATGGTTTCGGGCGCGTCTGTGAGGGCGGCGCGTGTCTCGGGCGACCGGAACAGCCTGATCGCCTCGACCCTGGCGCGATCGGCTGCCGGACCGAGCGGTGCCGTTTCGCCGGCCGCAAGGCGCAGCAGGGCCGCCAGCTTCTGATGCAGCGGTGCCGGAGCGCGCGACACTTGCGCGATCAGTCGGGCTTCAGCCTCGACGACCCCGCCGACCTGGCCGATGGCACCGTTGATCTGTTCGGTGTCATGTTCGGACAGGGCCGAGGCCCTTACCGAACGGCTCAACTGGGCCAGAACCAGCAGCTTGCGTGCCGCCGTCGGCCCGGAGGCACGCATCTCGGTCTCGAACCGCAGCGACGTCACGCAGGCAGCCAGCCAGCGCGCAGCCGACCGCTTGTTGGCTACGCCGGTCACGTTCTCGCACAGCCGGGTCAACTGCTCGGCCTCACAAAGCACCGTCTCGCAGGGGTCGGCATAGGCCTGCACGAAATCGGCGGTGACGATGCTCTTCGACCGCTCCGTGAAGGCCGACTGCACCTCCTCCAGCGTCAGAAGCCGGCCGGCCGTTGCCGTGAGCGACAGGGCGAGGGTGCGCAGGATGTCGATCTCTCCTGCGGCGTCTGACGGCCGCAGCCTGCGCGGGCTCATCAGCTCGCGAAGGACCATCCGCGCCAGCGCGGCGGCAAGGATCGGATATTCCCCGGCCTCGAGCCGGGCCCCCAGACGGGCGGCCGGGCCGTCGACCGCTGGCATCAGCAGCGCCATGCGGGGATCATGACGGAAAAGCGCATCGATCTCGCGCGGGGCGACCATGCGAACCACGGCGGCAAGGCTGCCGCCCTGGTCCAGCCCCGGACCCAGGATTTCCGCCAGACTGGTCCGCGTCGCAAGCTGTTCGCACATGATCTGCTCGATCACGACCATGACCATCGCGCGGGGCGGCCCGTCCGCAGGAGCCCGATCGGCGAGGTCCATCAGCCGATTCAGGCGCGCACGTGCGCCGGAGAGGCCCTTCAGCGCCCCGGAGATGACCCCGCCCATGACGAAGGATCGTTCCGGTGACCCTGCAAGACGCTGGGCCACGTCGGCCAGGGAGCGGTTCGCCAGATCGGGGAAGATCTCCTTGCGGCCGGCGACGATGACCCGCTCCATCGCCTGGCCCACAAGCTTTTGATAGTGCCTGATCAGCTCGTGAGTGGGCTGACCGGTCGCCTGGCTTTCGGGAATGGCGACCTTCTGGATGGCGTGCTGGACCTCGACCCCTGACGCTTCCAGCCGCTCCACCAGATCCGGTCGGTGAAGCAGTTCGAAAGCGGTGACGCCGTTGCGCATCAGCCAGTCTTCCAGAACCCGACCGATCAGCGCCCGCGCATGCGGCGTATAGAGATCCGTCGGTGCCATGCAGCCGGCCTGGTCGGTCTCGGCTGTGGCGCGTTTCTTGGGCGCTTCGGGAACGCCCCGGGTCAGGACGGTGACGCTGTCGAACTCCATTGTGTCCGGATCCAGAGTCTCCTTTGTCACCCTGACGGCGACGGCCTGCTTGTCCCTGAGCAGTTCCTCGGCGGTGTCGACGGCGTGCTTTCGATCCTCCGTCGCCAGCATCAGCGACCAGGACGACGGGGCGGTCTTGCGGAGATAGAGCTCGTAATGGACAGGCCCGGCCATGGTCTCACTTTTCTCGTTCAGGAAGACACCCTAACCGCGAAGGCTTTAAGGTCGGGTTTCATGATCGAAATCTGGCGCCCGGCGCACTGTGGCCGTAAAGTCACCGCGATCGCGAGAGAACGGTTACGCTTGCCGTGCGTTTATGCGCTCCCGACGTCTGTCGGGATCAGACGAGGAGACCGACTTGGCCAATATCACCCTGGTGGACGACGATGAGAACATCGTCGCCTCTGTGTCGCTGGCGCTGGAAAGCCACGGTCACAAGGTGGTCGCCTATCATGACGGGGCCACGGGCCTAGAGGCGCTGGAAACCAGCCCGCCGGATCTGGCGATCCTGGACGTCAAGATGCCCCGCATGGACGGGATGGAGGTCTTGCGCCGGCTGCGCCAGACCAGCCAGATCCCGGTCATCATGCTGACGTCCAAGGACGAGGAGATCGACGAGATCCTCGGCTTCAACCTCGGTGCCGACGACTACATGCACAAGCCGTTCAGCCAGCGGCTGCTGATCGAACGGGTCAAGGCTCTCCTGCGCAGGTCCGGCGGCGACGGCGGCGAGCCCGAGCCCTCTGCGGAAATCAGCGGCAAGGCCATCCGTCGCGGCAAACTGGTCATGGATCCTGCACGCCACGAGAGCACCTGGGACGGACGGGCCGTCAAGCTGACGGTCACCGAGTTCCTGCTGCTGCAGGCCCTCGCCCAGCGGCCTGGTTTCGTGAAGAGCCGCGACAACCTGATGGACGCCGCCTACGACGATCAGGTCTACGTCGATGACCGGACCATCGACAGCCACGTTAAACGCATGCGCAAGAAGTTCCGGGTCGTCGATCCCGAGTTCGACGCGATCGAGACCCTGTATGGCGTCGGCTACCGATATCGCGAGAGCTGATCCCCTCGAGGGGGCAGACGAGGCCCCTGTCCGCCGCCGGCTGATCCGCTTTGGCGGTTCGCGGCTGGGTGGGCTGATTCTGGCTCTGAATCTGCTCAGCCTGCTCATCCTGTTCGGCGGGGCGCTGTTGCTGAACGAGTGGCGCACGGGACTGATCGACGCGCGTCAGGAGTCGCTTCTGGGCCAGGCGGAATTGCTGTCCAAGGTGCTTAGCGACAAGGACTATACGCGCGGCGAGCCCGTGCCTGAACTGGATCCGACCCAGTCCGCCAAGGTGTTGATCGACCGGTTCGTCCCCGAGGGGCAGCGGGCGCGAATCTTCGACCGGGACGGCGTGTTGATCGCCGACAGTTTCGACGTGTCCGACACCATCGAGGGCCAGCCGCTTCCTCCCGCGCTACCGGCGGGAACGTCCGAACGCATGAACGAAGACGCCGCTCGTATCGATGCGGCCAATGCGGCGGCCAATGCTGCGCTCGGCGAGGAGATCAAGGCCGCGCTCACGGGGGACGCCCAGGCCACGGTCAGGCGTTCCGAGACCGGCGACCGGGTTGTGTCGGTGTCGCTCCCGATCCGCCATGTCCAGCAGGTCCTCGGCGTGCTGACGCTGGAGGCCAACGACGTCGACCAGATCCTCGACGCCCAGCGCCGGGCGCTGGTGCCGTTCGCCCTTGTGGCGCTGGCGGTGAATCTGCTCGCCTCCCTGCTGCTTCACCTTTTTGTGGCCCGGCCGGTGATGCGGCTGTCGGCGGCTGCCGACGAGGTCAAGCGGGGGCGGGCCCGGGCCATCTCCCTGCCCGACCGTGAGGAGCGCCGCGACGAGATCGGCGACCTGGCGCGGTCGCTGGAATCGATGACCGAGACCCTCTCGGTCCGGATGGACGGAATCGAACGGTTCGCCGCCGATGTGGCGCACGAGATCAAGAACCCGCTGACCTCGATCCGCTCGGCACTGGAAACGCTGGATCTGGTCAAGGAGAAGTCGCAGCGGGACCGGCTGACCGACCTGCTGCAGCAGGACGTCCGCCGGCTGGACCGCCTGATCACGGATATCTCCAACGCCTCGCGACTCGACGCCGAACTGTCGCGCGACCGCCCACGGCCGGTTGAGCTGGGAGGTCTGCTGAGCGACATCGTCGGCGTCTATCAGACGACCGGCCGGCCGGGCGAAGCGGCCGTGACGCTGGAGCTGGCAGTCGACGGCCCCGCGTGGGTCATGGGCCGCGACGGGCCGCTCGGGCAGGTGTTCCGCAACCTGATCGACAATGCGAGGTCGTTCAGCCCGGCCGGTCGCGCGGTCCGGGTCAGTTTGCTGCGCGGGGACGCCGAAAGCCTGCTGAACCTTCGCGTCCGGGTCGACGATGACGGGCCCGGCATCCCGCCCGACAATCTGGAGACGGTGTTCGAGCGGTTCTATACCGCGCGTCCGCCGGGTACTGCGTTTGGCTCCAACTCCGGCCTGGGGCTGTCGATCGTGCGCCAGATCGTTGCGGCCCATGGCGGGAAGGTGACCGCCTCCAACCGGCTCGACGCGGCCGGCCAGGTCACGGGAGCCCGGTTCGAAGTCGCCTTGCCCGCCGTCGGTCGGCGCGGTTGATCTCGCCTGTGCATGCCACCGCCGTGGCCCGTATGGGGCGGGACGGCTGGCGGGGTCTGCTTCTGAGGGGGCCGTCCGGGGCAGGCAAGAGCGATCTCGCCTTGCGCCTTGTCGACGCCGGCTGGAGGCTCGTGGCCGACGACTACGCGCATGTGTGGGCTTCCGGGGGCGCGCTCTACGCCTGCGCGCCCGACCGGATCGCCGGACGGATCGAGGCGAGGGGGCTGGGCATCCTGGACTGTGGCGTCCTGCCGATCAGCCGGATCGTGCTCCTGGTTGACTGTCAGCGGCAGCCGCCGGAGCGCCTGCCCGATCCAGCGTCAGAGGACGTGGCCGGTGTCCGGCTGACGCGTCTCGTCCTCAATGTCAGGCCCGCCTCGGCCACGGTGACCCTGCGACTGGCGATGGACCGGCTTTGATCCCGCGCCGGATTGGCCTATCAAGGCCGGCTTGCAGCCGGAGCGGGGGCGTCCGGTCAAGCTCAGATGGGATTCCGGGCGTTGAAGACAGCCAATGACTGAGGCGGCATGATCGGGCTGGTGATCGTCACGCACGGCGGGCTGGCCTCCGAGTTTCTCGCCGCCATGGAGCATGTCGTGGGGCCCCAGCGCGGCGTCGCGGCGATCTGCATCGGGCCCGAGGACGACATGGAGCGCCGCCGCCGCGACATCGTCGACGCCGCCGCCGCCGTCGATGACGGGAGCGGGGTCATCCTGCTGACCGACATGTTCGGCGGCACCCCCTCCAATCTCGCCATTTCGGTGATGGAGCAGACCGGTGCCGAGGTCATCGCGGGACTGAACCTGCCCATGCTGATCAAGCTCGCCAGTGTGCGAACCCGCGAAAGCCTCGAGGCCTGCGTCGCCCACGCGCAGGACGCCGGCCGCAAATACATCTCCGTGGCCTCCTGGGTTCTGGCGGGCGAGAAATAGGTCCATGGGTCAAGCCGTGCCCACAGCGCGGGCGACCGCGAGCATCTGCAACACCCGGGGCCTGCACGCCCGGGCCTCGGCCAAATTCGTCAAGCTGGCGTCCGGCTTCGAGGCCGAGATCCGGGTGACCCGCGAAGGATCCACGGTCGACGCCCGCTCGATCATGGGCCTGTTGATGCTGGGCGCGGGCATGGGCTCCGCCATCGACATCTCGGCCGACGGCACCGACGCCGTCGCGGCCGTCGCGGCGCTGGGTGAGCTTGTGGCTCGCCGGTTCGACGAGGACCAGTAGATCAGGCGGGCCTCTGTCTGGCACCGATGTGGGCGATGCCCAGCCGATCGGCGATCCGGACCTGACGACCCCGTTCCAGCGCGGATTGCCGCTGGGCCTCGCTCCGGCTCTCGTGGCAGCGGCCGCAGCAGACGCCCTCGATGTACCGTGACGAGGCCCGGCCTTGGGGGCTGACCGGCATACGGCACCCCCGGCACAGGCTGTGCGTCCCCGCCTCCAGCCCGTGCCCGACCGCCACGCGCTCGTCGAAGACGAAACACTCGCCCTGCCACCGGCTCTCGGCTTCCGGCACGGTCTCCAGATAGCGCAGTATTCCGCCCTGCAGGTGGAAGACCGCAGCCACGCCCTCGGCCTTCAGGAAGGCGGTGGCCTTCTCGCAGCGGATCCCGCCGGTGCAGTACATGGCGACCTTCGGCGGGGTGGGCCGGTCGAGCAGGGCGCGGCCCTCGCTGCGGAACCAGTCGGGAAAGTCGCGGAACGACCGGGTGTTCGGCTGGATGGCCCCTGCGAAGGCTCCGACCGCGCCCTCATAGGCGTTGCGGGTATCGATCACGATCGTGTCCGGATCACCGATCAGCGCGTTCCAGTCCTCGGGCGCGACATAGGTCCCGGCGTTGGCCGACGGATCCAGATCCGGAAGGCCGAGCGTCACGATCTCGGGTTTGACCCGCACCTTCAGCCGGTAGAAGGGCATGGTGGGGGCGGTCGAGAATTTGACATTGAGGTCGGCGAATCCGGCGACGCTCTTCAGACCAGAAAGCACCCGATCGACGGCCTCCAGCGGCCCGGCGATCGTGCCGTTCACGCCCTCATCGGCGACCAGAAGGGTACCGCGCACATCGTCGCCACAGAGGCGCTCCAGGCTGGCGCGCAGGTCTGACGGATCCTTGACCGGCGAAAACCGGTACAGAGCTGCCACCTGGACGGTCCGGCAACCGTCAGTCAGGGTCGGGTCTTCAAACGACATTGCGGACCGCGCTTCCTGTCTGCCGATCCTGCGAACCGCGTTAGCGCGAAGCAGGATGGTGGAGCCGAGGGGAGTCGAACCCCTGACCTCGTCATTGCGAACGACGCGCTCTACCAACTGAGCTACGGCCCCGTTTCCGGGTGACAGGCGAGCGCGCGACATAGGCGGGGGCGAGGCGCGGTGTCAACGGGCCGCAGATCGTGGCCGTTCCCATCATTGGACTTTCGCGCGCGGGCCGCTAGAGACGGCCTTCTCTCGAAACAGGAGCTCTCGCATGGGCGAAGCGATCGTCTGGCTTATCAACGCCCTCATCAGTCTGATGACCTGGTTCATCATCGGCTCGGCGATCCTCAGCTGGCTGTTCGCCTTCGATGTGATCAACCACCGGAACCGGTTCGTGAACCAGCTGGCCCAGTTCCTCGACGCGGTCACCCGACCGCTGATGGAGCCGTTCCGGCGGATCATTCCGACCCTGGGCGGGATCGATATCTCGCCCATCGTGGTGCTGCTGCTGCTGAATTTCTCTCGCATCGCCTTCAACAACATGGCTGCGGGCCCGATCATCGCCCTTCTGGGCTGATCGCGTTCTGCGGGCCGGGGCGGCCCCGGCGCCGCACTGCGATAATCCAGCCTTGCGCCCCGGCCTGACGCTCTTATGGTAACGTCGCCCGGGCGAGACGCCGCTTTTGACTTCGACTTCATGACCCCCACCATCAAAACAGTCGCCGTGATCGGTGCCGGCCAGATGGGCGTCGGCATCGCCCACGCCGTGGCGCTCGGCGGCTATCGGGTGCGGCTCTATGATGTGGCCGCCGACCGCCTGCCGCTGGCCCTCGGCACCATCGCCGCCGGCCTGGCGCGTCAGGTCGAGCGGCAGGCGATCACACAGGCCGAGGCCGACGTCGCCCTGGCCGGGATTTCCACGGTCGAGACCCTGGCGGAAGCGGCGAGGGCGGACCTGGTGATCGAGGCCGCCTTCGAGGACGAGGCCGTCAAGAAGGCCGTCTTCGCCGAACTGGTTCCGCACCTGGGGCCCGACACCCTGCTGGCGTCCAACACCTCATCGATCTCGATCACCCGGCTCGCTGCGGCGACCGACCGGCCCGACCGTTTCATCGGCCTGCATTTCATGAAGCCGGCGCAGGTGATGAAGCTGGTGGAAATCATCCGCGGCATCGCCACCTCGGCCGCCACCTATGACACCGCCGTGGCCTTCGCCGAGAGCCTCGGCAAGACCACGACCAACGCCGAGGACTTTCCCGCCTTCATCGTCAACCGGATCCTCGTGCCGATGATCAATGAGGCGATCTACACCCTCTATGAGGGGGTCGGGAACGTCGCCTCCATCGACAAGGCGCTGAAGCTGGGGGCCAACCATCCCATGGGCCCGCTGGAGCTGGCGGACTTCATGGGTCTGGACGTGGTGCTGGCCATCATGAACGTGCTGTACGACGGCCTGGCGGACTCCAAATACCGGCCCTGTCCGCTGCTGGTGAAATATGTCGAGGCGGGATGGCTGGGGCGCAAGTCCGGTCGCGGCTTCTACGACTACTCCGGCGACACGCCGGTGCCGACCCGCTGATGGCCCGCTTCGACAGCGCCGCCGACCTGCCCGGTCAGACGCCGGTGATCTGGCGCCGCACCCGGGCGTCGATCCTGCTGGCCGCCCTTGCCGGCATCGCCTGGCCGCCACTGATCGTGACCCTTCTGATCTGGCCGCCCGAGAACTGGCTACCAGGACGTGACATCGACTGGCGCCTCATCGTGCTTCTTCTCGGTCTCCTTTCCGTCCCGGCGGGGCTGTTCGCCATCCGGCGCGAGCGGGATCGGCGCGGCCGGCCGGGGACCCGGTTCGGGATCGTCTGGCGCTTCATGCTCTACGGTGGCCTGCTGGCGGCGGCGGCCCAGACGGGGCTGGCGCTGCTGGTCTCCGTCCTCGGGCTGATTGAGGCGGGCAGCATCATCCAGGGCCTTGGCGCGACTGAGACGACCCTTCTGATCTACGGCGTAGGGGGCCTGCCGGTCGCGATCCTGGTGGGCGTCAGCTACGCGCTCTGGGCTGGCCTGTGCGCAGCCTTCCTCGCCTTTGCGCCGGCCCCGGCGCGGGTCAGGGATCGTCTGGGCGTTCTCGGCGGCTTGGGTTCCGGGTCCTGACGCGGTTACATTACAACGAATTCAGTTTCCGCATCACGACGTTTGCGTAAGGCTTCCCTGTCTTTGACCCGGGGGGATCCATGACGACGCCTGCAATCGAATCCGCGCCGGTCGCCGAGCCCGCGCGTCCTGCGCCGACGGTACCCGGCGACCGGATCTTCCAGCTCGACATGCTGCGGGGATGGGCGGTGCTGGGCATCCTTGCGGTCAACGCCATGGCTTTCGCCTGGCCGTTCTCTGCCTTGATGTCGACCGGCGACGTCTTCGATCACAGGGGTGCCAACGCCTGGGGCCATTGGGCGACCGACGTGTTCTTCCAGGACAAGTTCCGCACCCTGTTCACCATGCTGTTCGGGGTCTCGATCTTCCTGGTCGGTGGCGAGCGCGAGGATGAGGGACGCGGCAAGCTGTTGCGCAGCCGCCTGTTCTGGCTGGCGGTATTCGGTGTGATCCACGGGGCGTCGCTGTGGTACGGCGATATCCTGCTGCACTATGCCTATTGCGGGCTGATCCTGCTTTTGATGCGCTCCTGGAGCGCGCGTCGGCTGCTCTGGATCGGCGGGGGTGTCTCCCTCGTCTGGGCTTTGCTGGCGACGCTGGCACCGCTGATGGTGGGTGCGCTCGGGCCCGAGTTCAAGGCGCAGATGGCCGCCGGGGGGTCCGGGGTGACGATGGATCAGGTCAACGTCGCCGTCGCGGCCTACAAGCAAGGCGGCGCGGCTCCCTGGATCGAGAACCTGAAGGCCTGGGGCATGGCCCAGGGTGTTTCGCTGGTCCTCATTCCGGTGACCATCCCGCTGATGCTGCTGGGCCTGGGGCTCTACAAGTCAGGGTTCTTCATCGGTCGGGCGCCCGCGGCGGTCTACGGTCTGCTGGTGATCCTGGGCGGAACGGTGCTGGCGATCGACGCCTGGGCCAACTTGCCGGGACGGGACGCGGCCGCCCTGCCGCTTGCGGGCCTCGACAGCGCGGCGGGGGGCATGGCCCCTCTCATCACCCTGGCCTACGCCTCCGTGCTGCTGCTGATGACCCGCTTCGGACTGCGGGTCCTGACCGGGGGACTGGCCCCGGTCGGCCGGATGGCCTTCACCAACTATCTGACCCAGACCCTCATCATGGCGAGCCTGTTCTACCTGCCTTGGGGGCCGCAGTGGATGGGGACGATGGGACCGGCCGGGTTGTGGCCGATCGTGGCGGGCATCTGGGCCCTGCAGTTGGTCTGGTCGCCGCTGTGGCTGTCGGTCTTTTCCATGGGGCCGCTGGAATGGTTGTGGCGCTGCCTGACCTACGGACGGCCGGTGCCGTTGAGGAAGGCCTCGGTCGCCTGAGACAAGCGGGGTGTTGGTGAAGAGTGCTAGAGAGCCTTTCGCGCCGGATCACCGGCACTAGCCCTCTTCACCCCGACACCTCTAAAAGCCCCGCATGACCGACGCCGCTCCGAGACCTGAAGCCCGCGCCCCAAGGGGCTTCGCCGATCGCCGCGGCCCCGAAGTCGCGGCCGAGCGTCGGATCGTTCATCAGGTGTCGGAAGTCTATGAGCGCTGGGGCTTTGAGCCGCTGGAAACGGGTGCGTTCGAATACGCCGACGCGCTGGGCAAATTCCTGCCGGACGCCGACCGTCCGAACGAGGGCGTCTTCGCCCTGCAGGACGACGACGACCAGTGGATGGCGCTGCGCTATGATCTGACCGCGCCGCTGGCCCGGTTTGCGGCCCAGTCCCGGGAGACCCTGCCCAAGCCCTACCGCCGCTACGCCTTCGGCCCCGTCTGGCGCAACGAGAAGCCGGGCCCCGGCCGGTTCCGCGAATTCGTCCAGTGCGACGCCGACACGGTCGGATCCGACCGGCCGGAAGCCGACGCCGAGATCATCGCCATGGCCTGCGAGGGGCTTCAGGCCGCGGGGCTGGCAACCGGCCAGGCCGTGGTCCGGGTGTCGAACCGAAAACTGTTCGATGGCCTGTTCGAGGCGGGCGGCGTCACCGATCCGGTCCAGAAACTGACTGCACTCCGGGCGATCGACAAGTTCGACCGGCTGGGCTGGGACGGAGTTGCGGCCCTGCTGGGTGAAGGGCGGCTGGACGAGTCGGGCGACTACACCAAGGGGGCCAATGTGCCGCTGGGTGTGGCTGTTACGATCGAAGCTTTTCTTGGATCGGCAGGTGACGGCGAACGCACGCGCGCCGAAACCCTGAACGCGATCTCCCGCTCGGGCGGCCTGGGTGCTGCCGGCGAGGCGGCGCTGGAGGAGTTGTCCGGCATTGACCAGGCGCTCTCGGCCATGCGGGTCGATCAGGCAACGGTCCGGTTCGATCCCACCATCGTCCGGGGACTGGAATACTATACCGGTGCCGTGTTCGAGGCCGAGTTGCTGCTCGATACCGTCGATGACAGGGGCCGGCCGGTGCGGTTCGGGTCAATCGGGGGTGGCGGCCGCTATGATGATCTGGTGGCGCGGTTCACCGGTCAGGCGACCCCTGCGACAGGGTTCTCGTTCGGGGTCTCGCGCCTCGCCTCGGCGCTTCGGGCGGCGGGTCGGGCGGGCGAGGCGGCGCGCGGACCGGTGGTGGTGATCGTGTTCTCCGACACCGACATGCAGCACTACCTCGACGCCGTGTCGGAACTGCGCAGGGCGGGGATCGCCGCGGAACTGTATCTGGGTCGTGCCGGCATGAAGGCCCAGATGAAATACGCCGATCGCCGGGGGGCTCCGGTGGCGATCATGCTGGGTGGCGATGAGATCGCGGCAGGTCAGGTCACCCTCAAGGATCTTGACGCGGGTCGCATCCTCGCCGCCGGTATGGCCGACAACGATGCATGGAAGGCAGAGCGGCCCGGTCAGCAGACTGTGGCGCGCGACGCTTTGGTGACAACGGTTCGCGCCATTATCGAAGCTTCGTCGAGAATGGCCGTCCAGGAAGTATGACTTATCGATGTTCAGTCACGAAAGGCGACGATTTACCGTTTGCTTTGATTGACTTGAGCCGCGCCGGGCGGTCATCTGGCCCCACTCGAACGGCGCGGCGCTGAAAGGCGCAGCCGCTGAACGAAGGCGTTTCGGGGAGGAAACGTCCGCTCCACAGAGAGCGAGAATGCCCGCTGCGATGTATCCCCCGCAGCGGGCTTTTTCGTGTTCGGTTTCTGCCTGACCCTCAATCTGGCCTGACCCCGGTACGACTTTGACACCGGGACGCCCTGACCGGAGCGACGCCGCTCCGGTCAGGGGTCTCCTAGCCTGCCCGGTCCTACCAGATGCGGACACGATCCTCGGGGGAGAGATAGTAACGGCTCCCCGGCTGGACATCGAAGGCGTCATACCAGGCATCCACATTGCGCAGCGGCCCGATCACCCGGAACTCGGCGGGTGAGTGCGGCCCGACCGCGACTTGGCGCTTCAGGGCCTCATCGCGGGATTTGGTCTGCCACACCTGGGCCCAGCCGAAGAAGAAGCGCTGCTCGCCGGTCCAGCCATCGATGACCGGCGCAGGCTGGCCGTCCAGCGACAGACGATACGCTTCCAGTCCAACCGCCACGCCCGAGGCGTCGCCGATGTTCTCGCCCATCGAGAGGCCTCCCTGCACATTGTGGCCAGGCGCGACTTCATAGGTATCGTACTGGGCCCCGAGGCGGGTGGTCAGGGCGGTGAAATTGGCGGCGTCCTCCGCCGTCCACCAGTCGCGAAGGACCCCGTTTCCGTCCGACTTGCGTCCCTGGTCGTCGAAGCCATGGCCGATCTCGTGACCGATGACGCCGCCGATGGCACCATAGTTGATCGCCGGATCCGCATCCGGATCGAAGAAGGGCGGCTGAAGGATCGCGGCCGGGAAGACGATCTCGTTGTTGGCCGAGTTGTAGTAGGCGTTCACCGTCTGGGGCGTCATGCCCCACTCGGCCTTGTCGACGGGCTGGTTCAGCCGGGCGAGCTGATAGTTCCACTGGAACCGGGCTTCCCGCTCTCCA
>JBBSCK010000058.1:0-16318 GCA_038250335.1 Caulobacterales bacterium
CCGCCGAAACGCTCCAGCGGGGTCTGATAGTAGTTGAACGGGTTGAAGTTGAACACGCTGCAGTTCGGACCCAGGGTGCCGTCACTGCGGAACTGAACAGCCGTAGAGCCAATGCCGGTGATCTGGGTGCGGGTCGGGACCGTGGTGGTCGAGCCCCCGGCAGCGACCGAGCCGGGACCGCCGCACAGCGGATCAGCCGGCGGCGCAGGCAGTCGGCCCTGAAGGAAGCTGAAATAGTTGGCACCGTTGGCGGTGCCGATGCCGACATTGCCCAGCGGACGCGCGCCCAACTGGACGCCTTCACGCTTGTTGTAGTTCAGGTTCAGGGCGACGTTGCCGCGCCCATCACCCGTGTTGGCCCCGATCGACAGGTTGGCGCGGTATGTTTCGCCGTCCTCGTCGCCGGTCATCGAATAGCCGGTCTCGAACTCGACGCCCTCGAAGTCGTTCTTGAGGATGAAGTTCAGGGCCCCCGAGATGGCGTCGGAGCCATACACGGCCGAGGCACCGCCGGTGATGATGTCGATCCGCTCGAGGAAGGCCGTCGGGATGCCCGACACGTCGACGATGCCGTTGACGTTGAAAGGGGTGACGCGCTTGCCGTCGATCAGGATAAGGTTGCGCTGGGCACCCAGGCCCCGCAGGTTGACGGTGGACACGCCGGCGGTGCCGTTGTTGACCGCGTCGCCGTCGCCCGGCTGCGAGATGGGGAGTATGCGGATGATCTGTTCGACCTCGGCGGTCTGCTGCAGGCCGATCTCCTCAGCGCCCAGGGTCTGGATCGGGCTGGCCGAAACCAGGCCCGGTGCCTGAATGCGCGTGCCGGTAACGACGATCACGTCCAGTTCGGTTTCTTCGTCCTGCGAAGCCATGTCCTGAGCCATGGCGGGAGCCGCCATCAGGGCGGTGGCGGCCAGAATGGCCGCACCGGCGAGCATCGAGGTGCCGAGAAGGCGGTGGCGATAGGTGGTGTCGGTCAAGGGGTCATCTCCATAAGCAATGATGTCGAGCCCTGCTGGCTCGCCCACCGGTCCCGGTCATGCGGGTCCGATGCTTGTTCGCACGTTCGCAACGGGAGCTTCATCGGTCAACAATAATGGCGGAATGGAGACATTTTTGCGAAGCCTTGTCACATCAGAGCCACGCGCCGGTTTCGGTTTCCGTTGTGTGTGGGATTGGGCCTAGATTGCCGGTTCAACAGGAGGATCCGGTCCCCATGACAAGATTTGCGGCAGCCATTGCGGTCGGACTGGGTGCCGTCGCGGCGCTCGGAAGTGGGGGGCTCGGCTCCGCTGCGGCCCAGACTTCGGAAGTGCCGGCGCGCCCCGTCCTGCTCCAGTCCCTGCTCGATTGCCGCGACATTGTGGCGTCAGATGCGCGTCTGGCCTGCTTCGACGGAGCGGCCGCAGCGTTCGACACGGCGGAGAGACAGGGCGAGGTGACCGTCGTAGATCGCGCCCAGGCCCAGGAGACCCGAACCCGCCTGTTCGGGCTCAATCTCGGGACCGCCAACCTGTTTGGCGGCCTGCGACAGGATACGCCGGTCGAGGCGATCGACACGACCCTGACCGACGCCGTACGGGACCAGAACGGCAAATGGATCTTCTCGCTGGCTGACGGGTCCACCTGGCGCCAGATCGACAGCGAGCGGATGTCGCCGAGGCCGCGACCGGGCCAGACGGTCCGGGTCCGTCAGGGCGCGATCAACAGCTATCTGCTCAGTGTCGGCGGCAACCGTTCGGTGCGCGCGCGTCGGGAGTCCTGACCCCGACTAGATCGGCATCCGCATGATTTCCTGATAGGCCGAGATGACCTGGTCGCGCACGGCAATGACGGTCTCCAGCGAGGCCTCGGCACTGGACACGGCGGTGACCACGTCGATCATCGAACCCTGACCCTGGACCACCTGGGTCATCTGGGTCTCGGCCGCGCGGGTTTGTTGCGTCACGTCGCCCATGACATTCTGCAGCAGTTGCGAGAACTCGGGCCCGCCCCCCACCGCCGCACCGCCGCTCACGCCGCCCGCACCCTGCGTCGCCGCATAGGCCTGCGCCGCCATCAAAGGATTCATCGGTCAGCCCCTATCGCTTGAGAATGTCGAGGGTGCGGCTTTCCATCGACCGCGCCGTCTCGATGACGTTCAGATTGGCCTCGTAGGCCCGCTGCGCCTCGCGCATGTCCATCGACTCGATCAGGGTGTTGACGTTGGGCCGCAGGAGATAGCCGTCGGCGTCCGCGGCCGGGTGGCTCGGGTCGTATTCGCGCCGGAACGCGCTCTGGTCGGGGCGAACCTCCGCCATGGACACCCCGGTCGCGCCGTCGATGCCGCGCGCCTCGAACACCGGGATCTGGCGGCGATAGGGCTGCCCCCCCGCCGTCCGGGCGGTTGATTCGGCGTTGGCGATGTTCTCGGCGATGATCCGCATGCGCGACTGCTGCGCGGTCAGGGCCGAGGCCGCCACCGCCATGGCGGGGTTTCGCGGCGTGCCGTTCCGCCCGTTGATCGGATCGGACATCTAGAGACCTCCCATGCGCGTCACCGGCCCGGCGTCCTGGCAGCCAGGCGCAGCATGGCCATCGACTTGGTATAGAGGCCGATGGCGGCGTCATAGGCCATGCGGCTCTCGGCCATCTTCAGCATCTGCTCCTCGACCACCACGGCATTGCCATCCAGCGTGGTCTCGGAATCCGGCGCGGCGTGGGACGTGAACCGCGCGACCGGCGCACCGTTGGGCCCGCCGACCGGCATGTGACCGGCCGAGGTCCGGGCCATGCGCAGGCCCCCACCGTCCCGAAGGGCCGCCGCGAAGTCCGTCGGTGCCTTCAGGTCGCGGGCGACATAGCCGGGCGTGTCCGAGTTGGCGACGTTCTGGGCGACCACGCGCTGGCGCTCGTCCAGCCAGGTCAGGCGGCCCTTGATCTGCTGCAGCAGTGGCAGGTCGGCGACGCCCATAGGGATCGTCCTCGTTCTTCGATCGGCAGAAAATGCCGCCCCTATGGTTAACGACCCCTTATCTAAACGCACCGTTAACCACGATGGTTAAGGTTGGGGTCGATCGGTCCCGCCGCTTCCTCGCGGGGCTGCGGGGCCTTTCAGAATGAACTTCCTCGATCTTGCCCGCGCCATCTTCGGCCTGGCCTTCACCCTCGGCCTGATCGGCCTGGCCGCCTGGGCCGCGCGTCGCTATGCGCCACAGCTGATGGCGCGCCTGAACGCCGACCGTGGGGAGCGGCGGCTGACCGTGGTGGAAACCCTCGTGCTGGATCCGGCGCGCCGGCTGGTGCTGGTCAGGGTCGATGACGAGGAGCGTCTGATCCTGCTGGGTGAGGGCCGCGAGCTGATCGAGCCGCGGAGTTCGGGAAAATGAGACGCGCCGCAACGGCATCCCGCGCCAGGAAGGAAAGCTGGCTGGTCGTTCCGACCCGCGCCGAATTGATTCGCGCCCTCAAACTCTCCGCCCTCACCACCCTGCTCTGCCTGGCCTGGCCACTCGCGGCCCTCGCCCAGGACGTGGCCGCCGCCGGGGCGTCGGGCGCGGCCATCAATATCGATCTCGGAACCGGGGCCGGGCTGACCGCGCGGGTGGTGCAACTGGTCGGGCTGATGACGGTGCTGTCGCTCGCGCCGTCGATCGTGATCATGACCACCAGCTTCGTGCGGATCATCGTGGTGCTCAGTCTGCTGCGCACCGCCCTGGGCATGCAGCAGTCGCCGCCGAACGCGGTTCTGGTGTCCCTGGCGCTGTTCCTGAGCGCCATCGTCATGGCTCCGACCTGGCAGGATGCGTATGATTCGGGCATCCGCCCGCTCATGGACCAGGAGATGGAGCTGCCCCAGGCGTTCGATCTCGCATCCGAACCAGTGAAGATCTTCATGCTGGCCCAGGTAGACCAGGACGACCTTGCGCTGTTCACCCGTTTGAGCCGGATCGAGGCCCCGGCGACGGTCGCGGAATTGCCGCTGCGGGTCGTCATTCCCAGCTTCATGATCAGCGAGCTGAAGACGGCCTTCGAGATCGGATTTCTCCTTTTTGTTCCGTTCCTTGTCATCGATCTGGTGGTCGCCAGCGTGTTGATGTCCATGGGTATGATGATGCTGCCTCCGGTGGTGATCTCCCTGCCCTTCAAACTGATCTTCTTCGTGCTGGTCGACGGCTGGAGACTGGTGGCCGGAAGCCTGGTCGAGAGCTTCCGCCAGGCGTCTGGATCGGGCTAGATCCCCACCCTCAAAGGCTTTGCGCGCCGAAGTCGCTTGCCAAGTCGCCCAAAAGGCGTGTTGATCCCCCCGTCGTCGCCCCGGGAATCGGGGCGAGCTTTTCGGGAAACGACCCATAATGACCACTCAAGCTGAACTCATCGCCGCCGTCGCCAAAGATGCGGGCGTCAGCCAGGCCGACGCCGGCCGCGTGCTGGAAGCCATCGTCAAGACCATCCATTCGTCGCTGACCGACGGTGGCGACGTGCGCATCTCCAACCTGGGGGTGTTCGACACCGCCGCGCGCGCCGCCCGCGAAGGCCGCAACCCGGCCACGGGCGCGACCATCAAGATCGCCGCCTCCAAGGCCGTGCGCTTCCGCGTGTCGAAGCCGCTCAAGGACGCAGTCAACAAGTAGGAGTTAGACGCCCTAGCCGGCCGCGCCCGTCGCGGCGGCCGGCGGCGTGGGACGGGCGGGTGTCGCGGCAGCGCGATCCCCGCCGGTTCTTTCCCTGAGCTGGGTCTTCATCTGGGCCACCCAGCCAGAAAAGGTGTCGGCGCTGGCCGTCAGACCGGCGAAATCCCGGGCGCTGGCCGTCCCCGCCATTCCATCCAGCCCGTCCAGGGCGATCCTGAAGGCGGCACCCGACCGGGCCCGCGCTTCGAAGGGCCCATAGTTGCGCGACATCCGCGTGACCGCAGCGGCGTCACGGGCCAGCGAATAGCCCACACCCGCCCGGATCACGCCGCTTTCCTCGTCTGCGGTCAGGGGCGTGGCTGTGTCCTTGAACCGCTCGCCCAGCCGCGCCTCGTAAAGGGCTGCGGCACCGGCCCAGTTTTCCTGTTTCCAGAAGATTTCCGCACGCACCTGCTGGGCTGCGGGCGACCGGTCGTCACCCAACGTCTCCAGCGCATGGTCGAACCGGCCCAGCTCCATCAGGGCCCGCGCTTCCAGCCCGCGCCGTTCGGCACTGAGGGCCGTCGGAAGCAGGGTCGTGCGCGAGCTCCACAGCGCCTGCAGCGCCGGTTCCGGCTGTCGATCCATCAGCAGGACGGTGGCCAGGGTCGTGGCGACCTGGGCCTTGGCCACGCCTTCCAGCCGGTTGTCGACCTGGTATTTCAACAGCTCGGACGCCTGGTCCAGCAGATCGACATCGACCAGTCGGCGCGCCAGCCGGCGCACCATCTCGTCGCCATCGGCCCCCACGGGCGTCAGCTCGCGGAAGTCATAGAACAGGGCCAGCGCCTGGACCGGCTGGAGCCCGTCGGCGGCACCGTCGAGGAACAGCGCGCGGAAGGCATTCGCAAGATCCGCCTGGAGCTCCGCGGCACCGGGCAGGTTGCCCAGCCGCTTGCCCGCGCCGCGCAGGGTATCCAGCGCCTCACGATAGCGACCCTGCGTCAGATAGAGTTCGCCCAGCGTGCGAATGACGGCCAACTCGGTCGCATCCCCGCGCCAGCGCCACTTCAGCTGCTCCAGCCGGGCGGCGGCGGCGACCGGCGTCAGCGTGCCCTTGGCCAGTTCGATGCGGATCACACCCAGTTTGGCCGGGGTGGCGATACCGTCCAGCGGTGCCCGGCCCACGGCCTTGTAGACCGCCAGGGCGCGGTCGCTGGCCCCTTCAAGCTCGAACAGCCGGGCCTGGACCAGCCGTGCCGTCAGCTGATCGGCGGCAGGGGCATCCTGCGAGAAACTATAGGCCAGCAGCGCGCGGGCGGCGCTCAGGTCGCCGGTCTCCAGCGCCGCCATGGCGTGGGCTGCGCCGAACCGCGCCCGCCAGTCCGCCGGGAACTCGTCAATGACTGCGGCTCCGGACGCAAAAGCCAGCCGCGCGCCGGCCCAGTCCCCCTGCTCGGCCGCCAGCCAGCCTTGCCAGACCTTGGTCGACGGATCGCCGGCCAGGGCTCCGGCGGAGAAGTCGAGCCTCGCCTCCTCCAGCCGGCCGATGGAGGCGCGTGCCGCACCCCGCAGGCCGCGCAGCTCAGGCTCGCCCTGCAGCGACGGCGTCTGGGCGATCATGGCATTGACCACGCCGACGGCCTCAAAGCCGAGGCCGGAACCGACAAGGAAGCGCACCAGGGCCATGCGCGCCTCGATGGGGCTGCGCGGATTGTCCGAGGCGGCGATCGATTCCCGGGCGGCGGCATCCTGCAGCTTGCGGTACCGGGTGACGAACCCTTCCTCCCCGGCCTCGGCCCAGTCGGGCAGGATCAGGGCCGGGAAGGATGCCTTGCGCGGCGTCTGGTCAGCGGCAGGCTCCGCCGCCTCCAGCGCCATCGACGGGGGCGACAGGGTCAGACCACGCGGCCGCGACAGGGTCACCAGATCGCCTTCGGCCCGGATCGTCAGATCGTCGGTCAGGGTCTCGACCGCCAGCCCCTGGGCGGTCGGTAGAAGCGTCATGTCCACCATCCGGCGGCGGTCGGCGAAGCCCTTGCCCGGGGCCAGGGCCGTTACGGCCGCGAACCGGTCGCCGACCATCGGATCGGTCAGCCAGACGGTGCGGGTGGCCCCCGCCATCCGGGCGACCAGGGTGGTCTGGGCCCGGTCGTCGCGCGAAACGTCGATGCCGGATGCGGCCGAGGGCGAGCCGCCGATGGTGACCGTCCATTTGGCCCCCTCGGCCGAGGCCGAGACGGGCAGGGCCGCCGGGGCGGAAATTCGCATCGCGGTATAGTCGGGGCCGACCGCCCAGCGCACATCCCCGGCCGGGCCGAGGTCGCGCGCGGCCGCCAGATCCATCCGCGCCGCCGTGTCGAACACGATCCAGACCGCGTCGCCGCGACGGAAGATCGCAGCCCCGACCGGCGCGGCCCAGCCAAAGCTGATACTGACCTGTTCGGCCGCCTTCGTCGCCGTGACGGGCACGGCCCCCCCGGCCGGAACCGCTGCGCCGGGTGCGGCGGCCGGTGGGGCGACCCCGACCGGATAAAGGTTCAACCACACGGCCCCGTCTGCGGACCCCGAGCGGGCGTCGGCCCCATCGGCCAGGGTGATGACCAGTTCGGTGGCGTCCAGCGCCGCCCGGGTCTCGACCTTTTCCACGCCCGGCGGCGGATCGACTTTCAGGCGCGACACATCCGGCGCGGCGGTCGCGCCGATACGGACCACCACGGCCTGACCGTCGCGGCGGATCCGTGACCGGGCTCCGACAACCCCGGCGAACTCGATCCGGGTGAAGCCGTCGTTGGCCCCGACCCGGATGGTCACGGGATCCAGGGCCGCCTCGGCTTCCTGGGCCAGAACAGGGGCCACCACTCCGGCGATCGGCGCAAAGGCAATCGCCCCGGCGGCGCCCAGCGCCACCGTGGTTCGTCCTATCGCGGTTCTTGAGCGCGCCCGGGCCATGCTTGCCCCTTCTTGCGCGATCGCCCTTTCGGCGCGGTTAACGGGGTGTGACCGGATACGGCCTTGATGCGTTGATCAGGAAGGCCGACATCAGTCGCGTCAGGAGTCGACATGATCCCCCCCGAACCCACCGCCTATCCCCGCCTTTCGACGCTGTCGACGGGTCTGCGCTGTCGTTGTCCACGCTGCGGCAAGGGCCCGCTGCTGAAGGGCTACCTGACCATCCGCGACGCCTGCCCCGACTGCGGGCTGGACTATGGCTTTGCCGACCCGGCGGATGGCCCGGCCTTCTTCGCCATGTCGGCCATAGGGGTCATCGGCATGATGGCCTTCATGGCCTTCGAATTCACCGTCCGACCCCCGATCTGGGTCCATTTCGCCTTCACCTTCCCCCTGATCGCGGGGGCCTGCCTGCTGGTCCTGCGGCCGTTCAAGGGCTGGATGGTATCCGAACAATATGTCCACAAGGCCGCACCGCCCGAATGGGAAAGCATCGGCGGCCATGGCGATGGGTCGAAGTGGCGCTGATGTCCGGCCCATCTGGCTAACGGCTTGAGAACAAGAGGATTCCCGCCCGCATTGGAGGTGCCGGCGCGATCGCCGTTCCCGAAACGCTTGGCCTGCGGCGGTACCGTTTGACTTCGCCATCAACGACGCACCCCGTGCGGCCGTCCCGGGGAGGGGCGTGGCCATGGACATCGAACGCTTTCTGGCGTGGCTGCTGATCCTGGTGCCGATCGTCATCCTGACGATGGCGGCGGTGATGATCATCAAGCGCAAACGATAGGGCCACCGGCCGCTCAGACCAGGAACATGCCCACGCCAGCAGCCGCCATCACCATCGTCGCCGACCAGCCGAGGATTTTCAGGGTCCTGCCGATGACGAAGGGCCCCATCACCGACTTGCGCGAGGCGAGGATCATGGCGACCACCATGATCGGCACGGCGACGAGCCCGTTGAGGACGGCGCTCCAGACCAGGGCCTGGATGGGATCCACGTCGGTCAGGCTGAGCGCCACACCGCCCAGCGTCGCCGCCGCGATGATGGCATAGAAGCCCGGGGCCTGGCCCAGCTTGCGGTCCAGACCCATGGGCCAGCCGAAGGACTCGGAAATCGCATAGGCCGCAGAGCCGGCGAGGACCGGAATGGCCAGCAGACCCGTGCCAATAATCCCCAGGCTGAACAGCCAGAAGGCCAGGTCCCCCGCGATCGGCCGTAGCGCCTCGGCTGCCTGCGCAGCACTGTCGATACGGGTGATCCCGTTGACGTGCAGGGTCACCGCCGTCGTCAGCACGATGAAGAAGGCGATCAGGCTGCAGACTGCCATGCCGGTCCAGGTGTCCAGCCGGATCCGGCGCAACTCGGCATCCGCAAGTTCGGGGGTGTTCAGCAGGGACCGCTTCTCGGGATCGGGACCCAGGTCCTCAACCTCCTGAGAGCTCTGCCAGAAGAACATATAGGGGCTGATGGTGGTGCCGAACACGGCCACCACCATGGTCATGAAGGCCGGTGTCAGCGCGATCTCCGGTACGAAAGAGCGCCAGATCACCTCGGCCCAGGGAATCTTCACCGTGAAGATGACGCCGACATAGGCCAGCAGGGACAGGGTCAGCCATTTGAGCACACCGACGTAGCGCTTGTAGCTCATGAAGACCTCGAGCAGCAGGCAGACGAGGCCGAAGGCGACCGCATAGAACACCCTGTCGATACCCGGCGCTATCAGGGTCGCCGCAGCGGCCATGGCGGCCACGTCGGCGGCGATGTTGATGGTGTTGGCGACCAGCAACAGCAGCACCAGAACCGCCAGCAGCCAGGCCGGGAACGCCCGCAGGATATTGGCCGCAAGACCGTGTCCGGTGACCCGGCCGATCCGGGCCACAACCTGCTGGATGCCGGCCAGCAGCGGATAGGCCAGGACGACGCTCCAGAGCATGTTCAGGCCGAACATCGCACCGGCCTGGGAATGGGTGGCGACCCCGCCGGGGTCATCATCCGCGGCACCGGTGATCAGACCTGGACCGAGGCGGCCGAGCAGGCTGGGCCTGCGGTCGACGGACTCCTGATCGCTCATGGTTCGTCTCGGGCGGCCCTGAGCCGGGTTAGCGGAGTGTACACTGTTTCGTCGTCCGGCACGACATCGCCAGACCTGACCGGTCAGGCCAACGGCCATCACTCCCGAGGATCAGAACAGGAAGGATGGCGACCCCGGAGGGACTCCAACCCCCGACCTCGGCTTTAGGAAAGCCTTGCTCTATGCAGCTGAGCTACGGAGCCGTTGCCGGCGTCCTAGCGGGTCGCGCCGGGGCGGGAAAGACGGCTGGACGAAATTCGTGCTCTCCCTCGCTTGGATCGAGGCCGTCGGCGCGGCATCGGGATTGTGGTTAATCACCTTTAAGATACAATATCTTGGGGTGAACAAAACCCGAATCACCGGGTGTCGGTGATTCGGTCCTGATTCGTTTCGCCCCTGTTCCCCTGCCCTGGCGGTCGCTGTTAAGCTCGCCGCCGCAAGGAGCCGTTCATGAGCCTCGAGACCCTGTTCAGTGTCGCCAATGCGGTCGCCCTGGTCGGCTGGATCATCCTGGCGTTCGCGCCGATCCGCCGCGATCTGATCGTGCTGGCGGCGCGGGGCGTGGGGATGGTGTTGGCGGTCACCTATACGGTGCTGCTGGTCCGGGCCCTGACCGGCGGCGGGTTCAGCGGCGACCTGACGACCCTGTCGGGCCTGACCGAGGGTTTCAGCCGGCCCGAGGCCGTTCTGGTGGGCTGGGTCCACTATCTGGCCTTTGACCTGTGGGTCGGGGCCTGGGCGATCGAGGATGCGGGCAAGAGGGGCGTGCCGCACTGGGCCATGCTGCCGGTGCTGTTCCTGACCCTGTTCGCCGGGCCGATCGGTCTGCTGGTCTATCTGGCGGTGAGGGCGGGGCTGGCCCGGACGCCCCGCGATCACAGGTCCAGCCTTCCCGCTTGAGGAAGCCCGGGCGAATCGCCACCTTGTCCCCATCATGAGCGACCGTGCCTCAGGCCAGGCTCCGTCCCGCGTCGTCGCGGTGCTGGGGCCGACCAACACCGGCAAGACCCATCTGGCGGTCGAGCGCATGCTGGGCCACGCCTCGGGCATGATCGGCCTGCCGCTGCGGCTGCTGGCGCGCGAGATCTACGAGCGGATCGTCAGGCAGCGCGGTGCCAACGCCGTCGCGCTGATTACCGGCGAGGAAAAGATCATCCCGCCCAGGCCGCACTACTGGGTCTGCACGGTCGAGGCGATGCCGCTGGAGCGCGAGGTCGAGTTCCTGGCCATCGACGAGATCCAGCTGGCCGCAGACCCCGAGCGCGGCCATGTCTTCACCAGCCGCCTGCTGCACGCCCGGGGCCGGTTCGAGACCATGTTCCTCGGCGCCGCCACCATGGCCCCCCTGATGCGCCGGCTGATTCCGGACCTCGAGATCGTCACCCGCGAGCGGCTGTCGAACCTGACCTATTCCGGGTCCAGGAAACTGACCCGCCTGCCCCGGCGCAGCGCCATCGTCGCCTTCTCGACCGAGCAGGTCTATGCCATCGCCGAGCTGATCCGGCGCCAGCGCGGCGGGGCGGCGGTGGTCATGGGATCGCTCAGCCCGCGCACGCGCAACGCCCAGGTCGCCCTGTTCCAGTCGGGCGAGGTCGACTTCCTGGTCGCCACCGACGCCATCGGCATGGGGCTGAACATGGACGTGGACCATGTCGCATTCGCCGGAATGCGCAAGTTCGACGGCCGCCGCACCCGCTGGCTACACGCCCACGAGATCGCCCAGATCGCCGGCCGCGCGGGTCGCCACATCCGCGACGGAACTTTCGGGGTCACGGGCGAGGCCGGGGAGCTGGACGAGGACCTGGTCGAACAGGTGGTCGAGCACAGGTTCGACCCCATCCAGGCCATCGAATGGCGCAACGCCCGGCTGGATTTCGACACCCTGCCGGACCTGTTGCGATCGCTGGTGCAGACGCCGGGCGTGCCGGGGCTGAAGCTTACGGGGCAGGCCCTGGACGAGACCCTGCTGCGTCGCGCCCTGCAGGACGACGAGGTCAAGCGCATCGGCCGTTCGCGCGGGACCATCATGCGGCTGTGGGAGGCGTGCCAGCTGCCCGATTTCCAGAAGACGACGATCGACGAGCATGTCCGCCTGTCGCGCGATGTCTTCCACGCCCTGACCGGGAAGCGCGGCCGTCTGACCGACGACTGGTTCGCCCCCCGCTTTGCCGAGGTCGACCGCGACGACGGCCAGATCGACCAGCTGTCGGCCCGGCTCGCCGGCGTGCGGACCCTCAGCTACATCGCCAATCGTGCCGACTGGCTGGAAGGAATGAAGGGCTGGCGCGAGCGCACGCGGGCTCTGGAGGACCGGCTGTCGGACGTGCTGCACGAGCGCCTGACCGCCCGCTTCGTTGACCGCAAGACCACCGCCCTGATGCGATCGCTCCATGACCATGCGGGTACGCTGGCCGAGGTCGCCGACGACGGCGTCGTCACGGTCGACGGCGAGGCCGTGGGCCATCTGGAGGGCGTCCGGTTCGCCGTGGCGTCGGGCGGTTCGGCGCTGGCCGACCGCACCCTCAAGACCGCCGCCCTTCGCGCCGTCGGACCCGAAATCGCCCGGCGGCTCGGGCGGCTGGCGGCCGACGGAGACGAGGCCTTCTCGGTCACGCCGGACGGGGACGTTCTGTGGCAAGGCGCGTTGGCGGCGAAGATCGTCAACACGGAGCCGTTCACACCGCGCGTGCGGCTGATCGGCGACCTTGGTCCGCAGGCCGCGCGCGACCGGGCCCAGCGCCGCATCGAGGCCTGGCTCGCTTGCGAAGCGGGACGCGCGCTGCGCGACCTGCGCCGCCTGAAGACCGCCATCGAGACCGGAACCCTGAAAGGCCTGCCGCGCGGCATCGCCTTTCGCCTGCTGGAGGCCGGCGGCGTCATCGACCGCCGCGACGTCGACCGCGATCTGGCGGCGCTCAGCCAGGTCGAGCGGCGCACCATCAAGACCTTCGCCATCCGTGTCGGGACGCACTCCGTCTGGCTGCCCGGGGTCCTGAAACCCCGCGCCCGGGTGATGGCGCGGGCCTTTGTAGCCGCAGAGCCGTTCCGCGCCGGAACCGCCGGTCTGACCCCTTTGCCGGTCCCGGTTCCATCGATGCGGGCCCTGTCCGCTTTCGGCCTTCGCGCCGCGGGCCGCATGGCCGTGCCGGTCGAGGATCTGGAACGCGCCGCCGACCTGCGCCGCGAGGGCAGGGGTCATCTGGCCGACGAGGCCATGACCGCCCTCGGCTGGACCGCCGACGACACACGGGGGATCTGGGCGGCCCTCCAATCGATCCGCGCGCAAATGCAGGATCGAGAGGGCATGACAACGGCCGTGGTCAGGGATTCTCCCTTCGCAAAACTGGCCGAACTGACGGCCCCCGCCCCGCCCGCGCAGCGTCGACGGCCAAGGCGCAAGAAGGTCGTGTCGTGAGCCCGGGTCGTCAGGACCTCGGGGCGAAAGCGGTCCTTGCTGTCTCTGCGGTGTGTTTGCGGTGATGGCAGTTTCGCATTTGGCGGTTCGCGACCCCCGCATTTCGGTCGTTCGCCCGGCAGCGCCGGACACTGCATTGACCGCCATTCCGGAGCCGCGTCGGACCCGGTCCGGGACGACAGGCCACGGATGAGCGAGGCGTCGGTCCGTATCGACATCTGGCTGTGGCGCGCGCGGTTCGCAAAGACCCGAGGTCTGGCCGCCGACCTCGTGGAGCGGGGGGCCGTGCGGCTGACCCATCAGGGCCGCCAGAGCCGGCTCGACAAGCCCAGCCGGTGCGTCCATCCCGGCGACGAACTGGTGTTCGTCGCGCATCAGCGCGTCACCGCCCTGCGCGTCGAGGCTCTGGGCGAAAGGCGCGGACCTGCCGAAGAGGCCCGCGCCCTCTACACCCTCATGGGTGACGATGCCGGATAGGCGATGCTACTGGAGGATATTGAACTCGCCCTCGATGTGCAGCTTCACCTCATCGGAGATCGCAGGCACGGCGTAGTTGATGCCGAACTCCGACCGCTTGATGATCGCCTCGCCGCCAAAGTCCGTCTTGTAGGCCCCCATGGCGGTTCCGGCCTGGTTGAACTTGACCTTCATGGTCACCGGCCGGGTCACGCCGCGGAGCGTCAGGTCGCCGACCACTGTCCACGTTCACGAACTGGCCGTAGTAGGTCGAAAAGCCGAGGTGATTGACCGACCACGTGATCTTCCCATGGCTGGAATCCAGGGCGTCAAGGTCCGGCCGCCGATGATCCGCAATCGTGTCGGTAACAGATGGGAAGCCCTGACGTTCCGGCAGGGCGCGGCCCGCGCCCCCCCGGGGTCAACGCGTCGCATCGGTTGACAGGCGGCGCACGCCCGGCCATGTCGACCTGCCGTCCCCTTCCCCCAGCCGACGAACCTGCCCGCCCATGACCTACATCGTCACCGACGCCTGCGTGAAATGTAAGTTCATGGACTGTATCGAGGTCTGTCCCGTCGACTGCTTCTACGAGGGCGAGAACTTCCTCGCCATCGCGCCCGACGAATGCATCGACTGCGGCGTCTGCGAGCCGGAATGCCCGGTCGACGCCATCAAGCCCGACACCGAGGACGAGCCCGACGGCAAGTGGCTGCAGATCAATGCCCAGTACGCGCGGGTCTGGCCCAATATCACCGTAAAGGGCACCCCGCCCGGCGACGGCGAACAGTATGAGCGCGAGACCGGTAAATTCGAGAAATACTTCAGCGCCGAGCCCGGCAAAGGCTCCTGATCCGCGTCGGGCTTCGTGCCCGACCGATCCGCCGCGTCATCACATCCTCGCACGACGTTTTTAAATTGCCTCGTTTTGTGATACGTTCCTTAATATTGGGTCGGGCGGAGAGCGTTTTATGCGCGCCGCCCGAATTTGCGACAGAACCCCGTCCATGAAGACGGGGTCGGCCAGAGGTTGGGTGATCCGTTTCCACGACTGACGAGCAGGGTTTTCGGCCGGTGCATCTTGCGCCGGTTGGCGACGCAATTGTCGTTCGTGCGTTCGGTGACCTGTTCCCTGCGTCCGGGAAAGGAATGACATGACCACCAAGAGCGTTCTGGAATTCAAGGTTGGCGACGCTGTCGTCTATCCGGCCCACGGTGTCGGCAAGGTAGCCGCAGTCGAAACGCAGGAGATCGCGGGCATGTCTCTGGAGGTCTATGTCGTGACGTTCGACCATGAGAAAATGACCCTGCGCGTCCCAACCAAAAAGGCCAAGACCGCAGGCCTGCGTTCGCTGGCGGCCGATGACGTGGTGACCCGGGCCCTGACGACCTTGAAAGGCCGCGCCCGTATCAAGCGCACGATGTGGAGCCGCCGCGCCCAGGAATACGAAGCCAAGATCAACTCGGGCGATCTGGTCTCGATCGCCGAGGTGGTCCGTGACCTGCACCGCGCCGATTCGCAGCCGGAACAGTCCTATTCGGAGCGCCAGCTCTACGAATCGGCGCTGGACCGCATGGCCCGCGAAGTCGCCGCCGCCAACCGCATCGACAAGGACGCAGCCGTCCAGCTTCTGTCCAAGTCGCTGAGCGCCAAGAAAGCCGTCATCGCCGCCGCCGAGGCGGCCGAGGAAGCCGAGAACGAGGCCGAAGCGGCCTGATCCTTCGGGCACCACTGACCATGAAAAGGCCCGGTGGAGACACCGGGCCTTTTTTATCGTTCTCAGAAATACTCCGCACCGGCCGGGCAGACTTCCGCCAGCCGTCGGGCAGTGATACTGGCCGGCAGATAGGGTGTGCCGCGCGCCAGCTGGGCCCCGCCGTCAAAGCGGAAATTGTCTGGCTGATAGGTGCCGCGCAGCCGGACCTGGACGCGCCGCCCCTTGGGATCGGTGCAGGTGCCCTCGAACCGGGCCATGCCGCCACCGACCTCACGGGTCGGATAGACACACTGCCAGCGCCGGGTCGACAGGCCGCCGAAGAATCGGTTGATCTCGCTGGGCCGCACACATTTCTGCTCGGTGCTGCGGATGCCCACGGCGCTGGTGGTATATTCCCAATAGCCCGGCAGCACCTCGGAGGCGGCGGCCTGGGCGTGCGGCGCAGACGACGGGGCCGCCAGCAGGATCGCACCGGCCACGGCCGGCGCGGCAATCGTCAGGGTGCGCATCAGAACGGACGGCAGGGTCATCGCGGCTCTCATTCCCGGGGGCTGTCCCCCTAGCTTAAGTCTTGAAACACGGCGATTGAACGACGCATGAACGGATGCCGGTCGCAGCGCGGCCTCCATGCCCCGGGACCCTTGACGGGAAGCGACCGGTTCCTCTATACGGCCCCCTCTCGCGCGGGGGACCACCCTCGCGCGCCTTTGTTTCATGCGCTCGCCATCGTTCGGTCGGGTGCCACCTCAAGGATCAGACGATGTCGCGTCGTTGCGAACTTACCGGGATCGGCCCGATGGTCGGCCATTCGGTCAGCCACTCGAACATCAAGACCAAGCGTCGATTTCTCCCGTCGCTGAAGAAGGTCAAGGTCGCGTCGGAGGCCCTGGGCCAGTCGTTCAGCCTGCGCATCTCCAATGCTGCGCTGCGCACCCTGGACTTCAAGGGCGGTCTGGACCCTTTCATCGTCAAGGCCAAGGACGAGCAGCTCTCGATCACCGCCCTGCGCATCAAGCGTCAGGTGAAGGCCAGGCTGGCCGAACAGGCCGCCGCCTAATCCCGACCGGATCACGAATTTGAAAAAGGCCGGTGGAAACACCGGCCTTTTTCTTTGC
>JBBSCK010000059.1:0-16297 GCA_038250335.1 Caulobacterales bacterium
AAGGATGGGACCGGCACCCTCACCGATCAGGGCGTCGGCGGCGGCGTGGCTGTCCTCGCCCAGAAACAGGCGCGGTGCAGGAACCTCGTCCAATTGCAGCACGCGCGCCGCCAGCTCAACGGCATGCAGGCCCGGCAAGTCGGGGCCACGCACGGCCCGCTTCTGGCGCCGCAGCCGTTCCGAGAATTTCGTGCCGCGCATGTCCACGACCAGACCCCAGCGGGTGGCGCGCACCTGATTCCACAGCGCGATCCAGTCCCAGCGGCCGGTCCGGTCCAGGACGATCAGCTGCCTGAGGCCGGGAGTGTCGGCGAACAGGGGCGCAGACGCGGCCGAGCCGACGACGGTGAATTCCGCGCCCGGCACCGCCTCGACCAGATGAGCCAGCACGCCCGAGGACAGCACGGCAGCTTCGGCATCCGCCTCGGCGATATAGAGAATGGGGAAGCGGATACTCATGAGACGACCGTATACGGATTCTATCTGGGCCGGCGTGAGGCGAGTGCCCCCTCCCCCTGGCCACTGCGAACGCCTATCTGTCTCGCATGATCCACCGTATCGCCCGCCTCGACAGCCGCGCCCTGATCCGGGTCGCCGGGTCGGACGCCAGACCATTCCTGCACAATCTGCTGACCCAGGACGTCGAGACGATCGCGCCCGGCGAGATTCGGTTCGCGGCCATACTGTCACCGCCGGGACGGCTGCTGTTCGACCTGTTCGTATGGGGCGAGGACGGGGCCGTGGTGCTGGACGTGGCGGCGGACCGGCGCGAGGCCCTGCTCGGCCGGCTGTCGATGTATCGGCTGCGGGCCCAGGTCGAGATCGCGGCAGACGAGCAGCCGGTGTTCGCCTCCTGGCCCGGTGTGGCAGAGGGATTTACGGCCGACCCACGGCTGGTGGCGCTGGGGGGACGGGCGCTGGGCGAGCGGGCGGCCGACGCGGACGAGGACGCGTATGATGCGCACCGGCTGGCGGTCGGGGTGCCCGACCCGGCGAAGGACGGCGGCATCGACAGTGCCTATCCGATCGAGGCCAATTTCGACCTGCTGAACGGCATTGATTTCCAGAAGGGCTGTTTCGTCGGCCAGGAGACGACCTCGCGCATGAAGCGGCGCGGCGACATCAAGAAGCGGATGCTGCCGATCGCGTTCGAGGGGCCGGCCCCGGTGCCGGGAACCGAGGTGCTGAACGGGGACCTGCGGGCCGGCGAGGTGCTGAACGGGCGCGACGGCGGGGCCATGGCGCTGGTCCGGCTGGACCGGATCGAGGGCGCGCTGACGATGGACGGCCGCGCTGTGACGGTGCGGCGGCCGGAGTGGATGGCCCTCTGACATCATCGGCCTGACTTTCCGCGTCCGCCTCACCGGTCCATCCTCCGTCCATGCCCGACTCACTCCATCGCTGCGCCTGGTGCGGGACCGACCCGCTGTATGTCGCCTATCACGACGGTGAATGGGGGGTGCCCGAGCATGATGCGCGGGCGCTGTGGGAGAAGCTGGTGCTGGACGGGTTTCAGGCCGGGCTGGCGTGGATCACCATCCTGAAAAAGCGCGAGGCGTTTCGCGCCGCCTTCGACGGGTTCGATCCCGAACGGGTGGCGCGCTATGGCGAGGCGGACCGGGCGCGGCTGATGGCCGACGCCGGGATCGTACGGTCCGGGGCCAAGATCGACGCAGCGATCCGGGGCGCGCGGGTCTGGCTGGACATGCGCGAGCGGGGTGAGGACTTCTCCGGCTGGCTGTGGGGCCTGGTCGACGGCCGACCGATCCAGACCGCGCCCGCGACCATGGCCGAGGTGCCGGCGCAGACGGCCGTCTCGGTGGCGATGGCGAAGGCGCTGAAGGCCCGGGGGTTCGGGTTCTGCGGGCCCGTGATCACCTATGCCTTCATGCAGGCGACCGGGATGGTCAATGACCACGTGGAGGGCTGTTTTCGCTGCGACGCGGTCCGGGCCTTGGGCGGGTCGTGACCGGCCGGGCGTTTCCGACGCTGACGCTGGAGACGCTGCTGAGCCGGCGCGTCGGCGGACCGGTTTGCGGGGTGGACGAGGCCGGGCGCGGGCCGTGGGCCGGGCCGGTGTCGGCGGGGGCGGTGATCCTGAACGCCGGGGACATTCCGGCGGGCATCGACGATTCAAAGGCCCTGACGGCGTCACGACGCAACGCCCTGGCGGTCGAGATACAGGCGCGGGCCGTGGCCTGGGGCGTCGGCTTCGCCTCGGTCGAGGAGATCGAGACGCTGAACATCTTGCAGGCGACGGGGCTGGCCATGTGCCGGGCGATCGAGGCGCTGGGGGTACAGCCAGCGGCGGCTTTGGTCGATGGCAACTACCGCTTCAACCTGCCGTGCGCGGTTGAGACGGCGGTGGGCGGAGACGGGCGGTCGCTGTCGATCGCGGCGGCCTCGATCCTGGCCAAGACAGCCCGGGACGCCGTGATGATCGAGATGGACGCGGTCTATCCGGGTTACGGTTTCGCCGGTCACAAGGGCTACAACGCGCCGGTCCATCAGGCGGCACTCAGGGCCATGGGGCCGTGCGCCATCCATCGGCGCACCTGGTCGCCGATCCGGGCGATGCTGGATAATCGAGCTTGATCGCCGTCAGGGTGCCTGACCGCAGCCGAACAGGACCGAGGGTGGAGCTCTCCTGTCGATGGCGAAGGACGGACTTCCCCCATCGTCACGCGTGTCGCTGCGCGCCACGACGTGCCCTTCCCCCATGAAGAATGGGGGAAGGGCGAACGCGGTCAAAGCGACAGCGCGCCGCCCAGCAGGGCTCCCAGCAGGGCCGCGATGACGCAGCCGATCGCCACGATGATCCAGCGCGGCAGAGGCTCACTCTCGGCCGGGGCGGCGGACAGGGTCCGCGGGGCGATGGCGTCGGCGCGGGCGAGGAAGTCATTGGCCGGGCGGCTGTCGAAGCGCGTAGTGCCCGGTGCACGCCAGGCGGCGGTCTGCCAGGCCGCGAGTGGATCGCGCACCGCCGTTGGACGAACCGGGCGATAGCCGTCGTTCGAGGGCATGCTCAAATCTTCCATTCCGTCACAACGGACCATTGAGACCGGCGTTCCCTGTGGGGTCAAGCGGCCAGGGCGACGGGGCTCCGGGTGACCACGAACAGATATTCCACATTCCGCAGCCGGCCCACGGCGCCGACTTTCTCGCCCCTGGGATTGTGAATGCCGATGCGGGCCCCGACGTAGCGCGGGCGGGGGATCTCGACGACCCGGACATGGCCGCGCGCCGACAGCATTCCGACCAGTTGGTCGCGGCCCAGATAGCCCTCGTCATTGAACGAGACGATCAGGTTGGGGGCAGCGATGGCGTCGATCACGGCCTGCAGCGCCGGACCGATGCCGGGGCGGGAGTTGAAGGCGCTCTTGCGCGTGCGGACGTCGATCCGCTTGTTGGCGATGCCATAGGTCTCGGGCCGGTCCCACAAGACCAGGCTCTCCCAGATATGGTAGTTCCCGAGATAGGAATGCTGGTTGTAGGGCGGGTCCAGATAGACGAGGTCGCCGTCGAAGGCGGCGGCGGTCTCCAGCGCGTCGGCGCGGGTGGCGCAGCACGGACCGGCGGCGACTGCGGGCTGGAGCGCCGGCATCCGTAGCTCAAGCGGTTTCAGCGCCCGCGTGGCCCAGGATTTCATATAGGCCATCTGCAGGCCGGCTGTGGAATCGACCCGGTCGGCGGCCTCCATCAGACTGACAAGGGCGATGGCCTTGAGTTCCGGCTCCAGCCCCATGGTTTCGATCCGGTCGCGCATCGCGTCGATCCGGGCCCCGTTGGCGGGGGTGAAATAGCGGGCGTCCTCGCAGAACGTCTTGGTGAACCAGCCGGCCTGAGCGGGTGTGGCGGCGAGGTCGGCGAGGACGGCCGTGGCCCGGTCCAGCGAGCGCTCGCGGTCGGCCTGGACATAGGTGGTGGCCAGGGCATGGGCATAGGCGTTGTGGTCGTTAGACCAGACCTGAAAGCCTTCACCCTTCAGCGCATGGCCCACCCGCGCGGTGCCGGAGAACAGGTCGCAGACATGGCCGCCGTGCGGCAGCAACGTCCGGACGGTGGCGGTGATCGGATCGATCAGGGCACGTTTGGAGCCGAGGTATTTGATCATTGAGCCTCGCAATCCTCCCCCGTCGGGGGAGGTGGCGCGACGCACCTTCGCGTCGTGACGGAGGGGGTCAACCACGAATAGGGTGTCCGGGGCCGACCCCCTCCACTGCTTCGAGGTCCCCCTCCCCCTACGAGGGAGGACTAGCGCTTCGCCTTCTTGGCCGGAGCATGCGCCAGTCGCAGCAGATTCGCAGCCCCCGGGGCACCGAAGGGGGTGCCGGCCAGGATCAGGACCCGCTGGCCGGGCTGGGCGAGGCCGAATTCAACGGCGGAGTTGACCGCGTCGTCGGTGACGTCCTCGAGGCTGGCCGGCTCCTTGCCGAGGCGGGGTTCGAGGCCCCAGACCAGGGCAAGGCGGCGGGCCGTCTCGGGCCGGGGCGTCAGGGCCAGCATGGGCTGCAGCGGCCGCTCGCGCGACATCCGCCGGGCTGTGCCCCCGAGCGTGGTGAAGATGACGATACAGGCAGTGGACTGGGCCTCTGCGGCCTTGCGGGCGGCAGCGACGAGGGCGTCGGCGTCGATGTCGTCCATGCCGGCGTGTTCGGCATCCATCAGACTGGGCCACAGGGGATCGGCTTCGACCCGCTCCATGATCCGGTTCATGATGCCGACAGCCTCCAGCGGGTAGTCGCCCGACGCGGTCTCGGCCGATAGCATCAGGGCGTCCGCGCCCTCATAGACGGCGTTGGCGACATCGGAGGCCTCGGCGCGTGTGGGCGCGGGCGAGCTAGTCATCGATTCCAGCATCTGGGTGGCCACGATCACCGGCACACCGCGCCGGCGGGCGGCACGGATAATGGCCTTCTGGGCGACCGGGACTTCTTCCGGCTCCATCTCGACGCCGAGGTCACCGCGCGCGACCATGACGCCGTCGCAATAGTCGAGGATGGCCTCGAGGTCGGCCAGCGCCTGGGGCTTTTCGATCTTGGCCAGGCAGGCGGCGCGACCCTTCACGATCGACTTGAGCTCGGCCATGTCCTCGGGCTTCTGCACGAAGCTGAGCGCGACCCAGTCGACCCCGATCCGCAGGGCGAAGGCCAGGTCCTCGCGGTCTTTGGGGGTCAGGGCCGAGACCGGCACCACGGCCTCGGGCACCGCCACACCCTTGCGGTCCGACAGTTTCGAGCCGCTCTCGACCGTCACATCAGCCCAGTCGTCGGTGCGTTCGCCCACCCGCAGGCGGACCCGGCCGTCGTCTAGCAGCAGCAGCATGCCGGTGCGCAGGGCCCTGAAGATCTCAGGATGCGGCATCTGCACGCGCGTGGCGTCGCCGGGCGTCGGATCGAGGTCGAACCGCATCGTGTGACCCGGCTTCACGTCAATCTCGACATCGGCGAACCGGCCGAGGCGCAGCTTGGGGCCCTGCAGGTCGGCGAGCACGCCCAGCGGCCGCTTCAGCGCCAGCTCGGCCCCGCGCACGGCCTTCAGTGCGGCGGCGTGATCCTCATGGGTGCCGTGGCTGAAGTTGAGGCGAAAGACGTCGACCCCGGCCTGGGCCAGGGCCTTGACCATGCCGGGGGCCCGGCTGGCCGGACCCAGCGTCGCGACGATGCGCGCGCGGCGTGCTCTGTTCATGCGCTCTCATCCGTCTGCCGATGACCGGCCGCGTTTCCCGCCGACCCTTGTGCCCATGAAACGTCTGCGGGGTAAGAGCCGCACCAGACGGGAAACAGGAAGTGAGTCCCTGTTACGCAGAGTCAGTCTCGGGCGGCGCAGGGCCCGGCACCGAACAGCCCCAGGTCGAGGCAGCGTCCGTCGAGATCCTGCGGTGTCTCCAGGGCCATGGCTCTGGCCAGGGTCGGGGCGATGTCGATGGTGCGGATCGGCAGATAGCGTTCCTGACCCGTCCCGCCGGGCGACCAGAAGATGATCGGCACACGCCGGTCATAGTCCCAGGGTGTGCCGTGGCCGGCGACCGACAGACCGGCCCGACCCGGGCCCGGCGTCGTGCCCGGCTGCAGGGCCAAAACGATGTCCGGCGAACGACCTGCGACCGCACCGACGTGCTCGCGCTCCAGCAGGGACAGCTCCTCCGGGCTGGCGTCGAATGCAGGGGCCGGGGCCGTCAGGGCCTCCTCAATGGTCCAGGCTCCGGCGACCGTCGGTTCGGCGCGCAGACGCGCGACGGCGGCGGCGGCCACCCGGGCTCGCAGGGGCTGCGGCAGGGCGATATTCTCTGCCCCCACGACCATCAGGCCGCTGCCGCCATAGCTGAGGGGATCTACGTCGAGGTCAAACTCGTCTCTCAGCCCGGCGTTGATGCGGCCGAGCAGGGCCGGGTCTCCACGCCGGGCCTCGGAAAAGCCGCGGGTCGACTGGCGCTCGGGGAAGTCGTTGCCGCCGTGGTCGGCGGTTAGTACCACCAGCGCGCCGCCGGGCACCTGGGCGACACGGTCGAGGAAGGTGCCCAGGGCCGCGTCCAGCCGGTGCATCTGGTCGCACATCTCCGGTCCCTGATTGCCGAAGGTGTGCCCGATCCGGTCAGTGCCGGACAGGCTGACGCCCAGCATGTCGGTAACGCCGCGCCGGCCCAACTGGCGGCTGTCCAGCAGCGCGGTGGCGGCCTCCAGCGTCATTTCGTCGAGGAAGGGCGAGGTGTCGATGGCGAAGCGCTGGGGCGGCAGGGCGGCACGGAAGCTGGCACCGCCGATCGTCCAGTCAGCCTCCAGCGCACGGCAGCGGTCGTCGGAATAGGTCCAGACCGGCGGGGACGCTACAAGTCGCGCCGCGATGCGGGCGTTCAGGGCCGTGACCGCTTCCAGCCGCGCCTCTGCCGACTGGCCCGGCTCGACATAGGTCGTAAAGCCGAAGCCCACCGTGTACCAGAATGCACCGTCTCCCTGATGCCCGTTCAGGGTAATGGCCCCGCGATCCTTACCCGAGACAGCATAGACCCGGCTCTGCGGGCTGACGGCCTTGAGCCAGTCGCCCACGGTCGAGGCCGTCAGCTGATCCGGCCCGACCGGTCCGTTGTCGGTGTTGCGACCGTGGGCCAGTGTGTTCTGCGGCGCGGCCAGGCAATAGACTTCCTGCCCCGTCGTCCGGTCGATCCAGTCATTGGCGGGGATGCCCGCGCGGTCCGGGTTCAGGCCGGTCAGGATGGTGGCATGGCCCGGGCAGGTCTCGGTCATGGCGTGCTGCTGATAGCCGTTGGCATAGACACGGCCCTGATCCGCCAGCCGCTTCAGACCGCCGGTGAAACGGGCGCGGTACTGGTTGAACAGGTCGGCACCGAACTGGTCCACCACGAGGGTCACGATCAGGGCGGGCGGCTGGCCCGCAGCGGGCGCAGTCGCGGGCGCGGCCTCGGGGACCCGGGCCTGGGCCTGGGCCTGGGCCTGGGCCGCCATGGGGAGGGTCATCAGGGCGAGACACACACTTGCAAGCAGACGGGACATCGCGACACCGGTTCGATCGAGGGAGACCTCGCTTAGCCCCGCAATGTTACGCATCCAAGACGGCACGGTGCTGGCCGGGCCCACAAAGCGAAAAGGCGCGCCGGGTCGAAACCCGGCGCGCCCGTTCAGTCTGTGACGGGGATCAGCCGATCAGCGCGCGTAGTTGTGGGCGACGGCCCAGTCGTACCAGCTGGGAACGACAGTGCCCGTCAGCAGGATGCCGATGCCGCCCGTCAGGGTGGTCAGGACAGCGAACCACCAGGCCCAGCGGTGGATGGATTCCATGGTGGCGTTGAAGCCCATGGTCCAGCGCCAGAACAGGGCCCCACGCTCGGCACCGGTCCCGCGGTCCGTGATCTGCTCGACCTCACGCTCGGCCCCATAGCGGCTGGTGGCCAGTATGGTCGCCCCGTGCATGGCGAACAGCAGGGTCGAACCGTAAAGGAAGACGATCGAGAGACAGTGGAACGGGTTGTAGAACAGGTTGCCGTAGGTGATCGAGAAAGCCCCGGTCCAGTCCAGGTGCGGGAAGATGCCGAACGGCACCGCCTCGGACCAGCTACCCATCATCATCGGGCGGATGAAGCCCAGCACCAGATAGAGCCAGATCGCCGATGCGAAGGCCCAGGTGGTGTGGGTGCCGAGGCCGAGCGCCTTGGCCCGCAGATAGCTGCGGACACAGAAGCTGATCACCGACACGGTCAGGAAGAAGCCTGCGAGCACCCACCAGCCGCCCTGGTTCAGTGGCGGAAACAGGTTGAACCCCTGCTCGGGCGGGGGCGGATAGAGCCCCAGCCAGAGGAACTGGCGGACGAATTCGCTCGGGCTCCAGCCTACCTGGGAAAGCATATGGAGACCGATGATCTCGAAGGCCAGGAAGCCGGTGACCAGCGACAGGATGCCCGTCCAGCCGAGGTGCACGGGCCCGATCTGGGCATTGCCAATCCGGCCGATCCAGTGAACGAAGAAGGGCTTGCCGACGCGCCAGGCGTCGTCTCCGGCCTCGGTCGGGACGCCCATCTCGGGATGGGACCGGACCTGGACCTGGGTGAAGATATTCTGATAGGCGGACATGATTCTCCCCTCCCCTATTGCCAGATCGGCAGGTTGCGCCAGCCGTCCCACCATTCGGGCCAGCCCGCGGTCCAGTATGGGCCGCTGATAACGATGCAGATCGCGCTCCAGATCCCGGCCTGCAGCGCCAGGAACAGGCCGACCCGGTGAATGCCGAGGGTGCCGACCGAATAGCCGATGAAGTCGCGGAAGAAGGTATCCTCATGCTCGGGCTGGCGAACTTCCTTGCCCTTGCCAGGATTGGTCGCGGCCAGCACCAGCGAGCCGTGAAGCGCCAGCGCCATCGTGGTCGTGAAGAAGAAGGTCACGGCAACCATGTGGGCCGGATTGTAGTGGAAGTTCAGATACTGGTAACCGACGTTGGACACCCAATCCAGGTGGCTGAAAATTCCATAGGGGAAGCCGTGTCCCCAAGCCCCGAGCAGCATCGGCCGGATCACGACCAGGCTGACGTAGGCGAAGATCGCGACGCCGAAGGCGATGGGCACATGCAGGCCGATGCCCAGTTTGCGACAGATTTCGACCTCCCGCAGCGCCCAGGAAACGAAGGCTCCGACGGCGCAGATGGTCACAATCTGCCAGATGCCGCCCTCGCGCATGGGGGCAAGCGCCAGGCCGTATGAGATGTCCGGCGGATTGATGGTAATTAACCAGGGGTTCCAGGTGTCGCCCAGAGCCGCCCCGAAGAAGATGAGCGCCGTGCCCAACGCGGCAAAGAAGGCGGTCGTGACGCCGAAGAAGCCGACGTAGAACGGACCGACCCAGAAATCGAACAGGTCGCCACCGATCAGGGTGCCACCCCTGACCCGGTATTTACGCTCAAAACTCAGTAAGGCCATGACCGTCTCCGTCCCTCGTCTCGCCCCGCGAGCTGGACATGTTTTATCTGGATTGCGGTCGCGGCGGACGGAACCGGATCGCTCCGTTCCCGCCCGCGCGCCGCATCAGCGGTTGAACCCGTCAGGGTGCAGCGGTTGAAGCCGCAGGAACCGGAGGTCCCCCGGCCCATGTATCAATGTCGTAAGTCGGCCCACTGATCATGATGAAGTGAAGAGTGAAAGCCAGTGTAGCCAAGAATACCACCAAGGCGACAAGCGCCCGGCGGGGATCGAACAGGAGCCAAATTCTCCACATAACTATAGTCCTCCATAGCCATCGAGTGGCTTTGTTGGCGACGACGGGAGTCTATCTCCCGCCGACAAAGTAGGCTGGAGACCTAGGCGAACCAGGGACGCCAGAACCAGACCAGCGTATGGGCCGCGATCGCGATGACGATGTAGCCAATAGTGCTGCTCATGAAGTAGCCGTGGAATGCCTTGGCTGCTTCTGGCGAGAGTCCGGTTGGGGACCCCGTCGTGTCAGGTAGATGAGACATCTCTCCCCCTTTCGTTGGAGCGGGTCTTCGGCCACGGGGAAGTCCCGTGGTCGTCTCCGGAGCCCGGACGTGCCGAACGACGGAACCTGGGTCCGAGCCGGGAGGGGGGGCGCATCATGCGGCCCTCCCGCTCAGGACAATAGCGTTGGCGGCGAAGAGGCGGTCCAGGGTGACCCTGTCCTCTCCGGCCTGGCGGGCGGCGCGTTCGGCCGTATCGCGCAGGCGTTTGGCTGCGGAAATTCGAACGATGATGGGCTGCGACGCGACGAGCTTTTCCAGCTCGTCCATGGCTGCGTCGTCCCAGGCAATTTCCGCGTGCGGCCGGGCCAGCGTAGGCTCAACCTTGTCCATCTGGGAGGCCAGCGGGAGGATGTTGAACAGGGCGTCGAACAGGGCGTTGCAGACTTCCTGAACCAGGTAGGTGCAGCCGCCGTAGCCCATGAAGGGCGTACCCGTGTGCCGACGGATCGCGGCCCCCGGGAAGGAGGCCGGAACCCAGACGCCGGAGGGGCCATGCCCGCCGCCGCCGGCCTCGGCCAGATAGATCCGTTCGTTGATGCTGCCGAACAGGACCAGAGGCCGGGTCTCGCGGATCAGGCGGCCGATCTCCACGTTGTCGGTCTTGGTCCCGGCACAGCGGGCTATGGCGAACTCGCACGGCAGGCCGAGGTCTTCCTCGAGGAATTTCCTGACGCCGCGGGTATAGGTCTCGTTGGCGACGATGGCGAAACTGGCTGTGCCGAAGAAGTCCTGGGTGACCGAGCGCCACAGGTCCCACAGCGGCTTGATGGTGGTGTGCTTCTCGCGCTCGATGAAGGGTTCGGGATCCAGCCCGGTCATCTCGCCCAGCTGGCGCAGGAACAGGGTGGTGGAATCGAGACCAATCGGAGCCTGGAGATAGGGCTTCTCAAGCGCCTCGCAGAGGCCCCGACCGAACTCGCGATAAAGGCAGATGTTGACCTCGGCGTCGGCCAGATTGCGCACGTCGGCCAGATGGCTGCCCAGCGGGAAGACCATATTGACCTTGCAGCCGATGCCCTCGACCAGACGGCGGATCTCGGCCAGATCGGACGGCATGTTAAACACGCCGTACATCGGACCGATCAGGTTGACCCGGGGCTTCTCACCCTCGGCCATCGGCCGGGGCCGTGGCATCTTCTTGGGCCCGAACTGGGTCCACAGCCAGGTCAGGGCGCGGTCGGCCGACTGCCACTGATCCTCGTCGATGGTGCGCGGCAGGAAGCGCTGGATATTGGTGCCCTCGGGCGTCACGCCGCCGCCGATCATCTCGGCGATGGAGCCGGTCACCACGACGGAGGGAAGGTCCTTGTCGAGCGTCTTCCATGCGCGCTTCATCGCACCCTCGGTGCCGTGGCGACCCAGTTCGTCCTCGCCCAGACCAGTAACGACAATCGGCAGTTCGTGCGGCGGCAGGCCGTCGGTGTAGTGCAGCACGGACGTGACCGGCAGGTTCTCGCAGCCCACCGGGCCATCGATGATGACCTGAAGCCCCTTGATGGCGGTGAAGGCGTAGACCGCCCCCCAATAGCCGCCCGCGCGATCGTGATCGAGGATGAGGGTCATGAGGCCCCACGCTGCGAATGATTGCGCAAACCAAAGATGTTCCGGTCGTGATCGAGGATCAGCGTCATGTGCCGACGTGCTCCTCGGCCTTGGCCGCCGCCGCCTGCAGCTTGGCGTAACGGGCCTTGAACTCGGGGCGGTCGACGGGCGTGTCTTCCCAGATGCCGGTGGCATGGCCGACACCGACGCCGTCGAAGAAGGCGCTCATCTTGTCGAACCGGGCCTTGTTGCCAATGGCACCGTTGATGACCTGGGCGAGCGATCCTGCGCCGGCCGGGCCCATCAGGGGCCGCGCCGAGATCAGATTGGTGAAATACAGCGACGGGATCGACAGCGACTTGGCGTGCTGGACCACCGGCGTGGTCCCGATGGCGAGGTCAGGCTTGATGGCGTCAACCGCCGACAGGTCCTGCTCCAGCGAGGCACGGTAGTTGACGGTGACGCCCTTCGACTCCAGCCATTCGCGATCGGGATCGGACCATTTGGTCTGCGGGCAGGCCGTGCCGACGTATTCGACCTCGGCACCGCTCTCGATCAGCAGGCGGGCGACCAGAAGTTCTGATCCCTCATAGCCCGAGACGGTGATCCGGCCCTTTATCGGAGACCCCGCGAGCGCCCCGCCGATGGCACCCAGCATGGCGTTCTTGATGCCGTCGATCTGGCCTTGGGGCACGTTGCAGGCCTCACCGATGGCCTGGAGCCAGGCGGCGGTGCCGTCGCGACCGACCGGGGCCGAGCCAACAACCTTGCGGCCAGCGGCTTCGAACTCGCGCACGGCGGCGGTATAAAAGGGATGGATGGCAGCGACGACCGCGCAGTCGAGCGCGGCATAGAGCTCGCGCCACTCCCGCGTCGGCACGACCGGACCTGCGGCCAGACCCATGGGCTCAAGCATTCGCCCGATGATCATGGGATCGGCGGGGAACATCTCGCCCAGCAGGGTGACGGTCGGCTTGTCGGTGCGCTCGCGCGGGGCGGCGACGGGGCCGGCCTCGGCCTCCTTGCGCGCGTAGTTCAGCATGGCCCCGGCCAGAACATCCTTGGCCTCGGCATGGGTCGGGATGCCGAAGCCGGGCACATCGATGCCGATGATGCGGACGCCCTTGATCTCTTTCGGCAGGAGCTGCAGCGGCACGCCCGAGGCGGTTGGGACGCACAGGTTGGTGACCACGATGGAGTCGTACAGCTCCGGGTCGGCCATCTCGAACACCGCATCGCGGATGTCCTCGAACAGCTTGCCGGTGACGAGGCTCTCGGAGTTGAACGGGACGTAGCCGACCGAGCGGCGCGCGCCGTAGAAATGGCTGGTGAAGGTCAGGCCGTAAACGCAGCAGGCAGAGCCCGAGAGGATCGTCGCGGTGCGCCGCATGCGCAGCCCGACGCGGAGGGATCCGAACGCAGGACACATCGACTGGGGCTGGTCGTGCGGGCCGACCGGATAGTCCTTGGCGTAACGGGCGAGCACTTCGGACTTGCCGGCCTTGGACGCCGCTGCCGTCAGTTCCGCCTTGCCGCCATGACAGCCCGAACCGTCGGCCGGGGTCGGCTCGGCGGCCTGGTCGTTGGCGATGTGGGCTTCGTCCCGCATGGCGATCAGACCGCCTTGTCGTAAATGACTTCGAGCGAAGCCTTGGGCACGAAGGCCACGCCGCGCATGTCGCTCTGGCTGGCCGGGATCAATTTGACGGCCGCGCCCGTGGTCTCCGGATCGAACAGGCCCAGCAGACCGTCCTGGGTCAGGGGCTTGGGATGCTGCGGCAGCGAAAGCGACACCGCCTCGGCCAGACCGGCGAACAGGCTGCCCCATTCGCTGTCGGGCGTGCCGATGATCTGGTAGTTGGCCGACTTCCTGCGGATGTCCTCGTTGGCCGGGATCGAGGCCAGCACCGGGATGCCCACGGCCTCGGCGAACGCAGCCGCCTCGCCCGTGCCGTCGTCCTTGTTGATGATCATGCCGGCCACGCCGACGTTGCCGCCCAGCCGGCGGAAATATTCCACCGCCGAACAGACGTTGTTGGCGACATAGAGCGACTGCAGGTCGTTCGAGCCGACCACGATCACCTTCTGGCACATGTCGCGGGCGATCGGCAGGCCAAAGCCGCCGCAGACCACGTCGCCGAGGAAGTCGAGCAGGACGTAGTCGAAGCCCCAGTCGTGGAAGCCCAGTTTTTCCAGAAGCTCGAAGCCGTGGATGATGCCGCGTCCGCCACAGCCGCGACCGACCTCTGGCCCGCCCAGCTCCATGGCGAACACGCCGTCGCGCTGGAAACAGACATCCTCGATCTTCACTTCCTCGCCGGTCAGCTTCTTGGCCGCCGAGGTCTGAATGATGGTCGGGCAGGACTTGCCGCCAAACAGGAGGGAGGTGGTATCGGACTTGGGATCGCAGCCGATCAGCAGCACCCGCTTGCCCTGCTGGGCCATCATGTAGCTGAGATTCGACAGGGCGAAGGACTTGCCCGAACCGCCCTTGCCGTAGATGGCGATGATCTGGGTTTCCTTGGTGACCTCGCCCGTGTGGACGGGATCCGGCTCGACCTTGGCTTCTTCGCGCAGCGCCTTGTGGGCGATCAGGGTGATGGTCATGCGCAGGCTCTCCAGTCGAGAATCATCTTGAGACAGGCGGAATCGCCGAAAGCGACGGGGTACGCGTCGTTCGCTTCGGTGGCCGCCATACGGTGGGTAATCAGACCGTCGAGGCTCAGCGCACCCGATTCGATCAGGGCGGTGACCCCGGCGACGTCTTCCGGTTTGAACTCGGCGGCGATGCGGAACCGCGCCTCCTTCATGAAGGCCATGGGGAAACCGAACGACAGCCGGGCCTCGTAGAAGCCGGCCAGAACGATCTCGCCGCTGCGGCCCAGCCGCGCGACCAGGAAGTCCATCAGGTCCTCGGCACCCGAGGCGTCGTAGATGCTGCGATAGTCGCGGCGGTCGTCGGCATCAGGGTGAATGGCCACGCCGTTGCGGCGAGAGGCATTGGTTTCCCAGACGGTGGGTTTGTCGGACCCCATGGCCTCGGTAATGCGCAGCAGCAGTCGACCGAGCGTGCCGTAGCCGACGATCAGGTCCGGGGCCGTGCCGCCGACGATGGCGTGATAGGCGGTGGCGGCGAGGGACAGCAGGACACCCTGGTCCTCAAGCCCATCTGGCAAGATCACCGTGCGCGACTGCGGCGTGATCAGGGTCCTGGCCGCACCGCCGAACAGGCCGCGCGCGTCGATGAAATGCGACGATCCCGGCACGAACACGCGCTGACCGATCCGGTCGCGCGCGTTTTCTCCGGCATCGACGACCTGGCCGACCGACTCGTAACCCGGCACCAGCGGATAGCCGAGACCAGGGAAATGCGGCATGCGCCCGTCCCAGAGCAGGCGTTCGGTGCCGGTGGAGATCCCACTCCAGTCGACCGCCACGACCACGTCATCGGGACCGGCCGGCTTCAGGTCGAGCCGGCGGAGCGCCAGGCGGCGTGGCTCCTCCAATACGACGGCAAGAGTGTTCATCGGGTCGCCTTCGGGAGGACCAGGCCCCCATAGGCCACCTCCCGACTGTCAGCTTAGATTGACAGTTCGGGTTGTCAAATCCTGATTACACTTTGGACCGTCAAGCGCGGTGGACAGTCGGCACACCAGTCAGGCGCGAGCGACAACCAGACCCGAGATCATCGGCATGTCGGTCGGTACGCGCCGGGCGTGGGCAAAGCCGGCCTCACGGCACATGGCCAGGATCTCGGCCGCAGGTCGGGGTCGCCCCGAGCCCATCGCCAGCAGATACATGCCGAAATAGGCGTCCCCGGCCCGCTCGGCCCCCCGCTCCCCGGCCATGGGCTCGCCGATCAGAAGGGTGCCGCCGGGCGGCAGGGCGTCGCGCACCGCCTCGAGAATCATCAGGGCCGGGCCGTCGTCGTGATCGTGCAGGATACGGATGAGGCTGACCGCATCGGCCCCGCGCGGCAGGGGATCGGCAAAGAAGCTGCCGCCGACCGCGTCCACCCTGATTCCGTCAGCGGCGAAGGTCGCACGCGCCCGCTCCGCCACGGCCGGCAGGTCGAACAGGGCGAGTTCAAGCCGGGGCGCGCGGGCGGCGACGGCGCGCAGGAAGGTCCCCTGCCCGCCGCCCACATCCATCAATCGCCGGTAACGCCCGATGGGCCAGGCGTTCAGGACCTGCGCCGCGACCATGGCCTGGGAATCGGACATCAGTGCGGAATAGGTGGCGGCGGCCTCAGGCTCGGGGGCCTCGCCCCCGGCATAGGGCCAGTAGCCGGCCAGTGCCCCGCCGCCGCCGCCGCGCCGCAGCAGGCCGATGGGATCGGCGAGATCGGCATAGAGCAGGGCGTGATGCGTGATCATCGCGGTCACGCCCGGCGCGCCCAGCAGGGACGCGCCCTCGGAACCGAGAGCGAACCGGCCGTCCGGACAGGGCTCGGCCAGTTTCAGCGCGGCGGCGGCCCGGACGAGGCGCAGGGTCGCGGAGGGCTCGAGGCTCACCGTCCGCGACAGTTGCGCAATGTCGCACGGCCCGGCCGCCAGCCGCTCCAGCAAACCGGAAGTCACGCAGGCATAGGCGATCTGCGAATAGATGAAGCCCGCGGACAGATCGAAAAGCGTCTGGGCCCGGCGGCGGGCCACGGGACGGGTCAGCGGAAATCGCGAAGCCCAGCTCTGGAAGCCTGGATCGCCGATCAGGCGGTTGCGCCAGGCGCGCCAGCGGTCGTGAATGGACTCAGGCATCTGCTCATCAATCCTCC
>JBBSCK010000060.1:0-16180 GCA_038250335.1 Caulobacterales bacterium
ACATACAGGCGGCCGCCGGCGACGGTGTCCGCCACGGTCCCGGGCGAGATCGCCCACGGCTCCGACGCTTCCCCGCCCCTTCCGGCCGAACGGTCAGGGAGCGATGACGGCTGTGCGGAGCCTCCCGGCCAGAGCCGCGACAAATCAACGCCTTAGCCGGCACCCGCCCCGCCTTGACCTTGCGCCCCCCCCTCTATAGGTTCCGCGCCGAATTCAGACCCCTGTCGGGGCCCGCAAATCCATGCGTGGCGCAGCGGAGTCCGAGCGCGAAAAAGTTCATGTCCCTTCCCCCGGAATCGCGCGAAGAGGCGATCAAACGCCTCACCGAAAGCGCATCCCGTCTGGAGGCGCGCACCGCCCGCGAAATTTCTCACGAGGCGGCGGGACAGGCTGCGGCCGGTCAGGCCTGGCGTATCATCGCCGACCTGCTCGGCGGTGTATTCGTGGGTCTGGCGCTCGGCGCCGTGGTGGACTGGTCCTTCGGGACCAATCCATGGGGTTTGATCGGCGGGGTCCTTCTGGGCTTCGCCATCTCGATTTGGATGGCCTGGCGGACCGCACAACGCGTGATGGCCCAGGCCCGGGCAGGCGGAGCGGAGCCGAAGTCGGTTCCCTTCGACGATGACGAAGAAGACTGAAGGCATGGCTGATCCACTTTACCAGTTCCAGGTCGTCCCGCTCGTCGATTTCGGCGCGGTGACCCTGCCCGTGATCGGGACGCAGCAGATCGCGTTCACGAACTCGCATCTGGCGATGACCATCGCCTTCGTCGCCGTGGTCCTGTTCCTGCAGGTCGTGACGGCGGGTGCCCGGGTCGTTCCCGGCCGCCTCCAGGCCGCTGGAGAACAGATGTTCGGCATGATCGACGGCGTGACCGACTCGATCATAGGTCACGAGGGGCGCAAATATTTTCCGTTCGTCTTCACCCTGTTCTGCCTGATCCTGTCGATGAACCTGCTCGGCATGTTCCTGACGTTCACGGCCACCTCGCAGCTGGCCGTCACGGGCACCTTCGCCCTGCTCACGATCCTTCTGGTCGTGGGCATCGGCATCAGCCGCCACGGGCTCGGTTTCTTCCTGCTGTTCTGGCCGTCGAGCGCGCCCCTGGTGCTGCGCCCCATCGTCGGCGCGATCGAGTTCCTCTCCTTCCTGCTGCGGCCGGTGACCCTCGCGCTGCGTCTGTTCGGGAATATGCTGGGCGGCCACGTGGCCCTGAAGATCTTCGCCGGGTTCGTCGTCAGCCTGGGCACTATGGCAGTCGCCGGCGAGGGCCTCGGCCTGTTCGCCGTGCCGATCGCGGCCCTGTCGCTGACGATGGTGGTCGCCATTACCGCTCTCGAGTTCCTCGTGGCCTTCCTCCAAGCCTTCGTGTTCGCCGTTCTGGCCGCCATCTATCTCAATGATGTGGTCAACCTGGGCCACGGCCACTAAGGCCGGGACCAGTCCTTTCAACCCAACCCTGAACCCTCAGAAAACTAGGAATACCACCATGGACGCTGAAGCCGCCAAGTACATCGGCGCCGGCCTGGCCACCCTCGGCATGATCGGCTCCGCCATCGGCGTGGGCAACATCTTCGCCAACTTCCTCAACGGCGCCCTGCGCAACCCGTCGGCTGCCAGCTCACAGGTCAGCAACCTGTTCGTGGGCGCGGCGCTTGCCGAAGCCCTCGGCATCCTGGCGTTCGTTCTGGGTATCCTGATCCTCAACGGCTGATCTTCTAGACGTTCCAGCGGCGACGTCCTCCGATCAGGGGGCGTCGCCTCTTTGCCGAATTTTCGCAGACGGACACCATGGCCGATCCTTTACCCACCGACATTCAGGGCGAGACCCACGCCTCGACCGAGGCCAAGTCCGGGGGCCTGCCCCAGTTCGACACGACCGTCTGGGCCGGCCAGATCGTCTACCTGCTGGTCCTTTTCTTCGTCCTGTATCTGTTGATCGCCAAGGTCTTCGCCCCGCGCCTGCGCCGGGTGATGAACGAGCGCGAGACCTCCATTTCCACCGCCATCGCGACCGCCCGCTCGGTGCAGGCCGAGGCGGCCGAACAGGCTGCCGCCGCCAGGGCCGAGGTCGAGAAGGCCCGCGCGGACGCCCGCGCCGCCTCGGTCGCCGCAAAAGCGCGTGTGACCGACGAAACCAACCGCCGCGCTGCCGAGGAAGAAGCTTCCGTCAACGCCCGCATCGCGGAAGCGGAGGCGGCCATCGGCCGCACCCGCGACGCCGCCATGGCCAATGTGGCCTCCATCGCCTCTGACACCGCCCGCGCCATCGTCGAGCGCCTGACCGGCGTCGCGGCAAGCCCGGCTGATGCCGACGCCGCCGTCGGCCACGTCCGCACCGGGGGAACTGCCTGATGGAATTCTTCACCGCCGAACTTTACGCGTTCGACAACCCCGAACTCTGGGTCGCCGTCGGCCTGGCGATCTTCTTCGGTATCCTCGTCGCCGCCGGTGTCCCCGGCCTGGTCGCCCGCCTGCTCGACGCCAAGGCCGCCAGGATCCAGTCAGAACTTGACGAAGCCAGTCGCCTCCGCACCGAGGCCGAAGCCCTCCTGGTCAGTATCCGCAAGGAAAAGGCCGAGGCCGAAACCCAGGCGCGGGCCATGCTGGCTGCCGCCGAGGCCGACGCCCGCATCATGGAAACCGAGGCCATGGCAAGGCTGGAGGACACGCTCGTGCGTCGTCAGGCCCTCGCCGAACGCCGCATCGCCTCGGCCGAGGCCCAGGCCACCGCCGAGGTCAAGGCCGCAGCGGCCGACGTCGCCGCCCACGCCGCCGAACGCATCCTGGCCGCCCGTCTGGCGACCCAGAAGACCGACCCCCTGCTCGACGTCGCCATCGGCCAGATCGGCAGCCGCCTGAGCTAGGGCGCGAAGCGCACGCCCAGCATCGTCTCGGTCGCGTCCCACAGGCGGGCGGCCGCGACGGTGTCCAGGGCATGCGGTTCTGCCTTCGCCGGCCCCGGCGGGCCCTTCATCTCGTTCATCCGCTGCGGTCCGATGAACGCCCCGCCGCAGATCGCCGGATCGGTCGCCGCCCTCAGGATCGGCAGGGCCCCTGCAGCAGCCGAATGGCTGATCAGGGGCTCGACCAGCGGCCGGTAGACCAGGCCCATCAAAGCCCGGGCGACGGGCCGTCCCGCCAGCGGGCCCTTGTCGATCAGCCCGGTCCGCGCGTAGCCCGGATGCGCCACCACGCTCGTCAGCCCCCACCCACTGGCTGCACTTCGCCGGTCCAGTTCCAGCCCGAACATCAGCATCGCCAGCTTGGACTGCGCATAGACCGGCCAGGGCTTGTACTGCGCGGCATGGTTCAGATCGTCGAACCGGATGCGACCCTGACGGTGAATGATGCTGGACAGCTGCACCAACCGCGCCCGCCCCTCACGCAGCAGTGGCAGCAGCCGCGCCGTCAGCGCGAAATGCCCCAGATAGTTCGTCGCCAGCTGCATCTCGAAGCCGTCCGGCGTCAGCTCGCGCGTCGGCAGCGCCATGACGCCGGCATTGTTCACCAGGATGTCGATCGGCCGTCCCTCACCCAGCAGCCGGGCCGCGAACGCCGCAACCGAGGCCTGCCCGGCCAGATCCAGCGGCTCCAGCCGGAGGCGGGCGGCCGGAACCGCGCGCTGCATCCGCCGAAAGGCGTCCGCGCCCCTGGCTGGATTGCGCACCGCGAGGATGACATCAGCCCCCTTGCGGACCAGTTCCAGGGCAGTCTCGAACCCTGTCCCGCTGTTGGCTCCGGTGACGATGGCCAGCCGGCCGGTCTGATCGGGAATGGCCTCGGTCGTCCAGTCAGGCATGGCAAGCTCCGGAAAGGTTGGCGTAACGAGCGAGGGCCGAATTACACGATCTGCGCGCCACGTACGTCCCCTCCGCGCCTGAGCTACTCCGCCGCCATGTTCGCGCCCTCGGGGGCTGTCCACCGCAGCTTGGGCGAACGGGCGGCCCGGGTCTCATCCAGCCGGCGCAGCGGCGCATGGAAGGGTGCGCCCTTGAAGCGTTCGACCTCGCCGGCCTTCGCGGCCCCCGCCAGCGCCCGCAAGGCGTGGATGAACCGGTCCAGTTCCGCCTTCGATTCCGTCTCGGTCGGTTCGATAAGCATGGCCCCGTGGACGACCAGCGGGAAATACATGGTCATCGGGTGGAAGCCCTCGTCGATCATCGCCTTGGCGAAATCGAGCGTGGTGATGCCGGTGCCCTCCAGCCAGCTGTCGTCGAACAGGGCCTCGTGCATGCAGGGACCGTCGGGGAAGGCGGCGCTCATCACGTCCGACAGCCGGGCCTTGATATAGTTGGCGTTCAGAACGGCGTCCTCGGCCACCTGGCGCAGCCCATCGGACCCATGGCTCATCATGTAGCTGAGGGCACGGACGAACATACCCATCTGGCCGTTGAAAGCGCACAGCCGTCCAAACGCCTGGGCCGCCTCATCTTCCTCGCGTTCAATCAGCTTGAAGCCATTGCTGTCGCTGACCACCCATGGGGCCGGGGCGAAGGGGGCAAGGGCCGCCGACAGCACTACCGGACCTGCGCCCGGACCGCCGCCGCCGTGCGGCGTCGAGAAGGTCTTGTGCAGGTTGATATGCATGGCATCGACGCCGAGGTCCCCCGGCCGCACCCGCCCGACGATGGCGTTGAAATTGGCCCCGTCGCAATAGAAGTACGCGCCGGCATCGTGGGTCAGGCGGGCGATCTCGACGATATCGCGCTCGAACAGGCCGCAGGTATTGGGATTGGTCACCATGATGGCGGCCACGTCAGGCCCCAGCTTGGACGCCAGATCAGCAATGTCGACGCGGCCTTCATCCGTCTGGGCCACCTCAACCACCGTATAGCCAACGAAGACCGCCGTCGCCGGGTTGGTCCCGTGGGCCGAGGTCGGCACCAGCACCTTGCGGCGCTGCGCGTGCTGACCCGAGGCCTCGTGCGCGGCCCGGATCGTCATCATGCCGCACAGTTCGCCGTGCGCTCCCGCCTTGGGCGACATGGCCACGGCGGGCATGCCCGTCAGCGTCTTCAGCCAGTGCGCCAGGGTGTCCATCAGCTCCAGCGCGCCCTGGACGGTCGAGACCGGTTGCAGCGGATGGATGTCCGCGAAGCCCGGCAGGCGCGCCATCTTCTCGTTCAGACGCGGATTGTGCTTCATCGTGCACGAGCCGAGCGGATAGAGCGCCAGGTCGATGGCGTGGTTCTTCTGCGACAGGCGGACGTAGTGGCGCATCGCCTCCGGTTCCGACAGGCCCGGCAGGCCGATCGGATCGCGCCGGACCAGGGCACCGAGGTCCGCGCCGGTGCCGGTCGGCTCGGGCAGGTCAACGCCGGTCTTGTGCCAGCCGTCGCTCTCGAAGATCAGCAGTTCGTCCTGCAGCAGGCCGCGCGCACCCGTCAGCGTCGGGTGCTTGTAGTCATGATCTGGTATCGCGGTCGGGGCGGTCGGGCGGCCGACAGTGTTCATGGTGCTCATGATCGATATTCCTCAGGCAGCCAGAACGCGCGTCAGCGCGTCGGCGAGGATGGTGATGTCAGTGTCCAGCGTCGTCTCGGTCGCGGCGACCAGCAGGACGTCGTCCATGCCGATCCCGGGGGCCAGTCGGCTGTAGGCCACGCCGGCGAGGATTCGCTGATCAGCCAGGGTCTGAACGACATCCGCCGCCGGCTTCGGCAGACGGACTGCGAACTCGTTGAAGAAGCGCGGGGTGAGCACCTCCACGCCCGGGATTGCCGCGAGGGCATCGCGCGTCGCCAGCGCCTTCTCGTGGTTCAGGAGCGCCAGTTTGCGCAGGCCCGTCTCGCCCAGGAGGCTCATATGGATCGAGAAGGCCAGGCAGCACAGGCCGGAGTTGGTGCAGATGTTAGACGTCGCCTTGTCGCGGCGGATATGCTGTTCGCGCGTCGACAGGGTCAGGACGAACCCACGCTCGCCGTCAGCGTCCACCGTCTCGCCGCACAGCCGGCCGGGCATCTGGCGGATCAGCGATTGTCTGCAGGCGAACAGGCCAACGTAAGGTCCGCCATAGTTCAGGGCATTGCCGATCGACTGGCCCTCGGCGGCGACGATGTCGGCCCCCATCTCGCCGGGCGATTTCAGTAGGCCCATCGACACGGCCTCGGTGACCACGACGATCAGCAGGGCCCCTGCGGCCTTGGCGGCCTCGGCGATCCGGGTCACGTCGGTGGCAGTGCCGAACACGTTGGGGGTCTGAACCACGACGCAGGCCGTGTTCGCATCGATGGCGTCGATCACGGCAGCTTCCGCGTCGATCGCGGCGGGGAGGCTGACGGTCTCGACGCCGACGGCGTGCACCACGGTCTCGGACGCCCGGACATAGTGCGGATGCACCCCGCCGGAGAAGACTGCCTTGTTCCGGCGCGTTACCCGCGTCGCCATCAGGACGCCTTCAGCGGTCGCGGTAGAGCCGTCGTAGAGCGAGGCGTTGGCGACCTCCATCCCGGTCAGGTTCGCGACCTGGGTCTGGAACTCGTAGAGATACTGCAGCGTCCCCTGGGAAATCTCGGGCTGATAAGGCGTATAGCTGGTCAGGAACTCCGAGCGCTGGATGATGTGGTCCACCGTCGCCGGGACATGGTGGCGATAAGCCCCGGCTCCACAGAAAAAGGGCACGTCCCCCGCCGCCGTGTTTTTCCCCGCGAGGGCCTTCAGCGCCCGCTCGACCTCCAACTCGCCCATGACACGCGGCAGGTCGACGAAGCCGTCGCGACGCGCCGCATGGGGGACGTCCACGAACAGGTCATCGATGGTCTTGGCACCGATCGCGGCGAACATCGCCGTGCGGTCATCGGGGGTCAGGGGCAGGTAACGCATCTATTCTGTTCCGCGCATCCCGACGAAAGCCGGGACCCAGTGCTTTGGGCGAAGGATGTCGCCGGGGAGGACGATCCGCTCGTGCCAGTGTGCCTCGCGACAGAACTGGGTCCCGGCTTTCGCCGGGATGAGCGGGTTTTAAAGAGTGGTCAGGAAGGCGTCGTAGGCGGCGCGGTCCATCAGGGCATGAACCTGGGAGGCATCCGATACCTTGATCTTGGCAAACCAGCCCTCGCCTTCGGGGTCGGCGTTGACGGTCTCGGGCGCGCTGGCCAGGGCGGCGTTGCCCTCGACCACTTCACCGGATACCGGAGCATAGACGTCCGAGGCCGCCTTGACGCTCTCGACCACGGCGAAGCTGTCCTTCTGGACAACCGCTTTTCCGGCCTCGGGTGTCTCGACGAACACCACGTCGCCCAGTTGGTCGGCGGCGTGTTTGGTGATGCCGACCGTGGCGACATCGCCATCCAGCCGAACCCACTCGTGGTCCTTGGTAAAATGCATGATGGCCTCTCAGATTTTCGGTTTGCGATAATAGCGTTGGGCGACGAAGGGCATATCGATCACCTCGGCAGCGGCGGCCTTGCCGCGCACGATGACCTTCAGTTCGGTGCCAAGGGCGGCGTGGGACGGGGCCACATAGCCCATGGCGATGTTCCGCCCCAGCGTCGGCGACGGCCCGCCGGAGGTGACCGTTCCGATTATGTTTCCGTTCACGTCGGCGATCTCTGCACCCTCTCGGGCCGGAGCCCCTTCCTTGACGGCCAGTCCCACGCGAACCCGCGACGGACCATCGGCCAGTTCCTTCAGAATGCGATCGGCACCGTTGAAGTCGGCCGCCTCTTTCCGCGATTTCGACAGGGCGAAGGTCAGCGCGCCCTCGACCGGTGAGGTCGTCGCATCGATGTCGTGGCCGTGGAGCGGCAGGCCCGCTTCAAGTCTCAGACTGTCGCGCGCGCCCAGTCCGATCGGCTTGACCCGGGCGTCTTCGAGCAGAAGCGTCCAGATCCGCTCAGCCTCCGCATTGGGGACCGATATCTCATAGCCGTCCTCGCCCGTGTAGCCCGAACGGGAGACGTAGCAGTCGACGCCGAACAGCATCAGCCGGGCGCAGTCCATGAAGCCGAACTCGGCAAGCACCGGCTCGTGCGCGGCCATGACCTCGGCCGCCTCGGGACCCTGTATGGCGATCAGGGCGCGGTCGGCCAGCACCGTCAGCGTCGCGTCGTTCGACAGGTGGGCGCTCAGGAAGGCGAAGTCGGCGTCCTTGTTCCCGGCGTTGACGACGACATAGAGGCCGTCATGATCAGGCTTGCCGGCCATCAGGTCGTCCAGAACGCCGCCCTCGGCATTGAGCAGCAGGCTGTATTTCTGCCGGCCGGCCTTCAGCGCCCGATAGTCACCGGGCACGAACCGTTGGAACTGGGCGATGGCGTCGCTCCCGGTGATCTTGCACTGGCCCATATGGGAGACGTCAAACAGGCCGGCGTGCTCGCGAGTCCAGCGATGCTCGGCCAGCACACCCTCATACTGAACCGGCATGTCGTAGCCGCCAAAGCCGACCATGCGCGCGCCGGCCGCGCGGTGAGCCGCGTTCAGGACGGTCGTCTTCAGGGCTTCGTCGGTCATCAGGGCCTCATGGTCGCGTGTTGCGGCGATAGCTCCGCCGTCATCGCGCCCCCGCTGTCCTGAAGCCTGAGAGATTCCGACGTCCCTGATGAGGGCCGCCTTGCTCCGTCGGCGCGCCCAAACGAGCGACTTTCCAGCGTCCGTATGTCCTCGCGGTCCGTTTGCCTGAGCGTTTCCGGGGCGGTTGCGCCTTCGGCTCCGGGGCCTCGAAAAGTCCCGATCTCTCCCGCGAGAGCGAGCGGACGTAGGCCCCGACTCCGGCGCGAAGTCAAGCGGGGCCGAAACCTGCGGCGATACGAAACAGCCCCCGGCGTTCGCCAGGGGCTGTCGTATTTCGAACCGGAAATATGGCCTACGGAGTTTCCATGATCAGCAGACCCGCTTCTGAGGTTCCCCCAACAAAGGTACCGACCCAGACATCATAGGTGCCGCTTTGAGGACTGTTGAACCGAACCTCAGCGTCGCAGTCGCCGAAGCTGTCGTCGTCACAATACCACCGACCATCCGGGCCGTTGATGATCAGGGTGGTGTCAACATTTGACAGGGTGCGGAAAACCAGTGGCAGACCGCCTGCGGAGCAGGTGACCTCAAAGTCCGGAGGCGCGCTGATATTACCCACGCAGGAGCCGGGCAGGCGGGACCCATCCACGCTGCCGCCGGCGGTTACCTGCACGCGATACGGATCGGGCGTAAAGCCGGCCGAGAGGCTGATTTCGCCGAAGTTGGCTGTCAGGCCTGCGTCTTGTGCGGCAGCCGGCACGGCTGAGGCCGCCAGTACGCTTGCGAGAGCAAGCGCCGAAAATTGCTTGATCGTTTGCTTCCCAAACTTACGGCTTCTGCGCCGCTTTTCCCCGGACCAGTCCGGCGAAGAACCCTGTTATTGCCGCCATGCCTGAACTCAGAATGAACGGCAAATCACCATGTTCAATTCCGGGCGGAGGCCCAAGCGTTCACCTCGCCGATAAGGGCGGCCTTGGCGGCGGCGTCAAGGAAACTGCCCTCGAAACTGTTGATCGCGATCTGCGTCACCTCCTCGCGGCTCAGTCCCACGGCCGCAGCGAGTTGGCGGTAGTTCTCGTTCACATAGCCGCCGAAATAGGCCGGATCGTCGGAGTTGAGTGTCACATGGAGGCCCCGCCGCAGCATCTCCGGAACCGGATGGTCCTTCAGGTCCTTCACCACGCAGAGCTTCAGGTTAGACAGCGGGCAGACCGTCAGCGTCATTTGCGACGCCGCCAGCCGCTGGATCAGGGCCTCGTCTTCCATCAAGCGGTTGCCGTGGTCCATCCGGTCGATGTGCAGCAGGTCCAGCGCCTCATAGACATAGGCTGGCGGACCCTCCTCGCCCGCGTGGGCGCAGAGCTTGAGGCCGAGGGCGCGGGCGGCGGCGAAGACGCGTTCAAACTTCGACGGCGGATGCCCGACCTCCGAGGAATCCAGCCCCACCCCGACGAAGTGACGCAGATACGGCTTCGCCGCCTCCAGCGTCGCAAAGGCTTCGTCTTCGCTCAGGTGGCGCAGGAAGCTGAGGATCAGCTCGGAGGTTACCCCCAGCTCGGCCTTTGCCCGGTCCATCCCGGCGATCAGGCCTTCGACCACGACGCCGAACGGTACGCCCCGGTCGGTATGGGTCTGGGGATCGAAGAAGATCTCGGCATGGCGCACAGTGTCGGCCGCCGCGCGCTGGAAATAGGCGAAGGCTAGATCCTCGAAATCGCGCCGGGTCAGCAGGACGTTGGCCCCGGCGTAATAGATGTCGAGGACGTCCTGCAGGTTGGAGAAATCATAGGCGGCGCGCACGGCCTCGACGCTGTCGAACGGAATGGCCACGCCGTTCCGCTGGGCCAGTTCGAACATCAGTTCGGGCTCAAGACTGCCCTCGATGTGCAGGTGCAGTTCGGCCTTGGGCAGGCCAGCGATATAGGAATCGAGGGACATGGGCGGCTCCGGAAACAGGCCGCCAGTCTAGCCTACATCCGTTCCGGCGTGTCGATGCCCAGCAGGTCCAGGGCGATCGCCAGCTGTTCGAGCGCGGCCTTGGCCATGGCCAGACGCGATCCGACCGTCGCCGCATCGGGGGCGATCAGCACCGGGCAGGCGGCGTAGAATTTGGAGAACGACTGCGCCAGACGATAAGCGTGTTCGGCGATGACGTGCGGCATTCGCTTGTCATAGGCCTCGGTCACCGCCTGCGAAAAGGCATCCAGTGTCAGGGCCAGGTCGCGTTCGGCCGGTTCGGCGATGACGATGGGACCGGGTAGCGCGCCCTGATCCGCGCCCTTGCGCAGCAGGGATTTGATCCGCACGGCCTGGTACAGCAGATACGGGCCGGTCTTGCCCTCGAAGCTCATGAACCGGTCGAGATCGAAGACATAGCTGGTGGTCCGGCTGTTCGACAGATCGGCGAACTTCAGCGCGGCCACGGCGACCGTGTGGGCGATGGTCTCGAACTCGGCCTCGGGCAGGTCGTCACCCAGCCTGGCCTCGCGCAGACGCTCGCGCGCCTTGTCGACCGCCATGGTGATCAGGTCGTGCAGCTTCAGCACCCCGCCCGCACGGGTCTTGAAGGGCTTGCCGTCCGGGCCGTTCATGGTGCCGAAGCCAAGATGGTCCAGCGAACCTTCGGCCGCATAGCCGGCCAGATAGGCTGCGCGGAAGACCTGTTCGAAATGCTCGGCCTGGCGCTCGTCGACGATGTACAGGATCAGATCGGGATCGATCGCCTTGCGGCGGTCCAGAATGGTCGCGAGGTCGGTCGTGCCGTACATGGCCGACCCTTCGGAACTGATCACCAGCAACGGCGGCGGGCTCGGAGCCTCGATCACGGAGCCGTCGGCCAGCTTCCTCTTGCGGGTCTCGCCGGGCCGGGCGACGTGCACGATGCGCGCGCCGTCGTCGTCGACCAGCAGGCCGGTCGCTTCCAGATGGGCGATCATTTCGACCATCACCGGGTCGGCGTCGCTTTCACCGTTCCAGAGATCGAAGGTCACGTCGAGGGCACCGAACTCGCGTTCCAGCGCGGTGCGGCTGACAGCCACGAAATGCGCCCACAGCGCGCGATAGCCCGGCCGTCCGCCCTGCAGTTCCGCCGTCGCCTTGCGGGCGCGGTCCCGGAAGCCGACGTCTTCTTTGGCCTGGGCCGCCGCCTGCGGATAAAGCCGCTCCAGATCGTCCAGGGTCACCGGGCTCTCGGGCGGGAACGGCCCGTCTCCCTCGGCCAGGAAGGCATCGGCCTTGGCCTCGTCGCCAACTGCAACGATCAACAGACCCATCTGGAAACCCCAGTCGCCGAAATGGGCGTCGCCCCAGACCGTGTCGCCCCGGAACCGGAAGAGCCGCTTCAGGCTCTCGCCGATGATGGACGATCTCAGGTGGCCGACATGCATCGGCTTGGCCACGTTCGGGCCGGCGAAGTCGATGATCACCTTGCGCGGCCGGTCGACTTTGGATGCACCCGCGAGGACGGCGTCGTCGGCCACAGCCTGCGCCCGGCGGGCAAGCACGTCGGTGGAGAGCGTCAAATTGATAAAACCGGGCCCGGCGACCTCGACGGACGCCAGTCGCGGATCGCCGGCCAGACGCTCTGCGACCCGCGTTGCCAGTTCGCGCGGATTGGCCTTCAGCGCCTTGGCAGCCGCCAAGGCACCGTTCGACTGGAAATCGGCCAGATCGGGCCGGTCAGAAGTCGTGACACGGGCGAGGCCCGCGTCCACGCCTTCGGCGGCGAAGGCGGCCGCGACCGCTTCGCCGAGATCGGTCCTGAGGTCGGTCATTGGACGGGCGGAGACGCCGCCTGACCCGCCGTCATGCGGAAGCGGCTGCCGGTGCGATTGAACTCGGCCATCTCGGGCGTCACGTCGAACCCGATCAGAACCTCGAAATTGCCGCCGCTGGTTTCGGCCGACGCGCGCGGGATGATCACCGACTGCTCCTCGGTGGCCGATACGGTCGCGCTTCGTCCGAAATTCACGGGGAGGTCGAAATATTCCTTGGCCAGCACGGCCGCATTTCGCTCGGTGACGGCGATCCAGTAGCGGTAGGTCTGCTGGTCGCCGTCTGCACGGGGCCCGCGACCCAGATTGAACAGAATGTTCATCTGCACCGTAATCGGTTGGTCCGACTGATAGGCGCAGCCCGCCGTCACCCCCTGAATCTCGCCGGTGTAGCCGACATTGGCCGCAGCGGCCCGGCCACCGTCCAGCTCCACATAGCGGGCGGCGTCGTAGAGGATCTTGACGAAGGGGCAGGGCCCGGCGTTCGCGACAGATCGCAGGGGCGCGATGCGGGGCGGACGCGCCCGCTCCGCTTCCTGCTCCTGTCCTTGACCCTGACCCGGGCCCCGCTGGGGCTGGCTCTGGGCGGAGGCGGCACCAGCCGAGGCGAGGACCGCCAGGGCGGCGAGGGCGACGGTCGCAAGGCGCATGCTTGTAAATCCGGAAATCAGGCTCTGACGCAACGCGCTCAGGCTTCTCGCCTGATAGCGGCTAAAGCGAGGCGTCGCAAACCTGTGGGGGCTGTCGCAGTAGCGAGATCGCCGCAGAAAGACTAGGTTTCGAACCATGGACATTCTGGCCCCCTCTCCCGCCCTCGCGCTACGGCCACTGACCGTTCGCATGGCCACGCCGCGGGGCTTCTGCGCCGGTGTGGATCGGGCGATCCAGATCGTCGAGCGCGCCATCGAGAAGTTCGGCGCGCCCGTCTATGTCCGGCACGAGATCGTCCACAACAAGCATGTCGTCGATCGGCTGAAGGATCTCGGTGCCGTGTTCGTCAAGGAACTGGACGAATGCCCGGACGACCGGCCGGTGGTCTTCTCGGCCCACGGCGTGCCCAAATCGGTGCCCGCCACCGCACGGGCGCGCGACCTGTTGTTCCTCGACGCCACCTGCCCCCTGGTGTCCAAGGTGCATGTCGAGGCCGAACGGCACCACGCCCAGGGCAAGCATATCATCCTGATCGGCCATGCGGGCCATCCGGAAGTCGTCGGCACCCTCGGCCAGTTGCCCCCGGGTGCCATCAGCCTCGTGGAGACGGTGGAGGACGCACAAGCCTTTCAGCGCCCCGGCGAGCAGCCTCTGGCCTATGCGACCCAGACTACCCTGTCGCTGGATGATACGTCCGAGATAGTGCGGGTGCTCAAGTCTCGCTTTCCGGAACTGCCCGATCCGCACAAGGAGGACATCTGCTACGCGACCACGAACCGTCAGGAGGCGGTCAAGCAACTGGCGGACGGATCTGATCTGGTGCTGGTGGTCGGATCGAAGAACTCGTCCAACTCCGTCCGCCTGGTCGAGGTCGCCCTGCGAGCGGGTGCCGCCGACGCCCGGCTGATCGACGACGCCTCGCACATCGACTGGTCCTGGCTGGACGGGGTTGGAACGGTCGGGATCACCGCCGGGGCCTCGGCTCCGGAACCTCTGGTTCAGGCCGTGGTCCAGGCCATGAGAGAGCGGTTCACGGTGACGGTGGCCGACGACCCCGGCGAGCCGGAGACGGTCATCTTCAAACTGCCGCGCGCGCTGACCGCCTGACGCCAATCGGTCAATAGGCCAGGGCGATCCCGTCCTTGCGCATCTCGGTCGCCGCGCCGTAGGTCCAGGGGCCGCGGTCGTTCACCTGACGCACCACGTTCTGATAGCCGCCGAAGCCACCATTGGGACCGCCCAGGACCCAGCCCATGGCCTCAAGCTGCGCCTTGGAGGTGGCGGGAACGCCCGTTTCAAGATGCAGAACCCCGACGCCTTCGGACGGCTGGCCGGTCGGTTCGGACGAGCCTTCGTGTTGCCAGCGCGGGCTGTCGCCGGCCTCCTGCGGGTCAAGGCCATAGTCGACCATATTAATGATGATCTGGGCCTGGCCCTGAGGCTGCATGCCGCCGCCCATGACCCCGAACGCCATCCACGGCTCGCCGCCCCTGCAGGCGAAGCCGGGGATGATGGTGTGGAAGGGCCGTTTGCCGGGGGCATAGACGTTCGGGTGGCCGTCGGTCAGGGCGAACATCTCGCCCCGGTCCTGGAACATGAAGCCGAGCGTCGAGCCGTCGGGGCCATCGGGGACCAAGCCTGAGCCCATGCCCCGATAGTTGGACTGGATCCAGCTGACCATCATGCCGTCCCTGTCCGCGACGCTGAAATAGGTGGTGTCCCCCTGCGTCGGCGCATCGCCGGGGAACACGCGGGCCATGACCCGGTCGGGCCGGATCAGGGCGGCGCGTTCCGCAGCATAGGCCTTGGAGTTCAGCCACTCGACCGGGGTGCGGCTGAAGCGATCATCGGCGAACCATCTGGCCCGATCCTCGAAGGCCAGCCGCTTGGCCTCCGCCTGATGGTGGATCGAGGCGGCGGACTGGAAGCCCATGCCCTTGAGATCGAACCGTTCACAGATGTTGAGGATCTGGTTGGTCGAAAGGCCCTGGGTGTTGGGGCCAAGACCATAGACGTCGACGCCACGATAGTCGGTGCGGATCGGCTCGACCCACTCGGTACGGTGTGCCGCCAGATCGGCGCGAATCATCCAGCCACCGATGCGCCGGAAATAGCGTTCGATATGGTCGGCAAGGACGCCGTCATAGAATGCGTCGCGCCCGCCTTCGGCGATCAGGCGATAGGTACGGCCCAGGTCGGGGTTGGCGAACACCTCGCCGACAGCGGGCGTGCGCCCCCCGGGGGCATAGACCGTCTTGCGGTTGTCGTTTTCCTCGATGATCGAGGCGGACCGGTCGAAACCGGCCATGTTCCGCTCCAGATACCAAGCGATCAGCTGGGGCACGGGCACGCCCTCTTCGCACAGCTCCGCGACCGGCAGCAGGACATCCTTCCACGGCAGCTTGCCGTAGCGCTGGTGCGCGCTCCACCAGGCGTCGACCGTGCCGGGGACATTGACGGTGACGGCACCGACCCTCGGGAGATAGCCGTCCGCGCCCTTTTTCGACCGCGCGGTCTCCAGCGACAGGCCGAGCGGGCTGTTCCCCGAACCGTTGAAGCCGACGACCTTGCGCTGGGCCGGGTCCCACATCATGCAGAAGGCGTCGCCGCCGATCCCGTTACCGGTGGGCTCAAGGAAGCCGAGAGCGGCATTCATGGCGATGGCCGCGTCGATGGCCGAGCCGCCACGCCGCAGGGTGTCGATGCCGATCAAGGTCGCGCGGGGATGCGCGGTGGCCGCCGCGCCATGCTGGCCCCAGACGGTCGAGCGACCGACGAACTGGGCTCCGCTGTTGCGGTTGCCAATCCCGACGCCGGCGAAAGGAGCCGCCGGTCCCGCCAATGGCGGCCCTGAAACGGGGGTGGAAGCGGGAGGCATCTGCGGTCGGGCCTGGGCCGCCGTTCCGGCGAGGAGGGTGCCGGCGGGCAGGGTAGAAAGGAAGGTGCGACGGCGCATGAGAACTCCGAACGGGGATGGAACCGGTCCGACGCAGCGAGCAGAACCGCGTGCCGGGGCATTTAACGGCCCCGGGGTCGGCCCGGTCGCGGCGTCGGACCAGAGATATCTAGCGAATCCCGAGCTCTTCCAGCAGGCGGGGCTGGCGATAGACATTGCGCAGCGACTCGGTGATGGCGGCGGTCGAAACGGTCACGGTCCGGTTCAGTTCTCCATCGTAGCCGAAGGCACCGCCCAGCGAGTGGATGTTGCCGTCGAAGGCGGCCCCGATCACCTCGCCGGCAGCATTGATGACCGGAGACCCGGAGTTGCCGCCGATGATGTCGTTGGTCGAGACGAAATTGTA
>JBBSCK010000061.1:0-15818 GCA_038250335.1 Caulobacterales bacterium
AGCCCCAGCGCCGCCGTCCCGACGGCGAAGGAGATGAAGGCGGCGTTGACGGGGCTGGCGACGGCGGCGGCCAGCCGTGCGTTCGTCGGGGCCTGGAGGGCGGTGGCCCCGCCGGCCAGGACGACGGCAAACATGGCGATCCAGGGCGCAAGGGTCATGGCCCGGCCTCTACCAGCGCGGATCGACGGGCGCACCCGCGAACATTTCGCCAAGACGCGAGACAGTCGAGCGATTGGCGTCGGCGGGCAGGGCCGCAGGATCGAACCAGCCGGTCTCGGCGATCTCGCCGTCGTGGGTCAGGGCACCGGTCTCGAACGCGTCGAAGCGATAGACCAGCACATGGTCGCCGCGAAAGAACCGCTCGTTGGAATGAACCGAGACCAGCCGGCCCGGCGCGGTCGCCTTCAGCCCTGTCTCCTCGAACAGTTCGCGGGCCGCTGCAGCGCCGGTAGTCTCGCCGCGATCCACGCCTCCGCCGGGCAGCCACCAGCCGGCCAGATAGGTGTGTTTGACCAGCATGACGCGTCCCCCGGCGTCGACCGCTACGGCGCGTACCCCCAGGGTCATGCCCCGCTGCAGGCGCGAGACCAGAAAGAACAGCGGCCGGGTGAAGGGCTCGAGTCGCACACGCCAGTTCATCAGACGAGGCTACAGGACGACGTCCTCGCCGTCCTCCTTGACGAAGGTCCCGGCACACCGGTCTAAAAGGCAGTTGCCGGTTGCCCTGAACGCTCAGGTCGAAACCGGCTGCCCCTTGCCGCTGCTCGGATGCCCGCCCGCGCGCTGGGGCAGCAGCAGGATCAGCGCCACGATGACCAACGCCAGCACCGCCGACGCGAGTGGCCGGCTGAACGCCAGGCCACCGTGGTCCAGCGGCTTGTCAAGGAAGTCGCCGACCGTGGCCCCCAGCGGGCGCGTCAGGATGAAGGCGGTCCAGAACAGCAGCACCCGGTTAACCCGCGTCCACAGCGCCAGACCCGCGACGATGGCCAGCAGGGCACCGAACACCGCTGCTGCGCCCAGATAGCCCAGACCGCCGGTGTCCGCCGTCCAGTCGCCCAGCGCCGTGCCCAAGGTCTGGGACAGGGTGATGGTCAGCCAGTAGAACATTTCTGCCCTCGGCGAACTCACCGCATCGGACTGGATCGCGCCCTCGACGCGGCGCCACGCGAACAGCGAGGCCGCCACGGCCGCGAGCAGGAGGGCCGACCCTCCAGTGTAGCCGATACCGAGCGACCGGGTGGCGAAGTCCGCCAGCGTGGTCCCGGCGGTGGTCGAGGCGATGATCGTCGCCCAGTAGAGGAAGGGATGGAATCGCCGGGCCCGGATCTGCGCGGCGACCAGCACCAGCAGGACCGTGGCGAAGACCGCCGTGCCGGTGAGATAGCCCAGACCCATCGACATACTGACGGTGTCGCCTCCGGTCTCGCCCAGGGTGGTGGCCAGAATCTTGATCAGCCAGAAGCCCGCCGTGATCGCCGGAACCTTGCTGAGGATGTCGCGCTGGTCGGGAGTCATAGGAGCGGCCTTTGATTTCGACAGGACCGTGCGCGTCAATCGGGACCTTGTCGCGGCCAGATCGGCGCGGCGCATCCATGTCTTGAACCCGACGTCCGCCCGCTCTATTCCCCTTTCCTGAACAGGAGCTTTCCATGCTGGCCCTCGGCATCATCATCGGTTTCGTCGTGGTTCTCGCCGCCATCAACGCCTTCGAGTTCGGCCGGGTTGACTGAACCTGCGTCCGGCGCCGCGCTCGTTACGGGCGGCGCGCGCAGGATCGGCCGGTCGATCGTCCTGGCCCTGGCCCGGCGCGGCCATGACGTCGCCATCCATTGTCGGGCCTCGGCGGACGACGCCGAGGGTGTGGCGTCCGAAGTGCGTGCGCTCGGCCGCCGGGCCGCGATTGTTCGCGCGGACCTGACCGACGAGGCTCAGGTCCGCACCCTTGTCCCCGAAGCCGTCGCCGCTCTGGGTCCGCTCTCGGTCCTGGTCAACAATGCCTCGGTGTTCGAGGACGACCGGGTTGGCGATCTGTCGCGGGCGATCTGGGACCGGCATATGGAGGCCAACCTGCGGGCGCCCGTGGTGCTGGCCGAGGCCTTCGCGGCCCAGGCCCCCGAGGGATCGGTCGTGGTCAACCTGCTGGACCAGCGCGTGCTCAAGCCCGACCCCCGGTTTGTCTCCTATACGATCTCGCGCAACGGCCTGTGGTGGGCGACCCGCACCCTGGCCCAGGCGCTGGCCCCGCGCATCCGCGTCAACGGCGTCGGTCCGGGCCCGACCCTGGCGTCCGTCCACCAGAGCGCCGCCGAGTTCGCCGCCGAGGCTGAGGCCGTGCCGCTCGGCCACGGTGCCCATCCGGACGAGATCGCCGCTGCGGTGCTCTATCTCGTTGACGCCCGCTCCGTCACCGGCCAGATGATCGCCGTGGACGGGGGTCAGCATCTGGCGTGGCGCACGCCCGACATCCTGGACTGAGCCCGCCGTGAACGACCTGTCCTTTCCCGCCGTCGCAACGCGCCAGTCCCTGACAATTTTCGTGCGCGGCCTGCGGGTCGAGGCCGGGATCGGCGTCTATGACCACGAACATGGCCGGCTGCAGACCCTGCTGATCGACGTGACCCTGGATCTGGGTGCGGCCGAGGTGCGCGGGCTGGCCGACACCGTCAACTACGAGACCGTGGCCGCAGCCTGCCGCCGCATCGTTGCCGACGGCCATGTCGGTCTGGTCGAGACCTTTGCCGAGCGGCTGGCGCTCGACTGCCTCGAGGATCCGCGCATCCGGGCGGTGACCGTGCGCGTGGACAAGCCTGGGGCGCTGGAAGCCGCAGCCGGCGTCGGCTGCGAACTGACCTACCGGCGCTAGGATCGCTTTCGCGCCGCGCGACGGGGCGAGGCACCTTGCCTTTCGGGTCCGTTCGCACGACATGTCGCCCGCCATGCCCCAGGTCCGCTTCACCCGACGTTTCTCGATGGCCCACCGTCTGCTGTCCGACCCCGCGTCGCGCTGCGCGGTTCCGCACGGCCATAACGAGTTCGTCCATGTGACCCTCGCGACCGGTGCCGCGATGGATTTCGGTGGATCCAACTATGTCGCCTCGTTCGAGACGCTGAAGGGCCACTGGCACGGTTTCATCGATCGGGCGGTCGACCATGCCTTCCAGCTGAACGCTGCCGACCCGATGTTGGACTGGTTCGCGCAGCACGAGCCGGACCGGATGGGCCGGCTGATGGTGTTCGACGGCGATCCGACGACGGAGGCCTTCGCCATCGCCCTGAGGCGCAAGCTGGACGCGATTCTCGTCGATGAGGGCTCGGCCTTCCGTTGCGTTGAACTGGTGCTGGAGGAGACCCCGACCAATGCGGTCATCGTCGGTGCGACGCTGAGCGCGGCCGAACGGGCCTGGGGTGCCGGAAGCTGGATGGATCGCCCCGATCTGAGCATCAACGATCTGGGGTGAGGCGGGATCGGCTTGCCTCCACGAGGGCCGACCGCCATTGTCGACCGCGAACGATTGAGGTTACCGATGGCCGAACCCGGCGATCCGAACGCGCCCGAAACGCCCGATACCGAGGTCGATCACGACGACGGCGTCGGCTTTGCCTCGGCCGCCTCGCTGCAGGGCCGGCCGCGAGTACCGACAAAGGCCGAGCCGGTGGCTCCGGTCGAGGCCGACCCCGAACCTGCCCTGGACCCCGAAGCTGCCCCCCAGCCCACTTCGCCAGTGGTCGAACAGGCTCAATCGCCCACCCCACCACCCTCGCAGGGTCTCCCGGAGGAGCCGGCCCCGGTTCCCGACTGGGCCCGCGAGACGCCGCCGGCCGCGCCCCCTGCCTCGTCCGCATCGGGATACGGCCGTCGCGAGGCACCCGTCGAGGTCGAGGGCAGTTCCGGGCTGTTCGCGGTCTACGCCCTGATCCTGTTCGCCGTGCCCACGCTGGGCGTATCGGCCGTGATCGCCCTGCTTGCGGTGACCGGCCGCTCCGCGCCAAAAGGCGATGTCGCGGCCAGCCATTTCATCTTCCAGCAGCGCACCCTGTGGGCCGGTGCCGTCGTCGCCTTGGTAGGGGCGATCCTGATGGCTGTGGGTCTGGGCGTGTTCGTCCTGTTTCTCCTGGCGCTCTGGTTGATCCTACGGGGGGCGGGGGGCGTTCTGAACCTGAGAGCGGGGCGTCCAATCCCCAACCCCCGTGTCTGGCTGCTGTAGGAGCGACGATGTCCGACCTGTCCCAACCCCGGCTTGAAACCGGCCACGAGGCCGAGGGTAAACCCGCTGCCCTGATCACCTGGGGTCTCTATATCCTGTCCATCCCCTCGGCGAACGTTCTGGTGCTGGTCGGCCTCGTGGTCGCCTATGCGGCGCGCGAGTCCGCCACCGGCATCGCCCGTCAGCATATGGACGCCCAGATCGCGCTGTTCTGGTCGGTCTTCTGGTGGACCATTGCCCTGTGGGTGCTGATCGCCGTCAGCGCGGTGGCGTCGCTGGTGCTGATCGGCATTCCCTTCCTGCTGCTGTTTCTCGCCCTGTGGTTCCTGCTCAGCGTCTGGTTCACGGTTAAAAGTGTCCTCGGCATCCTGAACCTGTTGGCGAACCGGACCGCCTGACCACCGCGCCGGGCTGCGCGGAACACGCCGCGCGCCCCGACCGTTCCCGTTCAAACGCAGGGACCCTCCGATGACCGACTTCCGCGACTGCGTGAGCGAGCAGCGCTACGAGCAGATGTTCCATGAGCCGGACGGCCAGACCGGCCGCGTCTGGGCCGACTATGCGCTTCAGGGCGATGCCCGGGCCATCCTGCATGTCGAGGCCGAAGAGACGTTGCGCGGCACAGGTGCCGCCGGGCGTTTCATGCAGGGGCTGGCCGACCATGCCCGCGCCGCAGGCATCACGCTGAAGCCCAGATGCGGGTATGCCGTCGCGTGGTTCAAACGGCATCCCGATCAGGCGGACGTCCTGGGGTGAAGGCCAAGCCACCCTCGGGTCAGGTTGTGTGCCGACGGTATTTCAGGACGTGATCAGCCCCCCGCATAGCCGCCGATGATCGGCAGCACCTCGCCGGTGATGAAACTCGACATCTGCGGCGAGGCCAGGAAGACGTAGGCGGGCGCGATTTCTTCGGGCTGGGCCGGCCGTTTCATCACCGTCCGGGCACCGAATTCGGCGACAGCCCCGGCCTGTTTGTCGGCGGGATTCAGCGGGGTCCAGACCGGGCCCGGGGCCACCACATTCACCCGGATGCCGCGGGGTGCCAGATGCGTGCCCAGCGATCGTGCGAAGGCATGGATACCCCCCTTGGTCATCGAATAGTCCAGCAGGTCCTTGTTCCCCAAAATGCCGGTGACCGAGCCCGTCATCACGATCGCACCCCCGGCTTTCATGTGCGGGACGGCCGCCTGGGTCAGGTTGAAATAGCCATAGAGATTGGTCTTCAGGGTCCGGTCGAAATGCGCGAAGGTCAGGTCCTCGAAGGCCTGGACATGCTCCTGGAAAGCGGCGTTCGGCACCACCACATCGATCCGGCCAAAGGCCCTGAGGGTCTCGTCCACCGCCATCGTCGAGAAGGCGGGATCGGCCACGTCGCCCTTCAGCACGATGGCGCGGCGGCCCTCGGCCTCGACGGCGGCTTTCGTCTGCTCGGCATCGCCGTCCTCGTCGAGGTGGCAGATGACGACGTCACAGCCCTCGCGCGCGAACAGCACGGCCACGCTGCGCCCGATGCCTGAATCCGCCCCGGTGATGAGCGCCGCGAACCCCTCCAGCTTGCCCGACCCCTTCCAGAAGGGTGCGTCATACAGGGGTGCAGGGTCCAGCGCGGCCTCATCGCCCGGCTTGGTCTGGTGCTGTTCGGGGAAGGGCGGTTCGGGGTAGTGACGCGCCCCGGCCTGGACCGCGCCGCCGGTCTCCTCGCCCCCGTCCTGCCCGGCCTTGGCGTCGATCCCGGCCTGGATCGCGCGCTGCCGGTCTGCGACCGTCTCGGCGTCGGAGGTGAAGCGTTCGGTCATCGGGATATCCTTTGCGTGTCCCTCTCGAAAACCGGCGGACCCCGAGGCGGTTCCGGGGCATTGTGTGTTTGAACGGCACCCGGCCGGGCAGAGGACCGCCAATGGACGGCATTGATCTGGACCAATTCGTGCGCGGCCTGGGCGCAGCGACGGGCCCGCTGCAGACCTGGGTTCTTCCCGCCTTGCTGGGTCTTGGGCTGGCCTCCGCCACGGGCCTGCGGACCTTCCTGCCACTGCTGATGCTGGCCGTCGCCGCCCGGTTCGGCCTGTTCGGCATCGAACTGAACGCGCAGATGGCGTGGCTGGCCGACTGGCCCGCCGTCGCTGCCCTGGGCGTGGCCGCCGTGGTCGAGTTCGCAGGGGACAAGATCCCGGTAGTCGATCACGGACTGAATGTTCTGGGGGCCTTCACCCGGCCGGTGGCGGGCGCGGTCGCGGCGGCCAGCGTCTTTGCCGGGCTGGATCCGACGACCGCCGCCGTTGCGGGCATCATCGTCGGCGCGCCCACCGCCTTCGCCTTCAACGCGGCCCAGGGCGGAGCGCGTCTGACATCCACCGCCACGACGGGGGGGATCGGCAATCCGGTACTCTCCCTGATCGAGGACGCGCTCGCCTTCCTGACCGTGATCCTGGCCTTCCTGGCCCCTATCCTTGTGCCCGTCCTGATGGTGGTTCTGGCGGTGCTGGTGTTCCGGCTGGCGAAGCGGATGCGCGAGCGGCTCTATGGGCGCAGCGAACTCACCGCGCGCGCGACACGATCGCCTTGATGGTCTCGGCCTTGGCGGCCAGGTCCTCGGCCAGGCGGGAGGCGATCTCGCGCGCCCCCACTGGATAGGCGTCGCCGCCCCGCGCGATCTCGCCGGCCATCGCCGCGCCGTCGACCAGCAGTTTTTCCAGCGCCTCGACCTGTTCGACGGCCAGGGCGCGGGCTTCCTGCTGCAGCCGCTGGACGCGTTCGGCCGTCGTCGCCGGCGCGCGCATCAGGTCGTAGATTTCCGCCTCGGCGTCGACGAGGCGAAGCTCGGGCCTGCTGGACGGCGGGGTGGCTTTCGACATTTCGGATCTCCTGTTCCAACCAATGCGGCGACCACCGCGACGGTTGCAGATGCGGGCGGTGTGAAACGCGTTCACCGACCGGTGTGTCTTCCGGGCCGCAAAAAGATCCGCCGTCAGACCGTTTCGTGGGCCCCCGCCTTATCCTCGACCAGCAGATCGGCGGCTTCCTCGTTCAGGGCCCGGCCCTCGCGGCGGGGTTTGACATAGGGTGCCGGCTGCGGCGTCACGGCATTGCCGCGCGTCAGGTCGCGTCCGGCCTGGAGGCCGCCTGAAACCTGCAGCGTCAGCCGTTCCTCGTCGCGTCGACGGGCGTCGTCGACGGCCGCCTTCGCCTCATCGGCCGGGAAGCCCAGATCCATCAGCACATGTTCGCTGAAGACAAGCGCGCTCTCGAAGGTCTCGCGGATGTTGAACTCAACCCCCGCCTTGATCAGACGGATCGAATGACCCCGATCATAGGCGCGGACGAACAGCCTGGTCAGGGGGAATTCCGCCTGGGCGATCTCGACGATCCGGTCCGCGGTTTCGGCCTTGTCGACGCAGACGAGGATGGTTTCCGCCTCCGCCGCGCCGGAGGCCCGCAGCACGTCCAGCCGGGAGCCATCGCCGTAGTAGACCTTGAAGCCGAACTTGCCGGCCGCCTGGATCATCTCGACGTCGTTGTCGACGATGGACACGTCCACATCGCGCGCCAGCAGTGGTTGGCAGGCGACCTGGGCGAAGCGGCCAAAGCCGATCACCAGAACCCGCTCCCTGAGATTTTGCGCCGCCTCGATTCCGTCCAGGGTGACCGTTTCAACCGGCTTCAGCCGGTCCGCAATCAGCATGCGCAACGGCGTCAGAGCCATGGACACAATGACGACAGCGCCCGCGATCGCTGCCGTGCGCGCGTCGAACAGACCCGCAGCAAGGGCGGCGGCATAGAGGACAAAGGCGAACTCGCCGCCCTCGCCCATAAGGGCCGCGCGCTTGAGCGCCTCGCCGTGGCCGGCACGGAGCCGCGCAACGCCATAGACGCCCGCCATCTTGGCCCCCATGAAGGCAGCGACCCCGCCCAGCACCATCGGCCAGTCGCGGACCACGACGCCCAGGTCCAGCGACATGCCCACGCTGAGGAAGAACAGGCCGAGCAGAATGCCCCGGAACGGCTCCACGTCCGCCTCCAGCTGGTGCCTGAAGGTAGACTCTGACAGCAGCACACCCGCCAGAAACGCGCCCATCGCCATCGACAGTCCGCCCAGGTCCATGGCCCAGGCCGCGCCCAGCACGACCAGCAGGGCCCCTGCGGTCATCACTTCGCGCCCGCCATACCGGGCCAGCAGACGGAAGGCCGGGTTCAGCGCCCATTTGCCGATGACATAGACGGACGCCACGGCCGCGAGAGCGAAGGCGACGGTCATCCAGATCGGCTGTGGGTCGGCGATCGTCGTGCCGTACAGGCCTGCCAGCACCGCCACCACGGCCAGCAGGGGCACGATGGCCAGGTCTTCGAACAGAAGGATCGAAACCACCCTCTGCCCGTCGGCGTCATTGCTCTCGTTCCGCTCCTCCATCAGCTGCATGACGATGGCGGTGGACGACAGGGCGAACCCCGATCCCGCGATCACGGCCGCGAACCACGGCAGGCCGAACAGCAGGGCTGCGCCGGTCAGAAAGGTGGCGCAGACCAGCACCTGCAGCGCGCCCAGTCCGAAGATGTCTCTTCTCAGACTCCACAGCCGCGCGGGCCGCATTTCCAGCCCGATCAGGAACAGGAACATGACGACACCCAGTTCGGCGACATGCAGCACCGCTTCGGCGTCCTGGATCAGGCCGGCACCGAATGGCCCGATGGCGAGACCTGCGGCGAGATAGCCCAGCACCGCGCCCAGTCCGAACCGCTTGAACAGCGGCACGGCCACAACGGCCGCCGCCAGCAGCGCCACCGCCTGGCCGAGACCCATTCCTGTCGGTTCCGCCATGATCCGTCCCGATTGCGAAACGCTATAGTGGCGACGCTTGACCGCGATTGCGAGCGCTGCTCAGGCCTTGGCCAGCTCCGCGACGCGCTTCACCAGCCCGCTGTCCGGGTCGAACAACGGATCCAGCACCTTGAAATGGTTGAGGCCCGGCAGAGCCTCGAACCGCGTCTCGACGCCCTTTGTGCCCCACAGGCCGACCATGTCCTGCGACTGGCGAATGAATTCCGATGTCTCTTCCCCGCCGACGACACAGTCCAGCACCGTGCCGCCCGGCGTCGATCCGTTGGGGACGGGCCAGTGGATCGGCGACAGCGCTGCGGCCTCGCGCGCGTCCAGCCGCAGCGCGACGTTGAGCGAGGTCGGGATCAGCGGTGCGAGATCGAACACGCCCGAGATCGCCACCGCCGCGGAGGCGCGTCCTTCGCTCAGCAGACAGGCCGCCAGATGGCCTCCAGCGGAATGGCCGGACACGACGGGGCGCTTGCCGGTCCGGCTCCGGACCAGATCGACGGCCTCGCGCGCCTGGCCGATGATCCGGCCGAGGCGAACCGCCGGGCACAGGTCGTACGAGGCTATGGCGACGCTGACGCCGTGCTTCAGCAACGCCGGGGCGATCCCGCTGAACCAGGACCGGTCCAGCGCCTGCCAGTAGCCGCCGTGCAGGAACACCACGACGGGTGCGTCTGACCCCGCCTCGAACAGGTCCATCACCTCGCGCTCACCGGGCCCATAGGGCAGGGCGATCGGAGGGTGTGCGTCGCGCGCGGCCTCGGCGGCAGCCTTCCAGCGCGCCATGACGGCGGGATGGTCCGGCACTGCGGCGCGGTTGTTGTACTGGGTCTCGAGCCACTCTGCCGAAGGATAGGGGGGCTTAACCGTCACGTCCGCATCCGCTACGACACCCGCGAACACCGGGAGCCTTTGGGCCATGATGACCGCCATCTTCGTCTTCATCAAATGCGAGCTGGGCCACGCCAACGACGTCGCCGCCGACATGGTCGACAATGTCGAGAACGTCTCGGAGGTCTATTCCACCTCGGGTCAGTACGACCTGCTGGCCAAGTTCCAGCTACCCAAGGAAATGGACATCGGCACCTTCGTGACCCAGTCCGTCCAGACCCGGCCGCATATCCGTGACACCTTCACCGTCATCACCTTCTCGCCGTTCCTGCCTTCGAAGTGAGGCAAGGCGTCTCCTCCCCATCCCGGCGGGATGGGGAGGTGGCAGCGAGCGCCTGCGAGCTGCCGGAGGGGTTCTGCATGCGCGAAGAACCCCTCCGTCTCCTCCGCTTCGCTCCGGATCCACCTCCCCATGCCGGGCATGGGGAGGAGACGTCCCGGGATGACGCTACGTCACGCGATTTTCTTTGCTAACCTCTCATCCAGAGACGCAGGCAACGGGCGTCAGGGAGCGAATCATGGCCGATCTGGACACCTTCCGCGCCGAGACGCGGGCCTGGCTGGAGGCGAGCTGCCCCCCCGAATGCCGGGGTCCCCTCGAGAATGACGAGGACCGTGTCTGGGGCGGCCGCAACGCCAGCTTCCGGACGCCCGCCCACAAACGCTGGATGGAGGCCATGGGCGCGCGCGGCTGGACCGCGCCGGAATGGCCGACTGAATACGGCGGCGGTGGCCTGAGCCGGGAGGAGGCCAAGGTGCTGGGCTCCGAGATGCGCCGCATCGAGGCCCAGATGCCGCTGTCGTCCTTTGGTATCTGGATGCTGGGTCCGGCGCTGCTGCAGTTCGGGACCGAGGACCAGAAGAAGCGCTTCCTGCCCGAGATTGCGCGCGGCGAGATCCGCTGGTGCCAGGGCTATTCCGAACCCGGCGCGGGGTCCGATCTGGCCGGTCTCCAGACCCGGGCCGAGGATCGTGGTGACCACTGGATCATCAATGGCCAGAAGGTCTGGACTTCCTATGCCGACAAGGCCGACTGGATCTTCTGCCTGATCCGCACCGACCCCGAGGCCCCCAAGCACCTCGGCATATCGTTCGTCCTGTTCGACATGGCGACGCCCGGCGTCACCACCAAGCCGATCGCCCTGATCAGCGGCAAGTCGCCCTTCTGCGAGACCTTCTTCGACGACGTCCGGGTCGAGAAGGAGAACCTGATCGGCACCCTCAACCGCGGCTGGGACGTGGCCAAGGCGCTCCTGGCCCACGAACGCACGATGATCGGCAGTATCGGCGATATCGGCCGTCCGATGAGCCAGGTCGCGGTCGATTCCATCGGTCTGGACGACGCGGGCCGTCTCGACGAACCCATGCTGCGGGCCCGGATCGCCGATCTGGAGATCGACGCCGCCGCCTTTCGCCTCTCGATGGAACGGGTCGGCGATCAGGTGAAGGCGAAACAGGTCAGCCCGGCCATCGCCTCGATGCTGAAATATTATGGCTCGGAGCTGAACAAGCGCCGCAACGAACTGGCCATGGCAGCCGGCGGCTCGGACGCCCTGGAATGGGAAAGCGACCGCTCCAAGAAAGGCACCGCCGCCCGCGACTGGCTGCGCACCAAGGCCAATTCCATCGAGGGCGGGACCAGTGAGGTCCAGCTCAACATCATCGCCAAACACCTGCTGCAGCTGCCGGGGGCTTAAGAACCCCTCCGTCACGGCGCGAAACCGCGCCGCGCCACCTCCCCATTCGCTGCGCGAACAGGGCGGAGACGGACGACCCAACCGTCTCCTCCCCGTCGCCGCCTGGCGATGGGGAGGGGGACCACGAAGTGGTGGAGGGGCTCTTGCCGCCCCACCGACCGGAGACCCCCATGCCCCTGATCCTGACCGAAGAGCAGACTATGCTGAAGGAGGCCACCGACGGCTTCCTGGCCGAAAATGCGCCCATCGCCCACCTGCGCAGCCTGCGCGACAGCGACGACGCCGACGGCATTTCCCGCACCCTGTGGAAATCGTTCGGCGAGATGGGCTTTGCCGGTGTCATCATCCCCGAGGCACACGGCGGCTCCGGCCTTGGTGCCGTCGAGGCGGGCATCGTGGCCGAGGGGCTGGGCCGCACCCTGACGCCGTCGCCCTTCTTCGGCTCCAGCCTTCTGGCCGCCCGCATCCTGATGGACGCCGCCTCTGCCGAGCAGCAGGCCGCATGGCTGCCGAAGATCGCCGCCGGTGAGGCCATCCTGTCGCTGGCGCTGGACGAGGGCCCCAAACACCAGCCGTCGCGCATCGCCACCACGGCCGAACGCAGCGGCAACGGCTTCAAACTGAACGGGGCCAAGGGCTTTGTGCTGGACGGCCATATCGCCGACGCCCTGATCGTGGCGGCGAAGACCGAGACCGGGGTCACCCTGTTCCTGGTCGACCCGAAGACCTCGGGCGTCGAGATCGAGCGTACGGTCATGGTCGATGCCCACAATGCCGCCCGTATCACCCTGACCGACGTGCAGGTCGACGCGGACGCGGTCATCGGAGCCGTCGACGGCGGCGAGACCGCGCTGGAAGGCGCGCTGAATCTGGGCCGCGCCTGCGCCGCCGCCTGCCTGACCGGTGCCGGAGACCAGGCCTTCCTCGTCACGGTCGACTACCTCAAAACCCGCAAACAGTTCGGCAAGGCGATCGGCGAGTTCCAGTCGCTGCAACACCGTGCCGCCCATCTGTTCACCGAGCTGGAACTGGCCAGGGCGGCGGTGATGGGGGCCCTCCAGCGCCTCGACGCCGGCGCACCCAGGGCCGACCTTGCCGTCTCCGTGGCCAAGGCCAAGGCCGGCAAGGTCGCCGAACTGGCGGTGCAGGAGGCGGTCCAGATGCACGGCGGCGTGGGCATGACCGACGAATACGACGTCGGCCTCTACATGAAGCGGGTGCGGGTCCTGAACGAGCTCCTGGGCGACGCCGGCTTCCACGCCGAGCGACTGGCCCGCGCCGGCGGCTACTGAGGCTCGGCGGGGACGGGCCTGGAGCACCGTGGCGATCCGGCCCGTGACGGTATAGATCGGGGCCATGCGCGATCACCCCTCGAAGCCTCTCAGCGGCTATGCCGATATCGCGCCCGACGACCGGCTGGCCCGGATCGAGGCCTTCCGGGATCGCATGGCCCATCGCCGCACCGTGCGCGACTATTCCGACCGGCCGGTGGACCGCCGGGTGGTCGAGGCCGCGATCCTGACGGCAGGGTCCGCACCTTCCGGGGCCAATCACCAGCCGTGGTTCTTCTCGGTCATCGAGAGTCCGCAGGCCCGCGAGAGAATCCGCGCGGCGGCCGAGGCCGAGGAACGCGATTTCTATGCGTCAAAGGCTCCGCAGGAATGGCTGGACGCCCTGGCCCCTCTGGGTACCGATCCGGACAAGGCCTTCCTTGAGGTCGCGCCCATCCTGATCGCTATCTTCGCCCAGAAGCGGGGCGGGCCGAGGCCGGGCGACCACAAGAAGAACTACTATGTGTCCGAAAGCGTCGGCATCGCCACGGGTCTGCTGATCGCGGCCCTGCATGAGGCGGGCCTGGCCACCCTGACCCACACCCCCGCGCCGATGAGTTTCCTCAGCGAGATCTGCGGCCGGCCGGCGGACGAAAAGCCCTTCCTGCTGCTGGTCGCGGGCCATCCGGCGCAGAACGCCACGGTGCCGGTCGCGGCCCTCGCCAAGAAGCCGCTGGACGCCATCGCCGCCTGGATCTAACCGGCGGGCCACGCCCGCGCAAAGGAATCGCCATGAAGCGTCTCGTCCTCGCCGCCTCGGCCCTCGGACTGGTCTGTACGGCTGTACTGGCGACTGCCACCGCCGTGGACGCCTGGGGTGCGACCGGCCACCGGACCATCGGCGTGGCGGCCATGCGCGCCCTGCCCGGCGAGCTTCCGGCCTTCCTGCGTCAGCCGGGGGCCGTCGCCGAGATCGGCGAGCTGTCGCGCGAGCCCGACCGCACCAAGGGTGCCGGCCAGCCCCACGACCGCGAACGCGACACGGCCCATTTCGTCGATCTGGATGACGCCGGCCATGTGATGAACGCGGCCGGTCCGACGCTGGACGCCCTGCCGGTGCTCAAGAGCGAATATGACGCGCAGCTTCTGGCGGCCGGGATCGAGGTCAATGATGCCGGCTATCTGCCCTATGCGATCATGGACGGCTATCAGCAGCTGGCCCGCGACTTCGCCACCTGGCGGGTACTGAATGCGGCCGAGGCGCGCGAGGCCGATCCGGGCAAGCGCGCCTGGTACCGTGAGGACCGGCTGCGGCGCGAGGCCCTGATCCTGCGCGACATCGGCTATCTGTCGCACTTCGTCGGCGACGGTTCGCAGCCGCACCACCTGTCGATCCACTACAACGGCTGGGACCGGAACACCCCTAACCCGGAAGGCTTCACCACCTCGCGCCAGACCCACGTGGCGTTCGAGGGGGCCTTCATCCGGCGCGCGACGCGCCTCGATGCCGTCGAGGCCGCGATGCCCCCGCCGGCCCTTGATGGCTTTGACCTGCGCGCGCGCACCGCCACCTATCTCAACACCACCCTGGGCCAGGTCATCCCCTTCTATCGGCTGGAGAAGGACGGAGGCTTCCGCGAGGTGGACGCGCGCGGTACGGCCTTTGCCACGGCCCGGCTGGCCGCCGCTGCAGCGGAGCTGCGCGACCTGGTCACCCTGGCCTGGCGCGACGCCGGAACCCAGTCGATCGGCTGGCCGGCGGTCAAGGTCGCGGACGTCGAGGCCGGCACCGCCGACCCCTGGCTGGCCATGGTCGGCGAGGACTGAGTCCGTTGATCCGCTCATCCCGGCTTTCGCCGGGATGAGCGGAGGTTTAGTGCGTTGACAACATGACCACCCTTGCCCCCCCCGTCGTCGTCCTCGACAAGCCGCAGATGGCCGAAAACATCGGCGCGGTGGCCCGGGTGATGGCCAACTTCGGCCTCGACCGGCTGCGGCTGGTGACCCCCCGGGACGGCTGGCCGCAGGAGCGCGCCTGGGCCACGGCTTCGGGGGCGGACTGGGTGCTGGACGGTATCCAGGTCTTCGACAGCGTCGCCGACGCCATCGCCGACCTGAACACCGTCTTCGCCACCACAGCCCGGCCACGCGAGACGCGCCAGCCGGTGCGCACACCGAGGGAGTCGGCGCGGATTCTCTACGACGACACCGCCTCCGGGCTGGCGGTCGGGCTGCTGTTCGGAAGCGAGCGGGCGGGGCTGGAGACCTCGGACATCGCCCTTTGCCAGGGCATTGTCACCATCCCCATCGACCCGCGCCACCAGAGCCTGAACCTGGCCCAGGCCGTGGCGATCACCGCCTATGAATGGCGCACGATGGTTCTGGACGCCCCGCCGCCGAACTTTCGCGAGGGCGACCCGCCTGCGCCCGGCGCGCTGCAGCAGGGCCTGTACGAGCATCTGGAGCGCGAGCTGGACGAGGGGGGTTTCTTCCATCCGCCCGAGAAGCGGCCGTCAATGGTGCAGAACCTGCGCGTCATGCTGGGCCGGTCGGCCTTTTCCGAGCAGGAGGTTGCGACCTTTCGCGGGGTGATCCACGGCCTGTCGAAGGGCAGGGGACGGGTGCTGGAGCGGCTGGCGAAACAGCGTGCCTCGACCGAGGGTCCTGCGTCCGATCCTGACGTATCGGTGCCGTAGTCTTGGCGGTCTTGCGCCGGTCGCCTCCGACGAACGTTCACAATGTGCACGGTGTGCACTCCGTTTTTTGACCGTGCACATTTGCCAAACCGGCCTCGTGACCTGAGGTCCGACGCCCGCTAGATGTCCGCTCCAGGGAGTCGCCGACCATGAAAACCCGCGCCGCCGTCGCCTTCGAGGCCAGACGCCCGCTCGAGATCGTCGAGGTCGATCTGGACGGCCCGCGCGCCGGC
>JBBSCK010000062.1:0-15658 GCA_038250335.1 Caulobacterales bacterium
ACGATCATCAACTTCTCTCCGCCAGAAGTGTCCGAGAAGCTCGGGTTTGCAAGCGCCAGCATCGGGCTGGTCGCCACAGATCCCGAGGCGAGCGCACGGGAGGCGGCGGAGTTTCTCCGGTCTCGCGGCTATACCGCGCGTGTTGTGCTCGACGTTGAGCCGGGGCTTCCGATTGCGTTCGTTGTCACCGACGCGATGGTTGGAACGGTGATCAACTTTAGAAAGCACATTACCCAAATGCCTCGACCGGAGTAGCGGGTCGCCAAGTTTCGCATTGTCCTCTAACAGCCCCGCATCGACATGGCCGAAGTCCGCTCCGTGGCGGATCGGTGATGGTCTGCTTTCCGGCATAGGGCGAATAGCGGGAGCCGACCCGTTGCGGACACAGCGCGATGGCAGCAAGATCGCCCTCAATGGCGTAGGACAATCGGCATGAGAGCGATCACGATTCTTGCGGCGGCGTTATGTGTTTGGGCGGTCGCAGCCCCCGCTACAGCGCAGAATCATTCGGCGGACGCTCAAGCAGTTCTTGCGGTTGAAGACGCATATGTCGTGGCCGAACTCAGCCGCGATGAACTGGCGCTGCGCCGGATCGTGGACGATCAGTTCGCGCTCAATCGGAATGACGGGACGACCGTGGGCAAGGAGGCATTTGTCGCGAGCATCCTGCGACTGAACATGGTTGGTCAAACCATCAGCGAGAGAACCGTTTTGGTGCAAGGTGATGTCGCCGTCGTCTTCGCGACCACAGAACTGAGATTCGCTTCAGATACAGCCGAACCAACGGTGTCCCGCCTGCGGTACACGGCAACCTACCGGAACCGAGGGGGTGCGTGGCGCATGTTGGCGTTGCATATGTCGCCTCGAAGCTAGGTCCACTTCCCACCCCGAACAGCCCTTGGCAGGGTCCGCTTTACGGCAAGCTACCCGCCCATCGCCACGAACGGCCCGTTGAGGAAGCCCGGCTTGGCATAGGCCAAAGCCGAGCCGTCGGGGGCCAGAACGCGGCCGCCCGCCGCTTCCAGCACCGCCTGCCCGGCCGCCGTGTCCCATTCCGAGGTCGGGCCGGTGCGGGGATAGGCGTCGAACCGCCCCTCGGCGATCAGGCAGAATTTGAGCGAGGAATCGGTCCCCTGCCACCGGGTGCAGCCGTAGCGGGACGCGAGGCGGGTGGCTTCTTCGTCGGTGACGCTGTGGCTCAGCAGGGCGACCCCCTCATCCGGGCGGTTGCGCACCCGGATAGCGCGCCAGGCCTCGCCGAAGCGGCGCATCTGGGCCCCGCCGCCGGGCGCGCTGCGCCAGGTAGTCGCCGTCGCGGGGGCCGAGACCACGCCGGCGGTCGGGCGCGTCCCCTCGATCAGGGCGATGTTGACGGTGAAACTCTCCTTGCCCTGGACAAAGCCCCGGGTGCCGTCCAGCGGGTCGATCAGCCAGAACCGGTCGGCGGCGTGGTCGGGCTTGCCTTCGGCCTCGGACTGTTCCTCCGCCACCGCCTGGACCTCGGGGTACAGGGCCGACAGTCGCGCCAGGATCAGCTGCTCGGCCGCCTGGTCCGCCTGGGTGACGGGGCTGTCGTCGCTCTTGGTGAACACCTCGGCGTCGGCCCGCCAGTAGGGCAGGATCAGCTGTGAGGCCGCCTCGGCGATGTCTGCGAGCGTGTCGTGGAGCGCGCCCGAGGCGAGGTCGGCGGTCAGTCTGTCGGTCATCCGGCGTGGTCTCGAAAAGTGTGGGCGGTTTCGGAGAAGATCACCCGCCTGCAGGGAGGGACGCGCAATAGCCGATCGGGGGCGGTTTCGCGAAACCGCAAATCACCGCAGCCTGCGCCCGATTTCTGACCCCAGCCGGATTCCCGCATGACCGACGCCGCCGAACAGATCCGGATCGAGCCCGCCGACCTGCCCATGGACGGGCCGGAGCTGGCCAGTCTGATCGCGGCCAAACTGTGCCACGACTTCATCAGCCCCTCCGGCGCGATCGTCTCGGGCCTGGACCTGCTCAACGACCCGACGGCCCAGGACATGCGCGACGATGCGATGAACCTGATCACCGACAGCGCCCGCAAGATGGTGGCCCTGGTCCAGTTCTGCCGCGTGGCCTTTGGTGCGGCGACGACCAGCGAGCGGTTCACCGGGGCCGAACTGAAAGGGCTGGTTGACGGCGTGATCGAGGGCGGACGGGCGACGCTGGACTGGCATCTGGACGACGGCGACCTGAGCAAGGTGCAGGCGCGAACCCTGGCGAACCTGGCCTATCTGACGGTGGCAGCCCTGCCGTCCGGGGGTGTGGCGACCGTCTCCAGCCGGCGCGAGGCCGGGGCGCTGGTGATCGAAGGCGCGGCGCGCGGGGCGCGTGCACGGCTGAAGCCCGAGGCGACCGTGGGCCTCACCGGCGAGCGCCTGACCGAGGGTCTCGCCGGCCAGTGGGTCCAACCCTACTGGCTGTGGCTGACGGTGCAGCAGGCCGGCGGCAGCCTCGACGTCACGGTTGTGGCTGGAGAGGTCGCCCTGACCGCCCGGATGCCGTCTTAATGGCAAATCCCAACGCCTCGTTAACCGCCCAACGGCGATATTGACCCCTCGCAACAGTGGCTGAGTCCAGCCGCCGGGAGACGACCATCTTGGATGTCCGGACCTGCCTCATCGTTGACGACAGCCGGATCATCCGCAAGGTCGCGCGACGCATCGTGGAAGGCCTCGGCTTCGAGGTCGACGAGGCCGCCGACGGCATCGAGGCCCTGTCTCACTGCGCCGGGCTGATGCCCGACGTCATCCTGCTGGACTGGAACATGCCGGTCATGGACGGGCTGACCTTCCTGCGGCGCCTGCGCGCCACGCCAGGAGGCGACCGCCCCAAGGTCCTGTTCTGCACCATCGAGACCGCCCCCGACCGTATCGCCGAGGCCCTGTCAGCCGGAGCGGACGACTATGTGATGAAGCCGTTCGACAGCGAGATTCTCCACTCCAAGTTGTCCGAAGTGGGAGCCGTCTGAAGCCGACCATGACCCTCGCCGTATCCGCGTCATGACCCAGGAAGACTTTGATCGCCTGCAGGCCCTGATGGCCTCGCGCGCCGGCTTCCGGCTGGGTCGCGACCGGATCAACCTTGCCGAGCATCGCCTGGCCCCGGTGGCGCGGCGTGAAGGATTCGACACCGTCGAGGCCATGCTCGGCACGCTCTGGACCAGGCCGGTGGCCAGCCTCGGCTGGGCCGTGATCGAGGCCCTGTTGAACCCCGAAACCTGGTTCCGGCGGGACCGGGCGATGTTCGACACCTTCGCCACCGAACTGCTCCCCGCCATCGCCCGGGCGCGACCCGACGGACTGGTCCGGGTCTGGTCGGCCGGCTGCTCGTCCGGGCAGGAAGCCTACTCCCTGGCCATCGGTGCCCTCGACACGGGAACCCATGTCGAGATCATCGCGACCGACCTGTCCCAGCGCGCCGTCGAGCGCGGCCGCTCGGGGGTGTTCAGCGCTTTCGAGATCCAGCGCGGCCTGTCGGCCCGCACCATGCTGCGCTGGTTCGATCGCGCCGACGACGCCTGGGTGACCCGGCCGGCGCTGCGCGACGCGGTCCGCTTCGCCCGCCACAACCTGATGGATGCGCCCGTGGATGCCGCCCGGTTCGACGTCATCTTCTGCCGCCACGTCCTGGGCGACATGGATCCGCAAAAGCGCGGCCAGGTCGTCGACGGTCTGGAGCGGCGGCTGGTCGACGACGGCGTCCTGGTCCTTGGGACTGACGAGCGGATCGACGGCGACACCATCGCCTTCCGGCCCGTCGGCGGCCGCCCCGGCCTGTTCGTCAAGGCCCCCTCGGCCCTCAGCCGCGCGGCGTGATCCCGGTCGACAGGGCGTGTCCCACCCCCCTATGGTCGCGTCAGAGTCGAAGGGGATCATGATGCGGTGGGCGCTGTTTCTCGGCTCTCTGGCGGTCGCGCTGTTGATCGGCGTCTGGGCGCTGCAGGTCCCCGCGCCGCGCGGGATGCAGACGCCGGCGATCCAGTTTTCCGCCGCCCGGGCGATGGACGATGTGCGCATGATCGCGGCCCGTCCGCACCCGGTCGGCTCGGCCGACCACGTCCGGGTGCGCGATGTGCTGTTCGGGCGGATGACCGCCCTGGGGCTGAATCCCGCCCTGCAGGCCGGGGCCCTGTCACCGGAGGCAGTTGCGAAACTGACCCGCTGGGGCGGCGACCCGGCGGCGGCGGGAAACCAGGCGGTCAATATCGTCGGCGTTCTGCCCGGACGGGATCCACGGGCGGCGGCGGTGCTGATCATGGCCCACTATGACACCAGCTGGAACTCGCCCGGTGCCGCCGATGACGGAGCCGGCGTCGCAGCGGTTCTGGAGGCCGTGCGGGCCATCAAGGCGCGGGGCGTCGGGGACCGCAACCTGGTGGTCCTGTTGACCGACGCCGAGGAACTGAATCTGGACGGGGCCCGCATCTTCTTTTCTGAACATCCCCTGCGCGAGCGCATCGGGGCGGTGGTCAATCTGGAAGCGCGGGGCGGCGGCGGCCGGGCCATGATGTTCGAGACCGGGCGCGGCAATGCCGAAACCATCCGGCTGTTCACCCGGGCGGCGGTGCGGGCCGACGGCGGGGCCAGTTCTACCGCCCTGTCGATTTTCGTCTATGAGAACATGCCCAACGGCACCGACTTCACCATCCCCAAGAACCGGGGGATTGCCGGGGTCAATTTCGCCTTCATCGGCCGGCCGGCGCAGTATCACTCGCCCACCGACACGCCGCAGAATCTGGACCAGGGTGCGGTCCAGCATATCGGCTCCCAGGCGCTGGAAACGACGGATGCCCTGATCCGCGCCGAGGCCCTGCCGGTGCGCGGCGAGAACCTGGTCTATGGCGATTATCTGGGGCGGGTCTTCATCAGCCACTCTACCGGGCTCGGCTGGACGCTTCTGGCCATCACCGCCGCCCTCGGGGCCTTCGCCGCCTGGGGTGCGCGCCATGCCACGCGGCTTGAGGCGGCCGACGTCGGGCGCGGCCTGCTGTCAGGCGTGTGGATGCTGGCCATGGGGGTGGTCGTGACCCACGGCGTGCGGATCCTGGCCGGACCCATGTCGGCCCGGGCCGAGTCGGCCGAGGTCTACTACACCCTGCTGCGCCGCCTGCCGTGGATGGAGGCGGGGGCGGTGCTGGCCGTACTGGCCGTGGCGCTGGCCGCCCTCGCCGGACGCGCTGCGCTGGGCCCCCGGCTGTTGTCCGGCGTGGTGCTGGTGGCCGTGGCGGTCAGCCTGCTGCTCGGCGGGTTTGACCCGATCGTGCTGGGGGCCGGAGTGGTCGCTCTCGCGCTTTCGCTCTGGTCCCGCGCCGCACCACACACCGTCTGGGGAGGGTGGCTCGGTTTGATTGCCCTGGTCTTCGTGCTGGGGTGCGCGGCCCAGGCGGCAGCCCCCGAGGCGGCGCTGATCCTGGTCTGGCCGGGTCTGCTGGCGGCGTTCGCGGCGGCGGCCTGCGCCCTCGCCGGAGCCCGGCTGGAGACCCCGCGCGCCCTCGCCCCTGCGGCGATCGCCACGGTCCTCGGCGGGGCCTGGATCGTGACCCTGGCCCATCCGGTCTTCCTGGGCGTCGGTATGGACCTGCCGGGGGTGCTGTCGCTGATGGGTCTGCTGGCGCTTCTGCTGGCGCGACCTCTCGCGCCGTTGAAGGCCGGTCCGACCCTGGCGGCCGGGGCGGCAGCCTGTCTGATCCTGGCGGCAGGCCTGTCGATGACGGCCCGTTTCGCCGAGCCCCCGCCCCCGCCGGTCGCGGGCGGACCCACCTGAGCGAGCGCCGGGGAGCCGCGCTGACGGGACCTGACCCGGCATTGTCACGACCACGACGGGCGCTATACTGCAACGCTTGCTAGATCGGGGAGTGAGGAATGACGGTAATCAACACATCGGCAAGCCTGCGCGCCCTGTCGTTCGCCGTGGTCGCAACCGCCCTGCTGGCGGCAGGCTGCTCGGCCCCTGCAGCGGCAGCCTCTGAGGACGTCGGCAACTTCGTCGTCCGCCCCGCCGTGCTGGAGAGCGACACCTATACGGAACTGGCCGCCCAGCTGTCCGAAGAGCGCTGGCTGGAGGACGTCGCCGATGTCCTGAACGCGAGCCTGATCCTGCCGGTCGAAATCGGGATGCGCTTCGCCGAATGCGGCCAGAACAACGCCTTCTATATCCCAGCGGATCGCGAGATCCAGATCTGCATCGAGATGTTCGAAGGTGAACGCGAGGTCTTCGCCGCCTACTATAACACCGAGGCGGAGGTCGAGGACGCGGTGGCGGGCTCCTTCATGTTTACGGTCTTCCACGAGGTCGGCCACGCCCTGGTGGACGTGCTGGAAATCCCCTTCACCGGGCGCGAGGAGGACACCGTCGACAGTCTCGCCGCCTGGTGGCTGATCGACGGCGACGACGGCGAGCAGTCCGCCATCGCGGGTGCGCTCAGCTTCTACACCGATCCGGACCAGGCTGCCGCGGTGGAAGAGAGCCAATTGGCCGGGCACCACAGCCTGAGCCAGCAGCGCTACTACACACTGACCTGCCTGGTTTACGGGTCCGACACCGAAAAATACGCCAGCCTGCTGGAAGAGGAATGGCTGACGCCCGAGCGCGCCGAACAGTGCCCGGCCGAGTTCGAACGCCTCTCGGCCAGCTGGTACGCGCTGCTGGATGCGCACCTGAAGGAGTAGGGGCAGCCCTCGATTCTAGATCAGGTCGGCGATGTCGCGCCGGATCTCGTGCAGCGTGGCGATCCCGTAGCCGTCCGGGTCACCCGGTGCGGCTCGCCAGTCGGTCGTCAGGGCCTCGATCGCCACCGCTGCTTCCAGCAGGGGCCGCTTCGACCGGGGTCTGCGGTCCAGCACGGCGAGGAAGGCCACAAGCGCCAGCCCCTGGGCGCGCAGGACGTCCATGCCGACGTTGTGGCCCCGGTCGGATGTCCAGTGCCCCGAGGACAGCCGCATCGTCGCGTCGGCGGACTGGCGAGCGAAAATCAGGATCAGCCGCGGCCGCAGGATCGCGAGCCCGGGCCCCACCCTCTCGTGGGTCAGAACTTTTTCGATCTCTCCGACCGCACTGGCCAGACCGGGAGACGGCGGTTCCCCGAGCAGGGCCGCGACCTCTTTCAGCACCGGCCGACCGCCTTTGCCGAAGATCCGCTGGAACAGTCCCATGCCGGCCAAAAGCTCCAGATCGCCCGATGCGGCACCAGCGAAAGAAAGCACGCCGGTGAGCGGGGAGGCTACGTCATTTTCGGTCTCAGGTGCCCGGCACGCGCCCGAGCGTCGAGGGGATAGCCGAGGGCACTTCCCGGCTGGGCCGGGATAACTTCTTGACCGCACTTCCGCTACGATCAGCGGGGCCCCCAACAATGAGCTGAAGTCCGATGGCAGCCCGACTTGTCGAAATCTACCTGCCTGATGTCGAGATCGGCCGGCTTGAAGAGATATTGCCGCTTCACTGTCGACGTTTTTGGCGAGAGAACGTATCAGGCGGACAGGAAAAATACTCCTGTATCGTTCAGCAGAGATACACAGAAGGATTACTTATTGATCTCAATCGGACTTTTGGAACAATTCCCACATTTGTCGCATTTGTTTCAAAACTCGATGCCGTTATCCCACCAGTAGCGGAAAGTGCGGCAACGGAACTGCTCGAGCCCGGGGGTGCGTCACCTCCAAATGAACTGGAACGCTTCTTCAGTCGCGACCGCATCAGCACGGACGAGATCTATGACGATATCCAGGAAAGCCTTCATGTCCGTCCGACCTACCTGCTGACGGTTGCTCTATCTTCAATCATCGCCGGCCTGGGCATGCAGAGTGGTCAGACAGCTGTTGTTATCGGCGCGATGATTATCGCTCCGCTCCTTGGCCCCACCATGGGGATTGCCCTGGCCGCCACGGTCGGGAACTGGAAGCTCGGAAAGCAGTCGATCGCGACCCTTTTTATCGGATGCGTGCTTGCGGTCCTGATGGGACTGGCCGTCGGGTATATCGTCGATATCGATCCGCTTGTTCCAGAGCTGCAAAGTCGAACAACCGTCCAGCCAGCCGATATCGCCCTGGCACTGGCCTCTGGCGCGGCCGGCGTGCTGGCCTTCAGTCGGGGAGCCTCGGTGTCGCTGGTCGGCGTGATGGTCGCTGTGGCGCTTGTCCCCCCGCTGTCTGCTGCCGGTATCTATGCGGGCGCGGGTTACCCGGTGGCGAGCGCAAACGCCCTGTTCCTGTTTACGGTCAACTTCGTTTGCATCAACGTCGCGGGCATAGTGATGCTCCTGCTGCAAGGCCTGCCACCCCGGAACTGGCGGTTGACGGGCGGCATATTCGCGCTCTGGGTTTTCATCCTGATCGTTCTTGCGTCGATGATGGCGGGACGCTTTATTCTGGTGTGAAACGGCGTCCGGAACGGGACCTCCATCGGCACGCCGCCGGAAGGCTGGTTAGCTTGAAGACCGACCGTCTCGACCGCGGGCCCGGGCGATCGGGATTCCACGACGGATCGCCCTCGAAATGGCTTGGAATCAGCGGGTGGGTCAAAGCTGACAAGGCTCTGCTTTCGATACCGATCCCCGCATGGGTGTCGCGGTCACGATCCGACCCGTCCGTGGTTGTGAGACGGCAGTGCGGGTCCGGAGGCGCGGACACCCGCAGAGGTCGCCTCTTGCCGCCGCCGCCGATGACGGATCAGATCATCTCATTCCCCCAACGTCAGCCAGGATGACATGACGCACCGAATTGAAGAACTGGCGGGCGAGATCGTTCGGCTTCAGGGCGAACTCGATCGGGAGATTTTCAGGCGGCGCAAGGATCTTGGCTGGCGGCTGCATGAGGGCCTCGTCGAGTTCGAGCATGGCGTCACCCTTGAGCACAGCCGGCTGCGCATGAGCGTGTCGTCATTCCTGAAAGCGGCGCCGATCCTGACGGTGCTGACGGCACCGGTGATCTACTCCCTGATCCTTCCCATCGCCCTCATCGACCTGTGGGCCTCGATCTATCAGGCGGTCTGTTTTCGGGCCTATCGCCTGCCCCGCGTGGCAAGGCGGGACTATCTCGTCTTCGATCGCAGCAAGCTGCGCTATCTGAACCGGATCGAGGCCCTGAACTGCCGGTTCTGCGAATACGCCAATGGCGTCATCGCCTATGTTCGGGAGATCGCCAGCCGGACCGAACAATACTGGTGTCCGATCAAGCATGCCCTGAAGGTCACCGCACCGCACATCCGCTATCAGGCCTTCGCCGACTATGGCGACGCCGATGGCTATCGCGACAGGCTCGAACGCTTCCGCGATGCCCTGCGTACAGAAGCCCGGCCGGGTCGCGAGACCCCCTCCGACTGATGCTGCGCGCGACCCACCGCCGGATGAACCCTGCTGGCTGTGCCGACTCCCGCTCGGCCGTCTTCTTCCGTCTGGCTAAAAAGAACATATTGGCAACGGGAACAAATCGTGTACTGTCCGCTCTCACAGGGAGCGGGTCACGGTCATCGGACCGAAGGCGGGCCTCTCCCCAGGGTCTCAACGGGAATCATGGCAAGGGAGAGTGGCAAGGTGGCATCGCAGGCGGCATTGAAACTGGTGGGCAAGGACGACGGCGACAAGCAGCGCGCACTGGAGGCGGCGATCGCGCAGATCGACCGCGCCTTCGGCAAGGGCTCGGTCATGAAACTGGGCAAGGGCGGGGTCGCCGACGTGATCCCCTCGGTGTCTACCGGCTCGCTGGGCCTGGACATGGCGCTCGGCATCGGCGGCCTGCCACGCGGGCGGGTGATCGAGGTGTTCGGCCCCGAGAGTTCGGGCAAGACGACCTTGGCCCTGCACACGGTGGCCGAGATCCAGAAGGCCGGCGGCACCGCCGCCTTTGTCGACGCCGAACACGCGCTCGATCCCGGCTATGCCCAGAAGCTGGGCGTCAACCTGGATGACCTGCTGGTGTCCCAGCCCGACACGGGCGAGCAGGCGCTGGAGATCGTCGACACCCTGGTGCGCTCGGGGGCCGTGGACATCGTGGTGATCGATTCGGTCGCCGCCCTGACGCCCCGCGCCGAGATCGAGGGCGAGATGGGCGACAGCCTGCCGGGTCTTCAGGCCCGTCTGATGAGCCAGGCACTGCGCAAACTGACCGCCTCCATCTCCAAGTCCAACTGCATCGTGCTGTTCATCAACCAGATCCGGCACAAGATCGGCGTCATGTATGGCTCGCCCGAGACGACCACGGGCGGCAATGCGCTGAAATTCTACGCCTCGGTCCGGCTCGACATCCGCCGCACCGGCGCAATCAAGGACCGCGACGAGGTCGTGGGCAACACGACCCGGGTCACGGTGGTCAAGAACAAGGTCGCCGCGCCGTTCCGCGAGGTCATCTTCGACATCATGTACGGCGAGGGCATCTCCAAACTGGGCGAGATCATCGATCTGGGGGTCAAGGCCGGGATCATCGAGAAGTCGGGATCGTGGTTCAGCTATGATTCTACCCGGATCGGCCAGGGCCGCGAGAACGTGCGCGCCTTCCTCAAGGCCAACCCGGACATGGCCGACGCCATCGAGGACAAGGTGCGCAAGTCCACGTCCAAGATCGCCGAGGAACTGCTGGGGGCCCCCGAGCCGGACGAAGGTCAGGATCTGGAAGGCTAACCTTACATTTGTGCACGATCTGCACTCGATTTTTTTGGCGAGTGCACATTCCAGCAATCCTCCCCCGCCGGGGGAGGGGGACCGCGATGCGGTGGAGGGGGCCAGCCCTGGACACCGCCGTCACGTCGAGCCCCCATCATCGGCGGAGGATGGCACCGACACTCCATCCGGCCGGTCTGCGCGACCCGCCACCGACCCCCGCGGGGATCGGACCGGATGGAGCCGGGCCGCCCGGGCAAGTCCCGGGCGGCCCTATTTTTTCACACCGGCAATCCCAGCGTCCTGAGCGTGGGTTCGGCCCGCTCCCGGAAGGGGAAGAACCCCCGGCTGGCCTGGGGCCACAGTGCCTCGTCCCAGGGACGACGGACTCTCACCAGATGAAGACCCGCCGCCTCAATGAACGCTTGCGCCTCGACCAGAGCCGAGGCCGTTGGCCCGACAGGAGCGTACGGGGTGACGATGCCCCGGGCTCCAGCCGCCAGGGACGCCTCGACCAGACCCGGCCCGGTGAGGGCCCGCAGCCGCCGGACCGGAACCCGGTACCGCACCCCGGCCCGATGCTCCGTATCCGCCATCGCGCCCTCCAGAAACGCCGTCGCCGGCGCGGCGAACCGTCCGGCCTCGGGCTCCAGCGCAGACACCGCCCCGCAGATTTCCCACGGCCCGACCGTGTCCTCGGGCGTCAGATCCTCGGCCGTGATCAGCAGAAGGTGCGGCCCGTCGGGCGTTGCGGCAGCCGCCGGCGGCAAGGGCCGGGCCTCTGGCGGGGGCGGCTCATCCACGGCCGTCGCCACAGCCGCGAGACCCCGGGGCCTGTACCGCCCCTCGGTAAACCGGGCGATGTTCTCCGCCGTGGCCAGATAGGTCTTGCCGGGCGTCTGCACCCCCGCGACCCAGCGCCACGACAGGGTGTTGGAGGCCGGGTCCCCGTCCAGCAGGTGGCGCAGGAAGAAGTCCGCCCCCAGAACCCAGGGCAGCCCGAGCGTGAACACCCAGATCGAGGCGAACCACATCCGGGCGTGATTGTGCAGCCAGCCGGTCTCGACCAGTTCCCGCGCCCAGTCGTCGAACCCCTCGATGCCCGTCCGGCCCTGCTGCGCCGCCCGCACGGCATCGGTGTCCGCCACGCCCTCCGCCTGCAGGCGGGCCCGTTCGACCTCGAACCGCGTCCAGACCTCCGGCCGCATCTCCAGCCAGCCCTTCCAGTAGGTGCGCCACAGCACCTCCTGAACGAACTTGTCGGCCCCGCGCGGACCGTGGGCCTCCAGCGCAGCGCGCACTGCCGCCTCCTCGGTCACCAGCCTGCGCCGGATCCACGGCGACAGTCCCGACACCTGATCATTGCGGCCCGGCCCCAGATCCGTGTTCCGGTTGGCCGAATAGGCCCGACCCATCCGGGGCGTGAAGGCTTCGAGTTGCGCCAGCCCTGCGGCCCGGCCGGGCGCCCAGGCCATCACGGTCTGACGGGGCCCCGCCGCCCCATCGCCCGCTGCAGCCCGGGGCGAACCTTGAGAAACAGCAGATACAGCCGCTCCAGCCCGGCCAGCACCGCCCGGTTCCGGGCCAGTTGCCCCAGCGGAGCGAGCAGCGGGATCACCCGCCACATCGCCGCAAAGGCCTCGGCCCCTGAAACCAGTCGCCCGTTTTCGCGGGCATGGAACCGCGCCAGCAGTTCGGCGCGGTCAATGGGACAGGCCCCCTCCCCCGTTGCGACGTCGACGAAATGGATCGCGCCACGCCGGTCCAGCCGCCGCATCAGCGCGATTTCCTTGCGGCACAGGGGGCAGTCGCCGTCAAACCAGACTTCCAGAGGGGCCATGGTGCCATCCTAGCCCTTCGGCCGCCTGCCGTCCCGGCCGTGCGACGCCATGTCCGCAACAGCCGTCCGCCCCCGCCCGCCGGATCCGGGCCTGATGCATTGCCGGCCAAACCCCTATATGACGCCCCTTCCCCAATCGCTGCCCGCCCGAAACCGAACACCGCCATGTCCAGCCTGAACCAGATCCGCACGACCTTCCTCGACTATTTCGCCGCCGACGGTCACCAGAAGGTCCAGTCTGCGCCGCTGGTGCCCCAGAACGATCCGACCCTGCTGTTCGTCAATGCGGGCATGGTGCCGTTCAAGGACTATTTCACCGGGGCCGCCACCCCGCCGTACAGGCGTGCGACCAGCTCCCAGAAATGCGTCCGCGCCGGCGGCAAGCACAACGACCTGGACAATGTCGGCTATACCGCGCGCCACCACACCTTCTTCGAGATGCTGGGCAACTTCTCCTTCGGCGACTATTTCAAGGACCACGCCATCGAGAGGGCCTGGAACCTGGTCACCCGGGATTTCGGCCTCGACCCCAACCGCCTGACCGTAACCGTCTATATCGACGACCACGAGGCGTTCGACCTGTGGAAGAAGATCGCCGGACTGCCGTCGGACCGCATCATCCGCATCGCCGGCTCGGACAATTTCTGGGCCATGGGCGACAGCGGCCCGTGCGGGCCGTGCACCGAGATCTTCTGGGACCACGGCGACCATATCCCGGGCGGACCTCCGGGCTCGCCGGACGAGGACGGCGACCGGTATGTGGAGATCTGGAACAACGTCTTCATGCAGTACGAGAAGGAAAACGATCAGATCGTTCGCGACCTTCCCAAGCCCAGCGTCGACACCGGCATGGGGCTGGAGCGGATCGCGGCGGTCCTGCAGGGGGTGCATTCCAACTATGACATCGACCTGTTCAAGGCCCTGATCGCGGCGTCCGAAGACGCCACCTCGACCAGGGCGGCAGGCGCACAGGCTCCCAGCCACCGGGTCATCGCCGACCACCTGCGGTCGTCGTCCTTCCTGATCGCCGACGGGGTGACGCCGTCCAACGAGGGCCGGGGCTATGTCCTGCGCCGGATCATGCGCCGGGCCATGCGCCACGCCCATCTGCTGGGCGCCGCCGATCCCCTGATGCACCGGCTCGTCCCCGCCCTCGTCGACCAGATGGGCGAGGCGTATCCTGAACTGAAGCGCGCCCAGGCCTCGATCGAGGACACGCTGAAACAGGAAGAGATCCGCTTCCGCACCACGCTGGGGCGCGGCATGGGCCTGCTGGAAGACGCCACCCGCGACCTGTCCGAAGGCGGCGTCATCCCCGGCCAGACGGCCTTTGCCCTGTATGACACCTACGGCTTCCCGCTGGACCTGACCCAGGACGAGGCCCGCCGGCGCGGCTTCACCGTCGACACCGATGCCTTCGACGCCGCCATGGAAGAGCAGAAGACGCGCGGCAAGGCCAACTGGAAGGGCTCGGGCCAAGCCGCCTCGACCGGCGAATGGCTGGCGCTGAAAGATCGCCTCGGGCCGACCGTCTTCACCGGCTACGATGCCGTCGACGGCTCGGGCGAGGTGCTGGCCATCCTCAAGGACGGCATGCCCGCCGATACGGTTGAAACCGGCGAGACGGCCGAGGTCCTGTTCGACCAGACGCCCTTTTACGGCGAGGGCGGCGGCCAGGCCGGGGATCGCGGCGAGGTCGAATGGCCCGGAGGTACGGCCCGCGTCCTGGATGTGCAGAAGCCGACCGGCGACCTCCATGCCCACACCCTCGCGGTCACCTCGGGCCGGCTGTCCGTCGGCACCCGCGCCCAGCTGCGCGCCGCGCCGGACGCCCGCCTGACCACCCGCGCCAACCACTCCGCCGCCCATCTGGTCCACGCTGCGTTGAAGAATGTGCTGGGCCCGCACGTCGCCCAGAAGGGTCAGCTGGTGGATGCCGAACGCATGCGGTTCGACTTCAGCCACAACGCCCCCCTGACCGAGGACGAACTGACCCGGATCGAGGCCGAGGTGAACGCCGTCATCCGCCAGAACCTGCCCGCCACCACCCAGCTCATGGGACCGGAGGCGGCCATCGCGGCCGGGGCCGTCGCCCTGTTCGGCGAGAAATACGGTGATGAGGTCCGCGTCCTTACGCTCGGCCGCTCGCTGGTCGACGACACACCCTATTCTGTCGAACTGTGCGGCGGCACCCATGTGGCCCGCACCGGCGACATCGCCCTGTTCCGGATCGTGTCCGAGACCGGCATCGCCGCCGGCATCCGCCGCATCGAAGCCCTGACCGGCGAGGCCGCGCGCCAGTCCCTGCTGGCCCAGGCCGGGGTAGCCAAATCCCTGGCCCAGAGCTTCAAGATCCAGCCGCTGGATGTCCCCGCCCGGGTCGAGGCGCTGTCGGCTGAGCGCAAAGTCCTGGAGAAACAGGTCGCCGAGCTGAAAAAGCAGCTTGCCCTCGGCGGTGGCGGCTCGACCAGTGCCGCGCCCGAGGAGATCAACGGCGTCAAACTGATCGCCCGCGTGCTGGACGGCGTCGACGGCAAGGGCCTGCGCGGCGTGGCCGAGGAGTTCCGCACCCAGGTCGGCTCGGGCGTCGTCGCCCTGATCGGCGTCACCGACGGCAAGGCGGCGGTCACCGTGGCTGTGACCTCGGACATCACAACCACCGTCAACGCCGCCGACCTCGCCCGCGCTGCGGTGCTGGCCATGGGCGGGCAAGGCGCGGGCGGCAAGGCCGATTTCGCCCAGGGCGGCGCGCCCGATGGATCAAAGGCCGAGGCCGGGCTGGCGGCCGTGCGTGCGGCGCTGGCGAGTTGAGGCGCGCCGACCGATTTGCTATGTTCGAGGCACGACCACGACGCTCGACGTGCCCCCCGAGATCGATCTGCGGCTGGACCGACTGGCGGAGCAGACGGGCTTTGCCAAGAGCCTGTTCTATCCCGAACTCATGCGTATGGGCATCGACGAACTGGAGGACTATTTCGAGGCCGCCGCCGAATCCGAACGGCACCGTCTTGGCGACGGGCGCGCCCACAGCCAGGCAGAGGTGAGACACGCGCTTGGCCTGGACGATTGAGTATCGGCCCGGCGCGCTGAAGGCCCTGACCGGTCCGCTGAAGTCCTACTGGAGCTATCGCGTCGGCGATAATCGCATCCTGTGCGGATTCCATGACCAACGGCTGGTCGTGCTGGTCCTCAAGATCGGCGATCGCAAG
>JBBSCK010000063.1:0-15634 GCA_038250335.1 Caulobacterales bacterium
CGCAAGCGCGCCGCGCCACCTCCCCATCGCCCCGCGACGGGGAGGATGCTGACCCGACCATGATGCTAACCCCGGCGTGAAACGCCGAGCGTCACCGGGTGAGCCGGCGGCTTGCCCCGGTTCCGATATCTCGCCCCCTTGATCATGCCCTTGAGCGCCTCCCAGTGAATGCCCCACATGACCTTCCAGGTCAGCAGCGGATGGCTAATCCAGGCACCGAACAGCGACGCGTCAGTCAGGGGGCTGTGTGTCCCTGCGAAGGACGCGGTCAGGATGGGCGTGTCGCCCCTGCGGACGGCGACGACCACGGACACGGCCTCGCCGGGTGAACGGACGGTGAAATCATAGGTCAGGTCCATGTCCATGAAGGGGGACACGAAGAAGGTCTTTTCCGTCGTCTGGCGGGTTGGGCCGGGGGGCGCGTCGGCGGGCACGGCGACCAGGTAGGAATGGCGCTCGTTGAAGGTGTTGGTCACCTCATAGAGCAGGGCGGCGAGGGTTCCTTCCGGGCGATGGCAGAAATAGACCGCCAGCGGGTTGAAGCCGTAGCCCAGGATGCGGGGCATGCAGAGCAGGCGAACGGGGCCCCCGGCGATGTCGATCCCGGCGGCGGACAGGTGGGTCTCGACCTGGGTGCGCAGCGGCGTGGAGGAGCGGTCGCCATGGTCGCGGGCGCGCCAGCTCATCAGGCCGAAGGTGCCGTTGGTCAGCCAGCGCAGCGGGCGGATTCGGTCCTCGGCGGCGTCGATGTCGAGCAGCAGCATGTAGAGGCGGTAGCGCAGGGTATGGTCGATGCCGTGGACGCGACGGTGGACAACCTCGCCGATGTAGAGGGCACTGAATTCCTCCCCCGTTGGGGGAGGAGGACCGCGACGCGCTTGCGTCGTGGTGGAGGGGGTCGGCCTCAATTGCCGAAGTGTGCGGTTGGCCCCCTCCGTCACCGCGCGAAGGCGCGCCGTGCCCGTCGCAGCCGAGCCCTGCTCGTCTGCTCCACCCCCGACGGGGGTGGAATGACGCTTCGTCGTCACGCCGCCCTGGACAGGCCGACCTGGGCCGCGTCCAGCACGATCCGGCCGCTTTCGTTGGCGACCGACCACGGCCGGCGTACGCCGCCCAGCTGTTCGGCGACGGCGAGGCCCGCCTGCAGGCCATCCTCGTGGAAGCCGGAACCGAACCAGGCCCCGGCGAACCAGACACCGCCCTCGCCCTGCAGCGACCAGAGCTGGCTCTGCGCGCGGACGGCGGCGGTGTCGAAGACGGGGTGTTCATAGTCCCATTCGCCCAGCACCAGGGCGGGGTCGGGGTCCTTCGCCGGGTTCAGGCTGACGAACAGGGGCGGGCCGGGCAGGGACTGGAGCTCGTTCATCCAGTAGGTGACGCCGCCCTCGCCGGCGCGGTCGGAATAGCCCTTGTGCGTCCAGGCCGCCCAGGCCTTGCGGCGTTTCGGCATCAGGGCCGTGTCGCGGTGAAGGATAGCCCGGTTCGGGCGATAGCGGATCGCGCCGAGCAGGCGCTGTTCCTGCCTCGTGGGCGCGTCGAGCAAGCGCAGGGCCTGGTCGGAGTGGGTCGCCAGCACGACGGCATCGAAGCGTTCGCTGCGGCCGTCATCAAAGCGCAGCGTGGCCCCGGTGGCGTCTCGCGCGACACCGGTGACGCCCGCCCGCGTCACCGTGCGGCCTGCGAAGTCGGCATGCAGGCGACGGACATATTCGCGGCTGCCACCGTCCACCGTGCGCCAGGTGGGCTTAAGGTCATAGGTGAGCAGGTTGTGGTTCATGTAGAACCGCACGAAGGCTGCGGCCGGATAGCCGGTCATCTGATCGAGCGTGGACGACCAGATCGCGGCGGCCTGGGGCAGCAGGTGGGCATCGCGGAACAGGTCGCTGTAGCGGTTGCGCTCCAGATACTGCAGCAGGGTCTCGCCGGTGCGGTCCATCTCGGCAAGGTCGCGGGGAGCCTGTTTCTGGAAGCGCAGCAGGTCCGAGATCATGCGCCAGAACCGGGGACTGGCGTAGTTGCGCTTCTGGGCGAACAGCGCGGTGAGGCCGTGGCTGGAATATTCCAGCGCGCCGTCGTCGATCGAGACCGCGAACGACATATGGGCCGGTTTGGTGGGCACCGACAGATGCTCGAACATCCCGACCAGGTTCGGATAGTTGTCGACGTTGTAGACGATGAAGCCGGTATCGACCGCGACCGGCGCGGTCGGGGACGGGGCCTCGACCGTGTTGGAGTGACCGCCGATGCGATCATCGGCCTCGAACAGGGTCACGTCGTGGCCTTTCGACAGCAACCAGGCACAGGACAGGCCCGCGATGCCCGCGCCGACTACGGCGATGCGCTGTCCGGAGGTGGCGGTCTGCGATACCAGGTGCGGGCTCATACGCTCTCCAGAGGCGGTGGTGATGCATTATCTACGGTGCGGGCCCGGACGCGGATGAGGTCATCCGCCGCGCCCGACCCCGCGTAACTGACTGGTCTTCCGAAGCGGAGCCGCTACACCTGCCGACAGGGGTAAGGGTCCGCGCCCGGCCGCGCAATCTCAGGATCGCCAAAATGAACATCGCAAACGTCGCCATTCGCCATCTTCAGGATGCGCCGTTTCCCGACTTCGTGACCCGGCCGGCGATCGCCAGCCTGGTGACGGAGGCACGCAAGAAACTGGATCGCGACGGGCCGCATGATTCGGCCAGCTTCGCCCGGGAGATGGCCGAGCGCGCCATTGCCGAACACACCGATGCCGCCAACGACCAGCACTATGAGCTGCCGCCCGAGTTCTTCCGGCTGTGCCTGGGGGCACGGCTGAAATATTCCTGCTGTCTCTACGGGAACGGGGCCGAGACCCTCGACCAGGCCGAAGAGAAATCGCTGGCCGAGAGCTGCGCCCATGCCGGACTGGAAGACGGTCAGACCATCCTTGAGCTGGGCTGCGGCTGGGGCTCGCTCAGCCTTTGGATGGCCGAGCACTATCCTAACAGCCGGATCACGGCGGTATCGAACAGCCATGGCCAGCGCGGCCATATCGAGGAGCAGGCGCGCCTGAAGGGGCTGACCAACCTCAGCGTCATCACCTGCGACATGAACGATTTCCATGCGCCGGCGGCCGGGACCTATGACCGGATCGTTTCGGTGGAAATGTTCGAGCATATGGCCAACTGGCGCGCCCTGCTGACCCGGGCGAAGGGCTGGCTGAAGCCCGACGGGCGGATGTTCATCCACATCTTCACGCACCGCGACGCGCCCTACCGGTTCGACCACACCGACAATGGCGACTTCATCGCCCAGCATTTCTTCACCGGGGGGGTAATGCCCAGTCAGGATCTGTTGCGCCAGTTCCCCGACCTGTTCGAGGTCGAGCAGACCTGGACGTGGAACGGTGGGAACTATGCCCGGACCGCCGAGGACTGGCTGACCAATATGGACGCCAACCCGGATCGCGTTCTGGAGTTGATGCAGGACACCTATGGCCGCGAGAATGCGAAACTGTGGGTCCGTCGCTGGCGCCGGTTCTACCTGGCGACGGCGGGCCTGTTCGGAAACGACGACGGCCGCACCTGGGCCGTCACCCACTATCGTCTGAAACCCGCCTGAGGATCGCCCGATGCTGAAATGGATCGCCGCCTATATCGGCACGGGCGTGGCCTTCGCCGCCGTCGATTTCGTCTGGCTGTCGACGATGACGGACCGGCTCTACAAGCCAGTGCTGGGCCCGATCATGGCCCCCAAGCCGGACATGACGGCGGCGGTGCTGTTCTATCTGATCTACATCGGCGGCATCGTCTTTCTGGCCATCGCTCCGGCGCTGGAGAACGGCGGCTGGAAGCGGGCGGCGCTGAACGGGGCGGTTCTGGGGTTCGTGGCCTATGCCACCTATGACCTGACCAACCAGGCGACACTGGCGATCTGGCAGACGAAACTGACCATCATCGACCTGTGCTGGGGGACGTTCCTGACGACCGTTGCGGCGACGGCCGGCTATTTCGCCGCCAGCGCGGCGGGCGGGCGCGTCGCCTGACGATTTCGGACAGGCGGTTGTCATCAGGCGATCGATGATATCTGGTAGCCTTCGCAGAGGGGACCGGAGGCCGAACATGCACAATATTCAACTGGACAGGACGCTGGGCGCAATCGTCCTGGCGGGGGTCATTCTGGCGGCAGGGACGGCGTCGGCGGCACCGTCCGGCGGGCAGAAATACAATGCGCCGGTGGTGGACACGAGCCAAAGGGCCACCTACGGCGAAATCTCCCTGCGGTCGGGGTTCACGCCCGATCCCTATCGCGTCGACATCTTCTCGGGCGGGGAGGTGGACGCGACGAATATCGCCTCTGGCTGCGTCGGCATGGTCGCCCGTTCGCCGGACTTCGAGGTGAATTACAGCGCGGGCAGTCTGCCGCTGATCTTTGGCGTGACCAGTTCCAACGACACGACCCTGGTCATCAACGGGCCGGACGGTCGCTGGTATTGCGACGACGACAGCGGGAACGGAACCAACCCGCTGATGTCCATTCCGAACCCCCGGTCGGGGATCTATGACGTCTTTGTCGGGGCCTATGGCGGCAACGGCTCTTCGGCGCAGCTCTATATTACTGAACTGAACAGCCAGGCGCTCGGTGATGGTGACTACAACAGCGGTGGCTACAACAGCGGCACTTCCGGCGGCGGCGGTCGTCCGAACCCGGCGCTGAGGGCGCTGTCCGGAGAATACAATCTCTCGGCCGGGTTCACGCCCGACCCCTTCCGGCTCAATGTCACATCGGGCGGCAGCATCGACGCGTCGCAGGTCGCCTCGGGCTGCGTCGGGATGATTTCCGAGGCTCCGGATTTCCAGCTGACCTACAATGCCGGCAGCCTGTCGCTGACCATCGGGGTCGAGGCCAGCGCCGATACGACGCTGGTGATCAACGGGCCGAACGGCCAGTGGTATTGCGACGACGATTCCGGCGGCCAGGGCGACCCCGAGTTCACCTTCCGCAATCCGCAGTCCGGCGTCTACGACGTCTGGGTCGGAGCCTATGGCGGCCGGGGCGGGTCGGGCCGGCTGTTCGTGACCGAACTGGGCCGTTAACCGTTTCGCTCGTGCGTGACGCGTGTGTCATGGCGGCGTGCCCTGAGCCGGGTATAAGCGCCGGGAGTGTTTTCCATCCGGGGTGGGGCCGTTGCGCGCGGGCATCAATGCAGTGACGGCGGCGCTGGTCGTCGGGGTCCTGATCGGTCTGGCCCTGACGCCGGATGGTCGCGACTGGCTGCGTCGGCCGACGCTGTTGCCGGGCGGGGCGGCCAATGCCTCGGCCAACTCCATGCCCGTCGAGGTCGCCACTGCCACGCCAGTCGCGCCGGCCCCGGTCGGGCCGCGTTTCACGCCGCTGGATCAGCGCGCTGCGCGGGGCCAACTCAGGATCGGGGTCTTCGGGGATTCCATGGCTGACGGCCTGTGGACCGGACTCTACCGCGAGATGCGCGACCAGCCGGGCGTGACGGTGACCAAGTTCAGCGAGGTCTCCACCGGACTGTCGCGCTACGACTATGTCGATATCCAGGCCAGGACGGCGCGCCAGATCGCCGAACAGCCGGTCGATGTGGCGGTGATCCTGTTCGGCACCAACGACGCCCAGGCCATCAGTCTGGACGGCGAGATCCACGCCTTTGGCACCGACGGCTGGAAGGCGGCCTATGCCCGGCGGGTGGACGATCTGGTGGCCATGATGCGCGCGCGCGACGTCGCGGTCTACTGGGTCGGCCTGCCAACGATGAAACGGCCCGGTTTCGACGCGAAGATGAGCCTGATCAACGATCTGGTCTCGGCGCGGATGACGGCGCTGGGGGTGCCGTGGCTGGAGACCGAAAGCCTGACCCGCAACGCCGACGGCGAGTATGACGCCTATCTGACGGATACGGGCACGGGCCGACGGCGGCTGATGCGGGCCAATGACGGGATCCACATGTCGATGGCCGGCTATCTGCGGATCACCGAGCCGGTGGCGGGGCGGCTGAAGCGTGACGCAGGCTTGACGCCCACCGCAGCCGACGGCGCGCCGGGCGCGTGATCCGGTCGCTGGCCCTGACCGCCGGGCTGGCCCTGGCGTCGACGGCCGGGGCGCAGGAACGGCCGTGGACGCCCCTGCCTTCGCCGGTCAGCGCGACCTGTCCGGGCGGCCTGTGCCAGCCGCAAGGGCTCCATGGGTTCTTCGGGGCGCTGGACCAGGGTCGGCCCGTGCGCATCGTCCAGTTCGGCGACAGCCATACGGCGGGGGCCGACATGACGAACTCCCTGCTGTGGCGGCTGCAGGGAAGGTTCGAGGGACGCGACATCCGGTTGTCGGCGCATGGCGTGGTGGGCGCGACCCTGTCCAGCCTCACGGCGCGCCAGCCGCTGTTCGACCCCGGCGAGGACAGGCCCGACCTGGTCATCCTGGCCTACGGGACCAATGAAGGGTTCGACGACGGGCTGGACCCCGGCGCCTATGAGGCCTTGCTGAGGGTGCAGGTCGGGCGGTTGCAGACTCTCGCGCCCGGGGCGTCGATCCTGATCGTGGGGGCACCGGAGGCGATGCGCGGTGACGGAGGCGGGCGCTGCGCGGACGATGCCGAACGGCGCTGGAAGGCCCCGGCCATGCTGGCCGTGGTCCGCGAAGTGCAGCACCGGGTTGCGGCCGACCTGGAAGTCGCTTTCTGGGACTGGCGGGGCCGTATGGGGGGAGACTGTTCGGCCCATGCCCTGACCCTGGGCGAAGCGCCGCTGATGCGCGGCGACCATGTGCATTTTACCGGTGCCGGCGGGGACTGGATCGGGTCCCTGCTGTTCGCCGACTTCGTCGCTGCCCACGACCTCCGGGGGGGGCGCTAGATGCTGTTCCCGACCATGGCTTTCGGCCTGTTCTTCGTGTTTGTCTATTTCACCGCCTGGTCGCTGGACCGCGAGAACGGGCGGCGCAAGCTGTTCCTGTTGCTGGCCAGCTGGGTCTTCTATGCCCAGTGGGACTGGCGGTTTGTCGCCCTGCTGATCGCCTCGGCGATCCTGAACTGGGGGGTGGCGGTCCTGATCTCCCGGTCGGAGGCGGCCGGCCGGCGCAAGCTTCTGGTCGGCCTCGGCGTCGCCGCCAACCTGCTGATCCTGGGCGTCTTCAAATACTACGGCTTCTTCATCGAACAGGCGGGCGACCTGCTGACCCGGTTCGGCTGGGAGCGGGACCTGCCGCTGCTGCAGATCGTGCTGCCGGTGGGTATCTCCTTCTTCACCTTCCAGGGCATCAGCTATGTCGTGGATGTGTATCGGGGCCGGACGCCCTTGGCCCGCTCGCTGCTCGACGTCATGCTGCTGATGAGTTTCTTTCCGCATCTGGTGGCCGGGCCGATCGTGCGGGCGTCGGACCTCCTGCCGCAGTTCGATCGTGTGCCCCGGCTGACGCGACAGATGGCCATCTACGGTCTGCTGCTGATCTGCTGGGGCCTGTTCAAGAAGACCGTGATCGCCTCGGAGCTGGCGACGCGGCTGGTTGATCCCGTGTTCTTCGACCCCTCGGCCTACGGGACGCTGGACCTGATGGCGGCGGTTTATGGCTATGCCGTGCAGATCTATTGCGACTTCTCGGCCTATTCCGACATGGCGATCGGGATCGCGGCCCTGCTGGGCTATTCCTTCCCGCGCAACTTCGATCAGCCCTATCGCGCCTCGTCGATGCAGGACTTCTGGCGGCGCTGGCATATCAGCCTGTCCAGCTGGCTCAGGGACTATCTCTATGTGCCGCTGGGCGGGGGACGCAAGGGTCTGGTGCGGTCGTGCCTGAACGTCTTCATCACCATGCTTCTCGGCGGGCTTTGGCATGGCGCGGCCTGGACCTTCATCGCCTGGGGCGCGCTGCACGGGGGTGTTCAGGTGATCGAGCGGCTGGGCCGCGCATTCCTCGGCGAGCGAAAGGGGCCGCCAGCCTGGCTGGGCGTTCTGGTGACCCTCCACATCGTCTGCCTGGGCTGGATCCTGTTCCGGTCCGAGACCTTCCCCATGGCAATGGAGATGCTGACCGGGCTGGGCCGGTTCGAACCGGCCACCCTCGTCACCCCTTTCCTGCTGACGCTGATCGTCGGCGGTCTGGCCATGCACTGGCTGCCGCCGCGGGCGGCCGAGGGCCTTGCAACCTGGCTGAAGCCGGCCCCGTCGCTGACCATGGGCCTGCTGGTCGGGGTGGCGATCCTGCTGGTCGAGGCGGTGCGGCCCGAGGGCGTGGCCCCCTTCATCTATTTCCAGTTTTGAGGGCGGCCAGGACATGAGCGACCGTCCCGACGATCCCGACATTCCCCTGGCCCCTTTCCCGACGGCGCTCCCGGGCTCGCCGTTTCCGCCGCTGGAGGGAGAGGCAAAGCCGTCGCGCGATGCGTCAGCGGAGGCTGCGCCCGGTGACGGGATCGCTGCGGCCGACGTCCGCAACCTGCCTGCGGAACCGGACCCCGAACCGCCGGTCAACCCGCTGCTGGTGCTCGGCCGTTTCGCGTTTCCACCGGGCGAGCCGCCGGATGATGAGGAGGTAGCGGCGCGCGACCGGCGCTGGACCAGCCGGATCATTGTGGTCGCGGCCGTCTTCCTGCTGATCTTCAACGCCGTGTCGATCCAGAACTGGTCGCGCCAGCAGGCCCCCGGCTGGATGACGACGACCGTGCGGCGCGTGGCCGACGTCTGGGCCGAACAGATCGCTGTCCTTGGGGCGGACCAGCCGAGGCAGGCAGTGCGCGAAGGTTATGAGGCGGCGCGGGACGCGGAGTGGGCGCGGGTGCAGGAATAGTCTCCTCCCTGGCGCGCAGCGTCGGGGAGGTGGCTCGGAGCGTCAGCGGAGAGACGGAGGGGCCTCGGCCGCATGCTAGGCCCTGACCGGCCCCGTGATCCCGTCCGCGCCGCGTGTCACCACCCAGGTCGACAGGGTGTGCGCCTCATAGGGTTTGGCCAGGATGGTGGAGACGGACTGCAGCTTCGCCTCGGCGCGCTCGGGCGTCAGGGTCAGCAGGATATAGCCCTTGGCGGTCTGGTCGCAGAAGACGACCTCGTCGTTGCCGTCCGACAGCAGCCGGCCCAGCGGCAGGCCGGCAACGGCATCGCCGGGCGACGGGCTGGTGATCGAACAGGTGGCGAACTCGACGGCGCGGCGGGCACCCGAGGCGTCCTTCAGGTCATTGACCCAATAGGCGTGACTGTCACCCGCAAGAACGATGGGCTGGACGCCAGCCTCGGCGAAGGCGTCATACAGGCGCTCGCGGCCGGCGGGATAGCCGTCCCAGCTGTCGAGGCTGAAGGGCACGCCCAGCCTGAAAAGCTGGATCATCTGGCGCAGACCGGCGCGGTAGTCTTCCGGCAAGTCGGCGATCAGGGCCTCGATCTGGGCCCCGGAAGCGATCTGCGTGACGTCCGGGCCCCTGACGCGGGCCATGACGACCTGGTTGCCCAGCACCTGCCAGGGGCGGCCCGCAGCCCTGGAGGCGCTGAGCACGCCCCTCAGCCAGTCGCGCTGGGCGTCCCCCAGCAGATCCCGCCCGGGCGCGTTCAGGACGGCGGCGAACGCATCGAGATCGGGCGCGCCGTTCGCCTTCGGCATATCCGTCGCGTAATCCAGTGGCTTGTCGCGGGCCAGAAGACGGGTCTCGACCATGGCGAGGGTAACAAGGTCGCCGAACTCGAAGCTGCGGTTGATGTGGTCCAGCGTAAGGCCCGCGCGGGGTTCGCGGATCGGCATCCATTCATAGTAGGCCCGAAGGGCGGTCGCCTTGCGGGTCGCATAGTCGCCCTCGGTCGCGTCGGTATGGTTTTCGGCGCCCATCGACCAGGAGTCATTGGTGACCTCGTGATCGTCCCAGACGCAGATGAAGGCGGCACGGGCATGGGCCGCCTGAAGGTCGGGGTCGGACTTGTACTGGGCGTGCCTAAGCCGGTAATCGTCGAGCGTGACAGTCTCGTGCGGGGGCTGGGGAAAGCGGCTGAGGACCGCTCCGGCGGTCATGCCGTAGTCGGCGGGCGCCGCACCGTATTCGTAGATGTAGTCGCCGAGGTGCACCACGGCGTCCAGCCGATCCAGCTTCGACATGGCATCGTAAGCGTTGAACAGGCCGCCGGGATAAAGCTGGCACGAGGCGACGGCGAGGACCACGTCGGGCGTCGCGCCTACCGGCAGGGTGCGGACGCGGCCGACGGGCGACGTCACGTCTCCGGCCTGGAAGTCATAGCGATAGTCGACGCCGGGGCGCAGGCCGGCGGCAATGACCTTGACCGTGAAGTCACGCTCCGGCGAGGCATCGGTCGTTCCGGAGGCGACCACCTCATCGCCGTCCCGCACGCGCCAGCGGACGGAAACGACGCGCGAGGCGTCGGAGCCCGGTGTGACCCGGGTCCAGAGAACAGCACTGTCGGCGTGCGGATCGCCCGAGGCGACCCCGTGCAGGAAGGCGACCGCCGGGCCTTGTGTCGGGGTGGCCAGGGCCGGGGCGGCCAGCGCGCCCGCTCCGAACCCGGTGAGAAGGCCGCGGCGGTCGATATGCATGGTCAGTAGCTCACGGTGACGTTGACGCCATACGTCCGGGGCTCGCCGGCGATGAAGGTCGGCAGGCCGAGGCTGTCGCCCGTGTTGCCGGCGTCCTTGAGGAATTCCTCGTCCAGCAGGTTGTCGCCGAACGCCTCGACCGACCAGTTGCCATGGTCGGGGGTGTAGCGGACGCGCAGGTTCAGCAGGCCGTAGCTGTCCTGCAGTTCGTCGACGAACCGGTCGGGGACGAAGTTGGTGGTCTGCAGATCCGTGCGGTCGTTGTCGTTGTCGAAGAAGACTTCCGACTGCCAGGTCCAGGTCGGCTGGATCTGGAACGCACCGCCCTCGACCGGGATGGCCCAGAGGGCACCTACCGAGAATTTGTGGTCCGGCGACAGGCGGAAGCGGTTGCCGTCAAAGATCCCGGCCTGGAAGCGCGAGTGGTTGTAGCCATAGGTGGCGTAGAGATCGAGCGTGTCGGTCGCGGCCCAGCTGGCCTGGGTTTCGAAGCCGTAGCTTTCGGCCTCGCCGGCGTTGGTGGTGATGAACTGGGTGCCGACCTGGATGGTCGTCTGGAAGTTCTGGTAATCGTAGAAGAAGACCGCACCGTCGAGACGCAGGGCCCCGTCGGCCAGCACTGTCTTGAAGCCGGCCTCATAGCTGTCGACGGTCTCTTCCTCGACCTCGTTGAAGGTCGGCGCACCGAAGGGTGTCGAGGGGACCCCTGCCGCGAGGACAGCCGGGCGACGGCCGCGGGCGTAGGTGGCGTAGAGACTGGCGTCGGGGCTGACCGCATAACGGCCGGTCACGCGGTAGGTGAAGCCGTCATCCTCGAGCTCGCGGCTGGTGACGCTGCCGTTGCCGGCCGTCGGCTGGAAGGTCAGGCCGAACAGGGGGAAGGCCGCGCTGGCCGGGGCGTTGACGGCACCCGGCGTGGCCAGTCCGCCGACGATGGCGTTAATCGCACCGCCGAGGGCGGCGGCCTGGGCCAGGGCTGCCGGGGTGCCCAGGCGCACCAGCGCAGCCGCCTGACCGCTGAGCTGGGTGACCGCCAGCAGGCCGCCGGCGATGGAGCGGCCGTTCAGCACGGAGGAGCCGAAGGCGGTTGTCTTTTCATCCGTCGTGTAGCGCACGCCGGCGGCGAACTCGAGCCGGTCGGTCGGCTTCCAGGTCAGGTCGCCGAAGACGTCAAAGGACTCGAGCTCGGTTTCGGTCACCGCGTTCTCGATATGGCTGGCCTTCAGGTTCGCCGCGATGCCGGGACGGGCCGGGACGGGAATGCCGAAGCCTCCGAGCAGCTGGCCGAGGAAGGCGGATGAGGCGAGCGTCCCGCGAGGCAGGAAGCTGGTCCCGACGGCGAGGGGATTGCCGTCCAGCAGGCCTGCAAGCTGGGCCAGGGCGAGCCGCTCGTCGATCTCGATCGGCGATGACGACTGGTTCTCCTCGCGGAAATAGCCTGCACCGATAAAGCCCGACCACTGACCGCCGTTGTCCCAGTTGAGCCGCAGCTCCTGGCTCCACTGTTCTCCGTCAGAGATGCCGATACCGGTCAGGATCGGCAGGGAGATACCGTCCGGATCGAAGGTCTCGGCCGTCTCGAAGGTGCGGTAGGCGCTGACCGAGCTCAGGGTCAGGCTGTCGGTCAGGTCGTAACGGACCAGTCCCGTTACCCCCTGGACCTCGCGGTCAATGCCCAGCTCGCTGCCGCCGGCGATGTTCGTGCCAGGCGTCAGCGCCGCGCCGTCGCCGGCCTCTCGCGCCCCGCCGCCCAGAATCGCCCCGGTGTTCGGGTCCTGCGGGGTATAGGCGATCGAGCGGAAGGCGACGCCCGAGGGGTTGTCCTGCTGATAGTTGGCGATCAGGTCGACGCGCAGCTGCGGCGTGGGGGCGAAGGCGGCCGAGGCGCGGAAGGCCTGGGTGTCGACGCCATTGTAGTCACGACCACCCAGCAGGTTCTCGACATAGCCTTCGCGGCTCTTGAGGCGGGTGGCGAAGCGGACGGCGGCCGTCTCGGACAGCGGCGCGTTCAGCATCAGTTCGACCATGCGGTAGTCGTAGTTGCCGATTCCCGCGCGGCCCCGGGCGTCGAAGCCCCCGAGGTCGGCCTTGTTCTGGATCACATTGACCGCGCCGATCAGGGCTCCGCGGCCATAGAGGGTCGACTGCGGGCCCTTGGCGACCTCGACCCGCTCGATATCAAACAGTTCGACGAAGGCCCCCGGCGCGCGCGAGATCGAGACGCCGTCCTGATAGATGGACACGCGCGGCTCGTCGGTGGCCCCCGTCGAGTCGGAGGTGATCCCGCGGATCACGAAGCCGGGGTTGTTGGGCGACTGGTTCTGGACGACCAGGCCGGGGACGAAGGCCGACAGCTCCTCGAAGTCCTGGACCCCCAGAGTGTCGAGGAACTCGCCGTTGTAGGCGGTCAGGGCGAAGGGCACCTCGATCGGATCCTGGGCGCGCAGCTGGGCGGTGACGATGATCTCGTCCAGCTCGGTGGATTGATCGCCGGCGCTCTGGGCGTTGGCACCGGTGGCGAGCGCGCAGACGGCGGCGCAGCCCATCAGAATCGTGCGGGTGTGGAATCGATTGAACATGACAGCCCCCTGGTTGCTACCCAGCTCCCTAGAACCGGTTGGCATCGTCCGTGCGACGATCGGGTGATGACACGGTGACGCTTGCAACGGGAACGGACGGTGCAACCCCGCGTGTGCAGGGTTACCGCACGGGCCTGGGTTCAGGACCGGCTCGGCCTCCTGCCCGGGGTGCACACCATTGCAGGGCGTCGTCACGGTCGGAGGGAAGATGCGGCTCAAACACGCAAGTGACTGGACGCCCCTTAAAATCAGGCCATCATCACCTATCTGATCGTCTCACTCCCAACCGGACCCCGAATGCCGTCAAGAAGGCCAGGTGAACAGCAGGACGGCGGCTTTGGTGCCGCCACCGTCACCGAGACAAAGCCCAAGCTCCAGAAGCCCTCGCTGTATCGGGTGCTGATCCTGAACGACGACTATACGCCGATGGAATTCGTCGTCTATGTGCTGGAGCGGTTCTTCCAGAAGAGCCGCGAGGACGCGACCCGCATCATGCTGCATGTGCACCAGCATGGCGTCGGAGTCTGCGGCGTTTTCACCTACGAAGTGGCCGAAACCAAGGTCGCCCAGGTGGTCGAGACGGCGCGTCGTCACCAGCACCCGCTGCAATGCACTATGGAAAAAGACTAGAAACAGGATCTGTTCGAATGCCCTCGTTTTCACGTCCTCTCGAAGAGACCCTGCACCGCGCGGTGTCTTTCGCCAATGAGCGCCGTCACGAGTATGCGACGCTCGAACATCTGCTGCTGGCCCTGATCGACGACGCCGATGCGTCGGCGGTGATGAAGGCCTGCAACGTCGATCTGGTGGCGCTGAAGACGGCGCTGACCCTGTATGTCGACACCGATCTGGCCGCGCTGGCCACCAGCGACGGCGAGGACGCCAAGCCGACCGCCGGCTTCCAGCGCGTGATCCAGCGCGCCGTCATCCACGTTCAGTCTTCGGGCCGCGAAGAGGTCTCGGGGGCCAATGTGCTGGTCGCCATCTTCTCGGAGCGCGAGAGCCACGCCGCCTATTTCCTGCAGGAGCAGGACATGACGCGCTATGACGCCGTCAACTTCATCGCCCACGGCATCGCCAAGAAGGCCGGCTCGGGCGAGGCGCGTCCGCCCAAGGTCGGGGGTGGGCCGTCGCCCGAGGAGGCCGAGGACGCCGCCGCCGCCAAGTCAGGCGGAGAGGCGCTGGAGGCCTATTGCGTCGACCTCAACGAGAAGTCGCGCAAGGGCAAGATCGACCCGCTGATCGGTCGTCAGGCCGAGGTCGACCGTTCGATCCAGATCCTGTGCCGCCGGACCAAGAACAACCCTTTACTGGTCGGCGAACCCGGTGTCGGCAAGACCGCGATCGCCGAGGGTCTGGCCCGCAAGATCGTCACCGGCGATGTGCCCGACGTGCTGAAGGGCGCGACCATCTACAGCCTCGACATGGGGGCCCTGCTGGCCGGAACCCGCTATCGCGGCGACTTCGAGGAGCGGCTGAAGCAGGTCGTCAAGGAACTGGAGACGCACGAGGACGCCATCCTGTTCATCGACGAGATCCATACGGTGATCGGCGCGGGCGCGACCTCGGGCGGGGCCATGGATGCCTCCAACCTGCTGAAGCCGGCCCTGGCGTCCGGCAGCCTGCGCTGCATGGGGTCGACCACCTACAAGGAATACCGCCAGCATTTCGAGAAGGACCGCGCCCTGGTCCGCCGGTTCCAGAAGATCGACGTCAACGAGCCGACGGTCGAGGACACGGTCAAGATCCTGAAAGGGCTCAAGACCGCCTACGAAGGCCACCACAAGCTGCGCTACACCGATGCGGCGATCCGCTCGGCGGTCGAACTATCGGCCCGCTACATGACCGACCGCAAACTGCCGGACAAGGCGATCGACGTGATCGACGAGGCAGGGGCGTCGCAGATGCTGCTGCCGGAATCCAAGCGCAAGAAGGTCATCGGCCAGAAGGAGGTCGAGGCCGTCGTCGCCAAGATGGCGCGGATCCCGCCCAAGTCGGTCTCCAAGACCGACACCGAGGGCCTGCGCGAACTGCAGAAGGATCTGAACCGGGCCGTGTTCGGTCAGGACGCGGCGATCGAGCAGGTCGCCTCGGCCATGAAACTGGCCCGCGCCGGCCTCCGCGATCCGCAAAAGCCGATCGGCTCCTTCCTGTTCGCCGGACCGACCGGGGTTGGCAAGACCGAGGTGGCCAAGCAACTGGCGGCGACCCTGGGCATCGAGATGCTACGCTTCGACATGTCGGAGTATATGGAGCGGCACACGGTCAGCCGCCTCATCGGTTCGCCTCCCGGTTATGTCGGGTACGACGAGGGCGGCGGGCTCACCGAGGCCGTTCGCCGGCGCCCCTACCGGGTCATCCTCTTCGACGAAATCGAGAAGGCGCACCCGGACGTGTTCAACACGCTCCTCCAGATCCTGGATGACGGTCGCCTGACGGATGGCCACGGCCGCACCGTGGACTTCCGGAACACGGTCATCATCATGACCAGTAATCTCGGCACCGGGGTCCAGGAACGGGCGACACTCGGCTTCACC
>JBBSCK010000064.1:0-15346 GCA_038250335.1 Caulobacterales bacterium
ATGCTGGGGGCTCTGGCCTCGGTCTTCGCGGGTCGGCTCAAGAAAAAATAGCGACCGGCGTCAGTGCGTCGGATCGACCAGCACAAGCCTGACCTCGACGCGTTCGACCCGGTCTTCCAAGTGCCCAAGCCTAATGTAGATATTGCCCACATCCTGCTGGATGGCCAGCAGGTGGCCCCGCACGGAATTCATCTGCTGCTTCAGGTCGGACACGTCTGTTCGAACATAGGACAGATCTCGCTGAACCGCTTTCAGAACGTCGTAGATCAGGTCGTTGCTGGCTTCCGACATGTTGATCTCATGGTAGATCGCGGTCGGCGGCCCAAATCAGCCCCGGTTCTCGAAGGTCGCTGTGATCGAGGCCCGGGCCAGGGTGTGGAAATGCAGGTTGAAGCCGAACACCGCCCCCGAATTGTCGGGCGTGACCGGCAGGGCCTCCGCGTCGACCGCGAAGACGGTGAAGATATAGCGGTGCGGGCCATGCCCCGGCGGCGGGGCGGCCCCGCCGAAGCCCGGTGCACCAAAATCCGTGCGGCCCTCGATCGCGCCTGCCGGTATGGGGCCACCCGCAGGGAGCTCGCTGACACCGGCGGGGATGTTCGCCACAGTCCAGTGCCAGAAGCCGGATCCGGTCGGCGCGTCCGGATCGTAGCAGGTGATCGCGAACGACTTCGTCCCATCCGGCGCACCCGACCAGGCCAGATGCGGCGAAGTATTGCCTTTCGACTGAACCTGCGCGTCAGGCAGAACGCCGCCGTCGGTGATGTCGCTGGAGCTCAGGGTGAAGGTCATTGCGGCTCTCGGGTTCGGCGTCTGAAACGGCGGCGCGAAGGGGCGGTCGCGTCCTACACCACTTCGACGCGGTAGCTCTCGATGACTGTGTTGGCCAGCAGGGTCTCGCACATCTTCTTCGCTTCGGCTGCAGGATCCTCGACGCCGTCGAGATCGAACTCGATCAGCTTGCCCACCCGGGCGTCGGCGACGCCGGTCCAGCCGAGACCCTTCAGTGCGCCCTCCACGGCCTTGCCCTGCACGTCCAGTACGCCGGGCTTGAGGAAGACGTGAACCTTGACCTTTACGCTTTTCGGGGCGGCCATCAGTGCAGCCCTCCCTGGATCACGGTCGGCATGTCCTTCATGATCCCGAGGCGGCGCGCGACCTCGGTGTAGCTCTCGATGACATTGCCCAGGTCGCGGCGGAAGCGGTCCTTGTCCATCTTCTCGCCGGTGTTGGAATCCCACAGGCGGCACGAATCCGGGCTGATCTCGTCGGCGAGGATGACGCGGCTGAAGTCGTTTTCCCACACCCGGCCGAACTCGATCTTGAAGTCCACCAGGGTGATGCCGACCGCGCCGAACATCCCCGAAAGATAGTCGTTGACCCTCAATGTCATGGCGAGGATGTCGTCGATTTCCTGGGTCGAGGCCCAATTGAACGCCGTGATGTGCTCTTCCGTCACCATCGGGTCGTTCAGCTCGTCCTTCTTGTAGTAAAACTCGATGATCGAGCGGGGCAGGGGCGTGCCTTCTTCCTGGCCCAGGCGCGTTGCCAGCGACCCGGCGACGATATTGCGGCACACCACCTCGAGCGGAATGATCTCGACCTCGCGGATCAGCTGCTCGCGCAGGTTCAGCCGTCGGATGAAGTGGTTGGTCACGCCGATGCCGTTCAGCCGGGTCATCACAAACTCGCTGATGCGGTTGTTGATGACGCCCTTGCCTTCGAGGGTGGCACGTTTCTGGGCGTTGAAGGCGGTGGCGTCGTCCTTGAAATACTGGATCAGGGTGCCGGGCTCGGGCCCTTCGTAGAGGATCTTGGCCTTGCCCTCATAGATTTTCTTGCGCTTCGAATTCATCATCGTGGTCCCGGAGGGGATGGCGGCCCGGCAGGAAAACGAAAATCGCGCGGCCAGAGGTCTCGTCTGGGCGGCGCGATCCGGTCTCGAGCTGAGCGGGAAATAGGTCTTGGGCTCTTTAGCGGAATGCGCCCTGCGACACAAACAACGCGCGCGCCGGGTCCGTGGCGATGCTCGTGAACGGGCCACGGGCTGCGAGCCGATATCCGTTGCGTTCACCGCCCTCGCGGCTATAGACCTGCCCGGCGGTGCCCCCGGTGTTTCGGCCCGCGACGGAGCGACTGACGACGCATGACGACCTTCAACGATCGGGAAAAGGGCTTCGAGTCCAAGTTCGCGCTCGATCAGGAGCAAGAGTTCAAGGCCATGGCCCGGCGCAACAAGCTGCTGGGCCTGTGGGCGGCTGAGAAGATGGGACTGGGCGCCGAGTCCTCCGAGGACTACGCCAAGGCCGTCGTGCGCGCCGATTTCGAACAGCCGGGCGAAGAAGACGTGTTCCGCAAGATCGCCGGAGACTTCAAGGGTTCCGGCCTGTCCGTTTCCGAGGGCGAGATCCGCTCCAAGATGGACGAACTCGCCTCTATGGCCCGTGACCAGGTCCGCGCGGGGGAATAGCCCGTCTGATCATCGGTCGACGCAGGTCGCTCCGGGTTTGCTATGGTGATGAGATTGCACGAATCGCGACCCGGCACCGGTTTGCTTAGCCGCAGGTGAGCACAGCACCCTCTGCCATTGGCTTAAGCGCTGATGCCAGCATCCGGCCCGCAGAGGACCGCACCCTGTTCTGAAGCACGAAAAAGGGCCGCAGCGTAATGCTGCGGCCCTTCGTCGATCCGGGGGCTTGGGGGGGAAGCCTCACCCGGTAGTCTGCGTCTTGCGCATCATTAAAATGCAGCAGCCCGCAGAAGGTTCACCGACGTGTCAGCCCGGCATCACGACAGTGTCGATGACGTGCACGACGCCGTTCGATTGCATCACATCGGCCTGTGTCACGGTCGAGGTTCCGCCGGCAGCGTCGGTCAGGGTGACCGAACCATCGGCATTCGGCGTAACGGTCAGGGTGGCACCCTGAACGGTGGTCAACTCTGCCTTGCCGCCATTGGCCTGGGCCTGGGTGGCAAGATCGGCGGCAGTGAGACGACCCGGCACCACATGATAGGTCAGGATCTTGGTCAGGTCATCCTTGCCGGCCGGGGCGAGAAGCGCCTCGCGCGTGGCGGCGGGGATCTTCTCGAAGGCGGCGTTGTCGGGGGCGAACACCGTGAAGGGGCCCGTGCCCGACAGGGTCTCGGCCAGGCCGGCGGCCTGGACAGCGCTGACCAGGGTGGTCAGGTTCGAGGCCTTGGCAGCGTTGGCGACGATGGTCTCACTGGGGCTCATAGCCGCGCCGCCGACCATCGGGTCGGTCGACGCCGTTGCCGCTGCGTCGGTCGCCATCGCGTCGGCGGCGGGGGCTTCAGTTTCGGCACCGCTGTTGCAGGCAGCCAGGCCGAGCATTGCGGCGGAAGCGACCGTGAGGGTGAGGATGCGGATGTTCATGGGCGTCGTCTCCTGAGTTCACCGCCTTGCGCGGCGCAGATCACAAAGACGGATGAGCGCGACAAAGGATGCGTTCCGATCACGTTTTCCGGCGCGACACGTTATCGCAGCGAGGCTGGCCGACCGGCGGATCGTGCCGGAACCGGCCGGTTATCATCAGACGCGAAGCCCCGGAAAGGGCGCGACCGTCGACCTCCGGGGCCCACTGTGGCCTGCCTGGCCTGACCGTGGACTTGAACGCCTGCGGAGCGTCGATGCCCGCGTCAGGCGGAGGAACCCGCCGCGGTCGATCCGAACACGCGCGCGAAGACCGTGTCCACGTGTTTGGCGTGGTAGCCGAGGTCGAACAGGGCCTCCAGATCGGCGTCCGGCACCACGACCTCGGGATCGGCCTTGAGGAAGTCGAGGAAGTTACCCTCGCCGCGCCAGACCTTCATGGCGTTGCGCTGAACGGCGGCATAACCGGCCTCGCGCGACACACCCGCCTGCGTAAGAGCCAGCAGCACCCGCTGCGAATGCACCAGTCCCCCCAGAAGGTTCAGGTTCTTCAACATGCTGTCCGGATAGACCACCAGCCGCTCCACCACCATCGCCAGCCGGTGCAGGGCGAAGTCCAGGTGGATGGTCGCATCGGGTCCGATTCCGCGCTCGACAGAGGAATGGCTGATGTCGCGCTCATGCCAGAGCGCGACGTTCTCCATCGCCGGGACGACGGCCGATCGAACCAGCCGCGCCAGGCCGGTGAGATTCTCCGTCAGGATCGGGTTGCGCTTGTGCGGCATGGCCGAGGATCCCTTCTGGCCGGGATCAAACGGCTCCTCGGCCTCCAGCACCTCGGTGCGCTGCAGGTGGCGGATCTCGACCGCCAGCCGCTCCACCGACGACGCCACGACGCCCAGGGCTGCGAAAAAGGCGGCATGCCGGTCGCGCGGGATCACCTGGGTCGAGACCGGCTCGACCTCTAGCCCCATTTTTTCGGCGACATAGGCTTCCACCGCCGGGTCGACATTGGCGAAGGTCCCGACCGCTCCGGAGATGGCGCAGGTGGCGATCTCCTCCCGGGCCGTGAGCAGTCTGCGGCGCGCCCGCTGGAACTCGGCGTGATAGCCGGCCAGCTTCAGGCCGAAGGTCACCGGCTCGGCATGGATCCCGTGGCTGCGGCCCACGCAGGGCGTGTATCGGTGCTCCATCGCCCGCTTTTCCAGCGCCGTCAGCACCCGGTCGACGCCCGCGACCAAAAGATCGGCTGACCCGGCCAACTGCACCGCGAAACAGGTGTCCAGCACGTCCGACGAGGTCATGCCCTGGTGCAGGAACCGCGCCTCCTCGCCGACGGTCTCGGACACATGGGTCAGAAAGGCGATCACGTCGTGTTTGGTCGTCCGCTCGATCTCGTCGATACGGTCACTGTCCCACGCGGCATGTTCGCCCTTCGCCCAGATCGCCTCGGCAGCTCCCGCCGGAATGATACCCAGCTCGGCCATCTTCGTGGCGGCATGGGCCTCGATCTCGAACCAGATCCGGTATCTGGTCTCGGGCGACCACAGGGCGACGGCGTCGGGGCGGGAATAGCGACTGATCATGGGCGCGGGTAAAGGCTTTCCGGGTCGAATCTGTCAAGGACAGTCGGCGCAAACCGCAGGAGAGCGACCATGGAACTGATCGTCGGCAACCTCGCCTTTTCGACATGGTCGTTGCGGCCGTGGCTGGTCCTGAAACGCTGCGGGGCCGACTTTTCGTTGCGCGAGGTGCCGCTGTACGGGCCGGATTCGGGGCGGCTTCTGGCCGAGCATTCCCCGACCGGCAAGGTCCCGGCGCTCAACGTCGAGGGCGTGACCATCTGGGACTCCCTGGCCATCAGTGTCTTTGTGGCCGAGCGCTATCCCGAAACCCGGCTCTGGCCTGCCGACGCCCATGCGCGCTGGCTGGCGCGGTCCGTGACCTGCGAGATGCATTCGGGTTTTATGGCGCTGCGCAGCGAATGCGGCATGGGTCCGGACGCCGCCGGGATGGTCCACACCATGGTTGGCCCTGACCGGGCACCTCCGCCGACCGGCGAGGCCGTAGCGTCCGACGTGCGCCGGCTGGTCTCCCTGATATGCGAAATGCGGTCCCGGTTCGGCGCGGACGGCCCCTGGCTGTTTGGCGGATGGTCGATCCCCGACGCCTTTTTGACGCCCGTCGCCTGCCGTTTCCGCCATTACCAGATTGATCTGGCTGCCCATGGGGACACCGACGGCGTCGCGGCGGCCTATGTGGCGGAACTCCTGCAGCAGCCGGATTTCCTCGACTGGTCGGAACAGGCTGTCACGGAACCGGTCTAGGCGAGCGCGACTGCCGTTAACGAGACCCGCGAACCCGGCCTTAAGGGAACGAGGGTATTGTCTGGCACTGAACCCGGGAGCCGCTGCCATGTCTGTCCAGTCGAATGCCGCCCCGAGCCCGACACCCGTCGCCCAGCGACGTCCGACGCTGATGACCTATGGCGGCTTTCTCCTGGTCGGCTGCTGCCTGTGCGCCTCGCTGGTGGGGAGCCTGTTCTAGTCGTTCAGCGCGCGCCGACCGGGGCCATCCCGGCGACCTGTACCAGCGCCGCCGGCGCTTCCAGTTCAGGTGGAGGGGCGACATAGTCAAGGCTGATCGGTGCCAGCGGCTGTCCGGCCGCCACGGCGTCCAGGGTGTTCAGCGGGCCGCCCGTCATCCGCTGATAGATCCAGTAGGCCGCAACGACTTTCTCGACGTAATCGCGCGCCTGGGGCACGTCGATGGTCTCGATCAGCAACAGGGGATCGGGGCCGGGGCCCAGTCGGCGCAGCGCGTCCAGCATCGGTCCAGGTCCGGCGTTGTAGCTGGCCACGGCGCGGAGCAGGTCGCCCTGGAACTCTGGCCGCGCCAGCATCCGGTTCACATAGGCCTGGCCGAGGCGGACATTGGTGGCGGGCTGGAACAGCTGCTGAGGGGTAGACACGAACGTCCGGTCGCCGGTCATCTCGGCCGCCGTGGTCGGCATGACCTGCATCAGGCCATAGGCCCCGACCGGCGAGCGCGCCTGGGCATTGAAGGCGCTTTCCCGGCGCGCGATGGCGTAAACCAGTGAGCGTTCGAGCGTCCAGCCGCCCTCCGGCGCGATGTCCGGCATGGGATAGTCGGCGGCGTCAATGCGGGTCGCGTCCCCGCCCGAAATACCCAGTCGCGGTCCGAGCACGCGGGCCAGTCCGGTCCACAGGCGGCGCGTGCGGTCGGTCGCCGTGCGCAGTCCGTTCCTCAGCTCATCGCGGGCGTCCAGCCGGCGGCCGACCTCGAAGAAGGCAACCGTCCGCCGCGCGCGCGGCTCGCTTTGCAGAAAGGCGTCCATCTCGCGCTGGTTGACGCCGACCGGTTCATCGTCCGGTACCGCCGTCTCGAATAGGGCCTCGTAGGGCCTCGGCCCGCTGTTCAGGATCTCCGGCTCCTGGCCAAGCTGGCGCAGGGCGATCTGGCCGTAGAAGGTCGCGGGCCATCGGGCCGCCAGACGCAGGAACTCCTGGATGCGGTCCTGCCGGCCGGACTGTCCAGCGGCGCGGGCAGCCCAGACCCCGGCACCAGCGCGGGTCCAGCCGTCTTCGGTGGGATCGACCGCCACGCGCTCGAAGGCGGAAAAGGCGCGGGACGCATCGCCGGCGCGCCAGGCGGCGATGCCGACAACCCACCAGTCGCCGATCTGTTCGCCCAGCCTCAGCGCCTCGGACAGATCGTCGCGGTTCAGGGCGACCCGCGCCGCCTTGGCCGGATCGGCCTCGCTGTTGCCGCCCGCTGCGGCCACCGCATCCCAGTTGCGGGTGAAGAAGGTCCCGGTCGGCTGGCGCGGTTCCTCCGCCCCGTCCGGGCGGCGGCGCATGGCCAGGGAATAGACGCGCTGGGCGGTCGGAAGGTCAGCATAGTCCTGCAGCCAGCCCGACAGCTCCTCGAAAGAGGCGCTATAGTCCGGGTGAAACAGTCGTTCGAACTCGACCGTGCCGAGCAGGACGTGATCGTTTGCCTGCCGCGCAGAATTACGCGCAGACTCCAGATCGCCGCGCCGAAGTGCATCGAAGGCTGTGGTGTAGGTCAGGCGGTCCGCGCTCGACAGGGCGGAAGGATTGACGCGAAGGCCGGGATCGCCGCTCTCGTCATTCCCGTCTGCAACGGACTCAGAGGGCGCGGGCGCAGCACGGACAGGCAAGGCGGCGGCCGAAAGCGCGGCCAGCACAAACACAAACGTATGCGCCCGGAAGGCGCGGCGGCGGAAACTGAACAAGGCGGCGGCCCCCTCGTGCTGCGCGTCACCCGTCTCGATTCGGGATCGACGCGCGGTCTGCGATCGGTCGTCAAACACGGACCATGCCGGAATCCCTCGTTAACTTCAATCACATCGGCGTCAGGCGTCGGATATCGCGGTTGCTTGATCGTGGATCTCGACCCGTTCGGCCAGCGCCAGCATGTCGGTCCAGGCCTGGCGTTTCGCCTGGGGCTGCCTGAGCAGGAATGCGGGATGCAGGGTGGCAATCACCGGTGCCGAAACATCGCCCTCGGCCAGTCGCCACTCTCGCCACTGGCCCCGCATCCGAAGGATGCCTTCATCGGTCTTCAGCACCGATTTCGCCGCAGCCGCACCCAGCAGAAGCACAGCCTTCGGCCGCATCAGGGCGAAAGCCCGCTCCACGAACGGCGCACAGACGGCCTGTTCCTGCGGCGTCGGCGTGCGGTTGCCCGGCGGACGCCAGAAGACGGTGTTGGTGATATAGACCCGGTCGGTCAGTCCCGCCGCCGCCAGCATCCGGTCGAGCAACTGGCCTGCCCGGCCGACGAACGGCTCGCCCCGGGCTTCCTCGTCGGCACCGGGCCCCTCGCCGATGATCAGCACGGGGCCGTCCGGGTTGCCGCGCCCGAACACCGCCTGTTTCGCCCCCATGACACTCAGCGAACAGCCCTCGAAGTTTGTGATCACCCCGGCCAGGCCCTCCAGCGTGTCCGCCCCCGCCGCCATCCTGCGCGCCTGCGCCGCTGCGTCGCCGGTATCCGCCGGTGCCACGATCGAGGCGGTCGCCCGGGCCACTGCCTTCAGTGCCGGGGCGACGACGATCGTGCGGTCGACGGCTGCGTCCTCGAAACAGGCGTCAACGCCCGCGTCGCGCCAGAAGGCGAGCAGGCTTTCGATTGCGGCGATGTCCCGGGCGTCGGTGTGCATGCGTTCAGCGGTCATTGCGGGGCTGCGTCAGGGATAGGCCTTGACCGCCGTCGCGTCACCTTCCGATAAGGCATATGCACTGAAAGAGACCGAGGATACCGAGTCCCATGGCTGAAGACATTGTCGAAGGCGGCTCCGGCAGCCCGGCGCAGGAGGCCATCCTCGACAACCTGCCGCCGCTCGAGGCCCTGCAGGGCGTCGAGCGCGAGGTCATGGAGTATGACGTCGTCATCGTCGGTGGCGGCCCGGCTGGCCTGTGCGCTGCCATCCGCCTGAAGCAACGCGCCGCGGCGGACGGCAAGGACATCAGCGTGGCCGTGCTGGAAAAGTCCGCCGAGCTCGGCGGACATATCCTGTCCGGTGCCGTGATCGACCCCCGCGCCCTGGCCGAGCTGTTCCCCGACTGGCAGGCGCGCGGCGCACCGCTGGAGACGGCGGTTACGAAGGACCGCTTCATGGTCCTCGGTCCCATGGGCCAGGTCAGCCTGCCGATGTTCGCCCTGCCGCCGATGATGCACAACGACGGCTGCTACATCGCCTCGCTGGCCAATGTCGCACGGTGGCTGGGGGAACAGGCGGAAGGCATGGGCGTGGAGGTCTATCCCGGCATGGCGGCCAGCCATGTCGTCTGGGATGAGCCCTCCGGCCGGGTCAAGGGGGTCGTCGCCGGCGTCTTCGGCATCGACAAGCACGGCAAGCCCACCGACGATTTCCAGCCGGGCATCGAACTGCACGGCAAATACGTTTTCATCGCCGAGGGCGTGCGCGGGTCGCTGGCCAAGACCATCATCGCCCGCCACAAGCTGGCGGACGGCCGGGAGCCCCAGAAATACGGCATCGGTCTGAAGGAACTGTGGCAGGTCCCGCCGGAGAAGCACCAGCCCGGCCTGGCGCAGCATACCACCGGCTGGCCGCTGGACGAGCACACCGGCGGCGGCAGCTTCATGTACCATTTCGGGGACAACTACGTGGCCATCGGCTACGTCGTGCACCTGAACTACAAGAATCCGTTCCTGTCGCCGTTCGACGAGTTTCAGCGGTTCAAGCACCACCCTGCCATCGCCGCGCACCTCGAAGGCGGGACCCGCGTTTCCTACGGGGCCCGGGCCATCACCGAGGGCGGCTGGCAGTCGGTGCCGAAGCTTTCATTCCCCGGCGGCGTCCTGATCGGCTGTTCGGCGGGGTTCGTGAACGTACCGCGCATCAAGGGCAGTCACAACGCCATGAAGACCGGCATGCTCGCCGCCGACGCTGCCTATGACGCTGTGATGGCGGGCCGGTCAGGGGACCAGCTGGTCGAGTACCAGGCCGCCTATGAGGCCAGCTGGGTTTACAGGGAGCTGAAGTCTGTCCGCAACGCCAAGCCCCTGCTGTCGAAACTGGGGACCACGCTGGGCGGGGCCGCGGGCCTGTTCGACCTCTGGACTAACCACCTGACGGGCCTGTCGCTGTTCGGCACCCAGAAGCACGGAAAGACCGACGCCGCCTCGACCGAGCCGGCCGCGAAACACAAGCCGATCGTCTATCCGAAGCCGGACGGAAAGCTGTCGTTCGACAAGCTGTCGTCGGTGTTCATCTCCAACACCAACCATGCCGAGGAACAGCCGGCACATCTGAAACTCCTCGATCCGTCGGTGCCGATCCGGGTCAACCTGCCGCTCTATGGCGAGCCGGCGCGCCTGTACTGCCCGGCTGGCGTCTATGAGGTCGTCTATGCCGACGAGGTCGCGCGCACCGATCCGAAATTCGTCATCAACGCCCAGAACTGCGTCCACTGCAAAACCTGCGACATCAAGGACCCGTCGCAGAACATCGTCTGGACCACGCCCGAAGGCGGCGGGGGGCCCAACTATCCGAACATGTAGGCGTGCGCGGCGGGCGAGGGGCCTTGTCGCCGCCGCATAAGCCGGTGAAGGTCCGGTTCATGCGCCACGCCTCCCTCCGTTCCCTGCTGATCGCCGCCTCCGCCCTGATCGCCCTCCCGGCGCTGGCGCAGGAGGCACCACCGGTCGTCTTGCCCGCGCCTGTCGCGGTCCCCCCGCCCCCGGCCCCTCTGAGTGGGGTGGGTGAGGGCTCGGAGGCTCCGGCCCCGACCGTCGAAGCCATTCCCCGGGTCTGGGCCCCCGCGCCCCGGGACGCGGAAGGCCGCAGCGCCGATGGTCTGTATCTGGCCGCGCGCTCGGCCCTGAGCCGGGGCGAAACCGGGACCGGCGCCGACTATCTAACCGCCGTGGAAGCCCTGACGCCCGAGCAGCCCGCAGTCCAGGATCAGGCCTTCATCGCCGCCCTGATGGCCGGCGACCTCAACGTCGCTGCGCGGATCACGCCGGCCTCTTCGACCGCCTCGCCCGTCGTGACCGAGGCGGGGGCCCTTGTGACTGCGGTGCAGACCTTCGTCTCGGGCGACGCCCGCGCCGCCAATGCGGGTCTGAAGGCCGATCCGATTGGCGCACCCCACGCCCGGGCCGGTGCCCTGATCGCCCCCTGGATCGCCGCCGCCGCCGGTGACTGGGACACCGCCCTGAAAGAACCCAATCCCACCGGCGACGCCATCACCCTGCTGTTCGGCCGCTACCACCGCGCACTGCTGCTGGAGCATCGCCGGCGGTTTCCCGAGGCCGAGATCGCCCTGAAGCTCCTGGCCGACGACCCCCGCACGGCACCCCTGTTCCGGGTCAGCTATGGCGAATTTCTGGAGCGTCGCGGCCGGCGTGATGAGGCGCGCGCCTTCTACGAGGGCGCGACCGCGGCGGGGCCCACGGAAACGGCCCTGTCACGCGCGGTCGCCCGCGTATCGTCGCGCGGGCGACCGCCGGCGCTGCCGGACTATCGGGCGGGCGTGGCCAAGGCCCTGACGGCCGCCGCCGCCCAGGCCTCGTCGGAAGGGGCCCACGAGTTCGCCGTGGTCTATCTGCGCCTGTCGCTGAACCTGAACCGCGAGCCCGAGACCCAGTATCTGCTGGGCCAGACCCTGTCCCAGGCGGGTCTGAACGCGGCCGCGCGGGCGGCTCTGGCCGAGGTCCCGACCTCCCGCACGGCGGTCTATGCGGCCGCCCAGGTCCAGCTGGGGCTCAGTCTTGCCCGGGACGAGGCGATGGAACCGGCACTGACCGCCTTCCGTACGGCGCAGGTGGCCACCCCCGACGATCCGCGCATCGCCTATCTGATCGCCGGCCAGCTGCTGCAGCTGGAACGCCACGACGAGGCGCTCGTACTGCTGAACGGCCCCTTGCTCGACACCGCCGACCAGAGCGCGGACGTCCGCTTCATGCGCGGGGCCGCCTATGAATCACTCGGCCGCATTCCCGAGGCCGAGGCCCAGCTCTGGGCCGCGCTGCAGGCCCGGCCGGAGGAACCCGCCTTCCTCAACTATCTCGGCTATCTCTGGGTCGACAGCGGCAGGCGCGTCGTCGAGGGCGCCGAGATGATCGCCCGCGCCCACGCCGCCGATCCGGATGACGGCAATATCCAGGACAGCCTCGGCTGGGCTCAGTACCGTCAGGGCCAGTACGAGGTCGCCGTCGACACGCTGGAGCAGGCGGTGGCCAAGGAGCCGGCCAACGCCGAGATCAACGACCATCTGGGTGACGCCTACTGGAAGGTCGGTCGTCGGCGCGAGGCGGGCTTCCAGTGGACGCGCGTCCTGACGCTGGATCCCGACGCCGAACGCCGCACCGGGGTGGAACGCAAGCTGGCCGAGGGGCTCGGCCTCTGACCCCGCTGCGGGAGCCGGCACCGGCCAAGGTCAATCTGTTCCTCCACGTCGGTGCGATCCAGGCGGATGGCTATCATCCGCTGTCGAGCCTGGTCGCCTTCGCCGATGTCGGCGACGTGATCGGCGTGACCTCTGCCGACCGCCTGTCGCTGAGCGTCACCGGGCCGTTCGCGTCCGGGCTGGCTGCGGACGACGACAACCTTGTGCTCAGGGTGCTGCGCGAGCTGGGCCATGTGGCCGGCATCGGTGATCCGTCTCTGGCGGTCACGCTGGAAAAGAATCTGCCGATCGCGGCGGGTCTCGGCGGCGGGTCCTCGGACGCAGGCGCTGCGCTGAGACTGGCCAACCGGGCGCTCGGCCTCGACCTGCCCGAGCGTGACCTGGCCGAGATCTCCCGCGTCGTGGGGGCGGATGGCCCGATGTGCCTGATGGCCCGCTCCGCCTGGGCCGACGGGATTGGCGAGCGGCTGACGCCTGCGCCAGACTTGCCGCCGCTGCATGCCGTGCTGGCCAATCCGGGTCGCCCCTCGCCGACGGGGGCCGTCTATCGCGCCTTTGACGCGGGGCCGGCCTGCGCCACTGACCGCCCTGCGGAGCCGAAGTCCTGGTCACCCCGCGCCGTGATCGACTGGCTGGCGACCCAGCGCAACGATCTCGAGGCCCCGGCCGTCCGTCTTGAGCCCGCCATCGGCGCGGCCCTTTCCGCCATGGCCGCAGCCGGCGCTCGGCTGACCCGGATGTCTGGTTCGGGGGCGACGGTGTTCGGCCTGTTCGACGATGCCGCCTCGGCCGCTTCAGCCGCCGACCGGCTGCGGGGCGATCACGATCACTGGTGGGTCCAGCCGACGGTTCTGGGGCACCGGTCGGGCCCGGCGTCCCGATAGGGCTATCTCGGCATTTGCGTGTATCAGGCTCGCAATGTCGCCCGGGACGCGATCGGATCGGAAAACCGGGTTCCACTTTCCCTGATCGCGCCCTAGGGTCCGCCGCCTTTCCCTTGCCCGAAGACTCCCCTTGGCCGAACCCACCGAACCGCTCGCTTTTCAGGACCTGATCCTGACCCTCCAGCGCTACTGGGCCGATCAGGGCTGCGCCATCCTGCAGCCCTATGACATCGAGGTCGGGGCCGGGACCCTGCATCCCGCGACCGTCCTGCGCGCCCTCGGGCCCCGGCCGTGGAAGGCCGCCTATGTCCAGCCCAGCCGCCGTCCCGGCGACGGCCGCTATGGCAAGAACCCCAACCGCCTCCAGCACTATTACCAGTTCCAGGTCATCCTGAAGCCCAACCCCGACAACCTTCAGGACCTCTATCTGGGCTCGCTGCGCGCCATCGGTATCGACCCCGCCCTGCACGATATCCGCTTTGTCGAGGACGACTGGGAAAACCCCACGGTCGGGGCCTGGGGCCTGGGCTGGGAGGTCTGGTGCGACGGCATGGAGGTGACCCAGTTCACCTATTTCCAGGGCGTCGGCGGGATCGAGGTCGACGTCGTCTCGGGCGAGCTGACCTACGGGCTGGAGCGTCTGGCCATGTATGTCCAGGGCGTCGACAACGTCTATGATCTGAAGTTCACCAAGGAGGGGCTGACCTACCGCGAGGTCTTCCTGGAGAACGAACGCCAGCAGTCCGAGGCCAATTTCCACGGCTATGACGTCGAGGGGCTGAAGCGCCGCTTCGAGGACATGGTGGCCGAGGTGTCGCGTCTGCTCGCCATGACCGGGCCGCAGGGTCAGCAACTGGTCCTGCCCGCCTACGACCAGGTTCTGAAGGCGTCGCACCTGTTCAACCTGATGGACGCCCGCGGTGCCATCGCCGTCGCCGAACGCCAGAGCTATATCGGCCGCATCCGCGATCTGTGTAAGGCCTGTGCGCTGGCCTATGTCGAACAGGAAAGGGCGGAGGCGTGACAGAACCCCTCCGTCTCTCCGCTTCGCTTCGAGCCCCCTCCCCATTCGCTGCGCGAACGGGGAGGAGACAATGCGTACGCGTCTCCTCCCCGTCGCCTCTTGGCGATGGGGAGGGGGACCACGAAGTGGTGGAGGGGTTCTTGACCGCACACACCGTTGCCTTCCGCCTTGGCTCTAGCGAAACCTGATGCCCCAACTCCTTCTCGAACTGTTCTCCGAAGAAATCCCCGCGCGCATGCAGGCGGGTGCCGCGCGCGATCTTGAGCGCATGGCGAGCGAGCGCCTGAAGGCCGCCGGCCTGACCTGGGACGCCCTCACGACCTGGGCCGGCCCGCGTCGCCTGACGCTGGTGATCGACGGCCTGCCCGCCGCCACGCCCGACCGCTCCGAAGAGATCAAGGGCCCGCGCGCCAATGCGCCGGAACAGGCGCTGGAGGGGTTCCTCAGGAAGACCGGCCTGACGCGCGATCAACTGACCGAGCGCGACGGCGTCCTGTTCGCCGTGATCGACCAGAAGGGCGTCCAGACCACCGCTGTGGTGGCCGAGGCCGTCGACCAGATCGTGCGCACCTTCCCCTGGCCCAAATCGATGCGCTGGGGCTCCGGCACCCTGCGCTGGGTGCGCCCGCTGAAGCGGATCGTGGCCCTGTTCGACGGGGCCGTCGTGCCGTTCGAAATCGACGGCATTCACAGCGGCGATGTGACCGAGGGGCATCGGTTCATGGGGGCCGCCAAACCCTTCGCGGTCAGGGATTTCGCCGACTACCGCGCCAGGCTGGAACAGCATTTCGTCCTGCTCGACGCCGCCGACCGCAAGCTGAAAATCCTCGACGCCGCGAAGGCCGCCTGCCACGCGCGGGGGCTGGAACTGGTCGACGACGACGGCCTGCTGGAGGAGGTTGCCGGCCTCGCCGAATGGCCGACGCCGATCCTCGGAGACATGGATCCCCAGTTCCTCGACCTGCCGCCCGAGGTGGTGCGGCTGTCGATGAAGGTGCACCAGAAATATTTCGCCGTGCGTCGCCAATCTCCTCCCTTTGGGGGGAGTACCCGCGAAGCGGGGGAGGGGGGCCTGGCCCCCAACTTCGTCGTCGTCGCCAATGTCGAGGCCTCCGACGGCGGC
>JBBSCK010000065.1:0-15308 GCA_038250335.1 Caulobacterales bacterium
CGGTGGCGGAGAGGGTGGGATTCGAACCCACGGTACCCGTAAAGGCACGCCGCATTTCGAGTGCGGTACATTCGACCACTCTGCCACCTCTCCGCGGTGCCGTGAACGCTCGGTCGAAAGCGAGCGGCTTCTCTAGTGGCATGGGATCGGGCCCGCAAGCCGCCTGCACCATTTTCCCGCGCGCTGCGGGGCTCAGCGCAGGGTCGGCAGGGCCAGACCCGGGGTCTGGCCGTCGCCCGGGCCCGCTCCGGCATAGCGGAACAGCTCGGCCGGTCGACCGCCCGTGCCGGTCGAGACCTGTCCTGTCGGCGCCAACAGTCCGGTGCGCTCGACGCCACGGCGGAAATTCTGCTTGTGCAGCCGGAGGCCCACCACGGCTTCCGCAGCCGACTGCAGGGCCGACAGGGTGAAGGTCGGCGGGGTTAATTCGAACAGGACGGGCCGGTAGCGCAACTTGCTGCGCAGCCGCCCCAGACCGGTGGCGAGGATACGGCGGTGATCCGAGGCCATGGGCCGGTCGTCCAACGCGAGGGGCCGCACAAGATCCCGATCGCGCGCGGATTCGGCGACCAGCCCGGCCTCATAGAGTAACTCAAAGCGTTCCAGCACGCGACTTTCGTCCCAGCGAGCAGCCGGCGCGGCGGGGAAGAGGGATTCGATCCGGGCGGTGCGGGACCGGTCGCCGCCGCTCCAGTCCGCCAGGGTAGTCACGATGGGCCGCGTCAACTCCGATGACCCGACGCGCCGGTCCTCCCACGGGAAGATGTCGAGCACGGGGGTCCAGCGCGCGCCGGGGGGTGCCATGTCAACAGCGTCGTCGGTCAGGGCCAGATAGCCGACGGAGATCTCGCGGCGACGGTCGGGACCGGGGGTGGCGCGCGGCGCTGACCGGCCCGCGTCGCCAAAAGTATAGAGCTGCTCCACAAACCCGAGGCCAAAACCGGTCTGGGCGGTGACGAAGGCCCGCAGCGCGCGCTCGAACGTCCGGTCATGGGCGGGATCGAACGGTCCGGACGGCAGGGCGAGGGCCTGGTCGGCATCCTGTGTTGTCAAAACACACAGGGCACCGCCGCGCAGCGCCATGACGACCGCCGAAAGGCTGATCCGGACGCCGTGCTCGCCGCCCCAGGACACCGCGCTATTCCGCAGGCCGGGCGTCGGCCGGCTGCAGGATGCCCACGGCCTCGGCGAGGACCCTGTAGCGCTCCAGATAGCGCTGCTGGGCGATGGGAGCGGGCAGGGGGTCGATCACCAGATCATATCCGGCCGGGGGCGATCCGAAAAAGCCGAGGGACTCCTTTTTCGTGAAGCCCGCCAGCTGCGTCGCCTCGAAATAGGCGCAGGCCTTGTCGGCCGACTTGATCAGCGACTTGATCGGGACCGGCGTCTTCGGCGGCAGGCCGAAGCGGACGTGGATGGCGTCTTCCAGCCGCCCTTCAAAGGCCTTGTAGCTGACCCCGAGGGCCGCCTTGAAGGGCGAGATCATATCCCCGATGACATATTCAGAGGCGTCGTGCAGCAGGGCGGCCAGACGCCATTTCGGCTCCAGTCCCGGACGGATATGGACCGAGATCTCCTCCACGATGCAGGAGTGCTGGGCCACCGAGAAGGCATGTTCGCCGATCGTCTGGCCGTTCCAGCGGGCGACGCGGGCCAGACCGTGGGCAATATCCTCGATCTCGATATCGAACGGTGAGGGATCGAGCAGGTCCAGACGGCGCCCCGACAGCATACGCTGCCAGGCGCGCGGTGCCTTTCTGGAAACGCGGGGGGCGGTTGAGGCGCGGGCTTCGGTCGGAACGGCCAAGACTGGGATCCAGAAGGAGGTCGGCGGGTCAGGTGACCCATCTGGCCGCCCGGATCAAGCATGAGCGTCTATTCGCCGACGTTGAGGGTGACCAGATCCTTGGCCGCGTCGAAAACCCCGTCGCTGTCCCGGTCCTTGGCGTGGACAGTGGCGATGACGATAGGGCCCCCCACCGGTCCGCGCGCCTCGTAGCCGACCAGACGCCAGCCTTCATCAGCGGGCGTGTTGTCGGTCAGCAGATAGGTCGTGCGGGTGGCCTCACCCGGCGCGCGGGTTCGAATTTCCGCCGCGTCATCATGAGCCTGGACGCTGACGGTCTCGTCTTTCGAGGAGATGGCCACGGTTTCAGTAGCGTTGTCGGCGTTGATGGAAAAGCCGCCGAACCGCACGCTGGCCTTGTCGCCGTCGGTGTTCACGCTCATTCCGGGCAAGCGGACATTGGCGCGGTCGCCCTGGGCGTCGATGGCGACGCCCGGACCGCGGATACTGGCCCGGTCGCCGGAAGCGGCATCGGCGGCCTCACGGGCCGTTTCCGCCTCGACCTGGGCTGCGTTGGCCTGGATCTGAGCGGCATCGGCCTCGACCTGCGCCTTTGCTGCGTCGGCTGACGCCCGAAGCTCGGCAGAAGTGTGAGGCATGTCAGCGGACAGGGTGGCGCGGAACCGGTCCAGCACCGCGTCGGCCGACAGGTTTTCGAGGCGGACCAGCTGCAGCGAAACTTCTGCCCCGCGCGGACCACTGTAGAGGCAGGTCGAGCCGCCGGCATGGGCCGAGCCCTTTCGGGTCAGAACACCCATGGTCTCCGGGCATTGCAGGGTGTCGATGACCCTGAGAACGCCCCTGGATTCCGGTTCACTGGTCGTGCTGGAAATGCGCACGGAGTTGTCGCCGTCGCAGGCTGCGGTCGTGGCACAGGCCGCGCAGATGGCAGCGATAAGCAGTCGCATGAAGGGGTCCTCTTCAGGCTCTCATCCTGAACAAAAGCCACAAACGGTCCAGTGAAATCGCGGTAACCGCCCTGACGATATCTGTCCGGCTCGTGTTCAGAACGCGTCGTTTCTCAGCCGCCGGGGCGGGCACCCTCGCGACGATTGAGAAAGGCCAGCCGTTCGAAGAGGTGGACGTCCTGTTCGTTCTTGAGCAGGGCACCGTGCAGGGGGGGGATCAGCTTGTTGGGCGATTTTTCGCGCAGGGTCTCCGGCTGGACGTCATCCACCATCAGCAGCTTGAGCCAGTCCAGAAGTTCCGACGTGGACGGCTTCTTCTTGAGGCCGGGCGTCTCGCGGATTTCGTAAAAGGTCTTCAACGCTTCAGAGACGAGGCGCGGCTTTATGCCCGGAAAGTGCACCGCGACGATGGCCTTCATCGTCTCGTCGTCGGGGAAGCGGATGTAGTGGAAGAAGCACCGCCGCAAAAAGGCGTCGGGCAGTTCCTTTTCGTTGTTGGACGTGATGACCACGATGGGCCGGACCGCGGCCCGGATGGTCTCGCCCGTCTCCTGAACGTAGAACTCCATCCGGTCGAGTTCCTGCAGAAGGTCGTTCGGGAACTCGATATCGGCCTTGTCGATCTCGTCGATCAGCAGGATGGGCCGGACGGGGCTGGTGAAGGCTTCCCACAGCTTGCCCGGCTTCAGATAGTTGCGCACGTCGTGAACGCGTTCGTCGCCCAGCTGGCTGTCGCGCAGGCGGCTGACGGCGTCGTATTCATAAAGACCGCTGTGGGCCTTGGTCGTGGATTTTATGTGCCAGGTAATCAACGGCGCGTTCAGCGACGCCGCCATCTCATAGGCCAGAACGGTCTTGCCGGTACCCGGCTCGCCCTTGATCAGGAGCGGCCGTTCCAGGGCTACGGCGGCGTTGACCGCGATCTTCAGATCCTGGGTGGCGATATAGTTCGAGGTGCCCTCAAACCGGTTGGTCGGCCGCGTCATCGGATGCTCCGGTGGTGTCACATCACGCCTAGCCGATGAGGCGGCCGGTTAACAATGATCAGTTTGACGCGCAATCAGGTGACAAGCTTCACTGAAACGGGGTCGCTGGCGGGGAACGTCTCTTCGATGCCCTCGTCGACCAGGGCCTCCTGGTGGTCCTCCGCATCCTTGTGCGACTGCTGCAGCGGGTCCTCATCTCCGCGCATGAGCGTCACGCGGCGGGCGTGTGGGGTATCGGCACTCTGGTCGGGATCAAAGACCCCATTGGGGGTCCCGGGCTGCTTTTTACGGCCAGTGGTCATTTTTCGTCTCCTTCAGGGCCGTAGCCCAGGTCTTCGATGTCGTCGTCTGCCAGGGTCCTGGCTTCCCAGTGCGCGGCGCTCGCCTGGGCACCCCGGACGTTTTCCATAAGGCCGGAATAGACCAGTTCGATTTCACCGACGCCGGGTGCGTCAGCACCGGGGTCAAGGTCGTTGACGCGGGAACCGTCGGCACCGAACAGTGGGTCGGCTCGGGGATCGACGCCATCGGCACCGAGGGACTCGGCCACGTCCGGATTGTCCTCATCGAAATCGTCCTCGTCGGCGTCTCCATCGGCCGAGGTGACGTCGAGAACGCGGGGCAGTTCCTCAAAGGTCCTGAATTCGTTGGTCACACCGCCAGTCTCGCTGGCGTCCGTGTTGTCCTCGTCGAAAACTTCCGACTGATCCTGATCATCCAAGCCTGGCATGCTCGCCTCCGTGTGCCGCAGATCAACGCGCCGGCGTCGTCCGGTGTTCCGCCGGACCTGCGGCCTCCGCCCCCGGCACCGCCAGCGACAGCACAACGACCGGGCGGGCCTCGGTCGATGACGCAGTCCGCCAGGACTGAAGCGCGCAGGAGGGCGACTGGCAGCTCGTGTGTCGGTGAGACCTCCTGTCTGAGAAGACATGATTAACCCGGGCGGGCTAGCCTGTGCCGGTTATCCTGCGGCTGGGTGGAAGTGCGCGGGCAGAGGAGGCCACGCCATGCCGTTGAAGCTGTCTTTGAAGCCGGGGGAGAAGTTCGTTCTCAACGGTGCCGTGGTGCAGAACGGCGACCGGCGGGGCGTGCTGATCCTCCAGAACAAGGCATCGGTGCTGCGCGAGAAGGATATCATGCAGCTTTCCGAGGCCACGACGCCATCAAAACGGATCTATTTCCCGGTCATGATGATGTATTTGGACGAAAGTTCTGCGCCGAAGGTCTACGATGAGTTCGTCACCCGCCTGTCGGAATTCATGGGCGCGACGCGAAATCCTCTGATCATGGCGGACTGTGTCGCAATATCCAAACATGTGCTCAGCCGTGAATACTACAAGGCCCTCATGGCTGCGCGTAAACTCGTCGATTACGAGGAAAGCCTGACCTGATGCTGAAGGCCTACGCCCAGGCGTCGACGCGCACCGAGACGCCCCGTGAAATGGAATACCGCCTGTTCGGCGAGGTCACACGCGCGCTCATGCACGCGGCGACGGTCGATCCGTCCGACGTCAAAACCCGAATTGCCGCCCTCGACTGGAACCGCCGCCTCTGGTCAGTACTCGCCACAGATTGTTCCGATCCAGGCAACCAGCTGAACACGCCCTTGCGCGCACAGATTATCTCGATCAGCCTGTTCGTGAGCCGACATTCCTCCGCCATCATGCGCGGTGATGACGATTTCCAGACCCTGATCGACATCAATCGCTCGATCATGCAGGGGCTCGCGCCCCAGGGAACCCAAGTCGCCTAGGCCCCAGTCTGTTTTCCTTGCGCGAGGTCCGGGGCTCGGTCCGCCATGACGGATCATGCAGGTTTCGCATTCTGCGAGTGGTTCAGTCGGGATCGCGATCAGAGCCTTGCCGGCGGAGATCAAGGATGGCGTCCGGGTCGGCAAAGTCGAGATGTGACCGGCTAGAATTTGCCTAGCTCTGGCTTACTCCAACAGTTTTTCCAATGCTTTCAATCGAGTCGGTCCGGCCCGGGCCTTGCGTGAACGCGCGCAGGACCAGAATCGGTTCAGCGGCCAGAAGGCCGTACCCCCCGACCAGAATGGAAGGACTCTCTCATGGCCAACTCGGTCAACACGAACGTTGGCGCGCTCATCGCGCTGCAAAATCTCAACGCCACCAATGCCGAACTATCGGCGACCCAGACCCGGATCAATACGGGCAAAAAGGTCGCCAACGCGAAGGATAACGGGGCCATCTGGGCGATCGCCCAGGGTCAACGGGCCGACATCGGCGCCTTGGGGGCGGTGAAATCCTCGCTCGACCGCGGCGTATCGGCGGTCGACGTGAGCCTGGCGGCCGGCGAGAGCATCTCTGATCTCTTGCTGCAACTGAAGGAGAAGGCACTGGCGGCGACCGATCAGTCGCTGCAGACGGCATCAAGGTCTGCCCTGAACGAGGACTTCAAGGCCATCCGCGACCAGATCAACACTGTGGCCGCCAACGCCGACTTTAACGGGATCAACCTGTTGAACACAGGCGCGACCGGTTTCTCCGCTCTGGCCAATGCGGCGGGCACATCGACCCTTACGGTCGGCGCGGAAGTGCTGGCCCTGGGGTCGACGAATGTCACCGTGACGACGACCACCACCATCGGCACCTCGAGCCTGGCCTCCACGGCCCTGGGTCTGGTGAACGACTCCATCGACCTGGTCTCCGGCGCGCTCGCGCGCCTCGGTACCAAGGCGAAGGCTCTGGACACCCATCGCACCTTCGTCGGCAAGCTGACGGATGCGCTGGAATCTGGAGTGGGCAATCTGGTGGATGCCGACCTGGCGAAGGAAAGCGCCAAGCTCCAGTCGCTGCAGACCAAGCAGCAGCTCGGGGTGCAGGCGTTGGGCATCGCCAACCAGACGCCACAAATCCTTCTGTCGCTGTTCCAGTAGTGCAGGACGCCGGGGGCTTACGCCTCCGGCGTTTTGCGTTCCTGGGGGCCGGCTATCGTTCGACCCGCGCCTCCCGCAGCTTCAGCGCGGATCTGTCGCTGTGGCGACGATCACGAAGTCGAGATTGGCCCTTTGCGAAACGGCCGAAGCGGTTCTACCTTCAACTTCCCTGTTCAACAGTCGAAAGGAGGTGATCAAGTGATCTCATTGTCCCAAACCCGTACGGTGACCGAAGCCTGGTCCTCTCAAGAGGTCCGGGCCTGATCCTTTCAGGCTGCTAAGGTTCGACCGTAGTGCGGTCAGACAATGAGGGCCGTCGGGGTGACCCGGCGGCCCTTTTTGCTGTCAGAACGATCCCTGCAACCAGACCCAGGCGTCCTGAAGGTTTCCTGCGCTGGCGAGGAACAGCCGGGAGATCAGCTCCCACGCGGCCCAGACGAAAATGCAGAAGCCGGCGACGCCCAGCCAGGCCGCGCCAATCAGGATGCCATCCCGTTGCATCAGGCCGAACCCGAACAGGGCGACGAACAGGGACGGAAACATGTTGCCGCCGAAGATTGGCAGCATGACGATGAGGGTCAGAAGGGTGGTCACGACGCCGATCAACACCTCCGCGATCTCACTGCTCATGAAACCCAGACGCGGTCGAGACAGGCGCTCCACAGCGTGCAGGGGCTTGTGAACCTTGGCGATCGTGGCGCGATAGCTTTCGCGCGGAATGCTCCGCTTCAACGCCCAGGCGGGCATCCACAGCTGATCGCTGCGGATAACCAGTTGCAGGCAGATCAGCAGCATGGGCGCGCCGAGTATTGTCGTCGAACCGGGAATGGGCGAGGCGATGGCGTTCAACACGCCGAAAAACACCATCAGCGCCCCGAAGCCCCGCTCGCCGAAGGCGTTCACCAACTCCCCCAGATACAGTTTGGGATCGTCTTTCGCGCCAATGTCCTCCAGCACCCGCGAGAAGGGTCGGGAGTCACGCTGATAATCATAGTCGGGCATCAGGCGACCACGCTCCCAATAGGATAGCGGCCAAATAGACTTCGGCGGACCGCACCGCCACTTAACATTGCGACACGATTAGAAAACCTGTCCGAACCAGTCGATGCCCGCACCGAAGCCGGCGATCACGAGGGTCCACGCAAAGACCAGCACCGCGACCGTCAGCCCCGTCATGGCCCATCCGAGAAGCACCGCCAGCCCGTCGCGCTGCATAACGCCCAGCGAGAAGAACCCGATCGCGATGGCGGGAATCAGATTGCCGCCGAACACGGGCAGGACGAGGATCGCGGCCAGGGCGAGGCAGGCGAGACCAATCAGTCCCTGGCCGAGCCTGCCGGTCATGAAGTACAGGCGCGGCCTGGACAGGCCCTCGCTGAAGCGAATGATCTTCATCAGGCGGCCGCTCATCCGGCGGAAGGTCGCGCGGCTGACCGAAGCGTGTTCGATCCACCGCGGCAGCCATAGCGTGTTGCGGCCCCAGGCCAGCTCCGCTGCCAGAAACAACAGGGGGGCGCCGGTCACGGTGGTGCCGCCGGGCGGCCACGGCAGCATGTTGACGATGGCGAACAGCAGCATGACGGCACCGAACGCCCGCTCGCCGAACGCCTCGACGACCTCGCCGAGACGCAGCTTGTCGCCGCCCTGGGTGCCGAGCCGCTCCAGCGTGTCGGAGAAGCGCAAGGGACGGCCGGTCGAGGTCTCCGTCAGGCTCATGGGATGACCCTATCGCCGGAAGATGAAGCTTTCGCCCGCTTCGCTGATCGGGCTCTGGCTACAGGATCGGGCAGATTTTGGTGCTCACTCCCCGGAACAGGGCCGCCAGTGCCGGTCGGGTTCCTCAGGCCCCCAGCAGCTCACGCCCGATCAGGAAGCGCCGGATCTCGTTGGTGCCGGCACCGATGTCATAGAGTTTGGCATCGCGGACGAGGCGTTCGACTGGCCAGTCTTTGGTGTAGCCCGCGCCGCCCAGAGCCTGGACGGCTTCCAGCGACACCTTCACGGCATTCTCGGAGGCCAGAAGGATCGCACCGGCGGCGTCGTAGCGGGTGGTCAGGCCTGCGTCGCAGGCCTTGGCCACGGCATAGACATAGGTCCGGGCGCTGTTTAGGGCGACATACATGTCGGCAATCTTGCCCTGCATGAGCTGGAAGGAGCCGATCGGCTTGCCGAACTGTTTCCGGTCGCGGACGTAGGGCAGGACGACGTCCAGCGCGGCCTGCATGATCCCCAGCGGCCCGGCGGCCAGCACGGCGCGTTCATAGTCCAGCCCGCTCATCAGCACGCCCGCGCCTCCGCCGACCGGACCCATGATGTTCTCCTCCGGGACCTCGCAGTCCTCGAACACCAGTTCGGCGGTGTCGGAGCCCCGCATGCCCATCTTGTCCAGCTTCTTGGAGACGCTGAACCCCTTCATGCCCTTCTCGATCAGGAACGCTGTGACGCCGCGCGAGCCTGCCTCCGGATCTGATTTGGCATAGACGACCAGGGTGTCGGCGGACGGCGCATTGGTGATCCAGAACTTGGTGCCGTTCAGGACATAGCGGTCGCCGACCTTTCGGGCCTGTGTCCGCATGGAGATGACGTCGGATCCCGAGCCGGCCTCGGACATGGCCAGCGAACCGACGTGTTCGCCGGAGATCAGTCTGGGCAGGTATCTGCGCTTCTGGTCGTCGGTGCCCCAGCGGCGGATCTGGTTGACGCACAGGTTGGAGTGGGCCCCGTAGGACAGGCCGATCGAGGCAGAGGCTCTGGAGACTTCCTCCATGGCGACGACGTGTTCGAGGTAGCCGAGGCCAAGGCCGCCCCATTCTTCCTCGACCGTAATGCCGTGAAGGCCCAGGTCGCCCATCTCGGGCCAGAGGTCCCGACGGAAGGTGTTGGTCTCGTCGATTTCGGCGGCGAGGGGGGCCAGCCGGTCGGCGGCCCAGCGGGCGGTGGTGTCGCGGATGGCGTCAGCGGTGTCGCCGAGGCCGAATTCCATGGATTGGGGGGCGTTGGGAATGCTCATGGCCAGCGGCCTAGCATGATCCTGACCGCTGAGGGGAGGGGGTCAATCGCCGCCGGGCAGACCCCAGCGCCGATACAGGTTGAACGAGGACACGCCGACGCACGCGCCGCCGATGATGGCGAGAACCCAGGCGATCATGGTCGTCTCGGTCCCGCCGTTGCTTTGTTCGGATGCCAGCCGGAACGCCGCCATGGAGGCCCCGAAAGCTGTCAGCCCGACGGCTCCCATGATGATGAAGGCGCCTGTCTCGCTCCAGTCGAAGCGTGCGGCGGCCTCCGGCTCGACCTCGTGACGCAGGAGAGGCCCGCCGTCCCGGGTCAGCGACAGATCCTCACCGAACAGACTGTCAGCCGGGAGCGGCGCATCAAGCCCGGCCCGCTGTTCCGGCCCCCAGAGCGGGCGGGCAGGATCGGGCTGTGCGGTGTCGTCCAGCGGTGTCAGCACAAGCGCGGCAACAGCAGTGTCGGCGGGAGGTGCGACGGGGGTGATCTCCACCTCGGTTTCGCCAGCCACCGGAGCGGGACCGACTTCGGCCGGCGACGACGCCTCCGCGTTCGCCGGTTCGGCCTCAGGCTCTAAGGACTCGTTCAGCGTGACGGCAACGTCCGCGATCTCAGCCGCGGCGACCTGGGGTTCCGTGACGTCAGACGCCTTGTCAGCGGGTTCGGCCGTGATGACGCGTTCTACGGGCTCCATCGCCTCCTTGCGCGGGGCCGCAGGCTGCAGATAGGGCAGCGGGCCGACCATTGAGGCGCTGTAGGGCGCATACCGTGCGACGGCCATGGCGACGGGATCGCCCGTTCGCCCTGCGGGTGCCGGCGAGGGCGAAGCGTCTGTGACGGCTTCCGGTTGCGACTCCGGTTCCACGCCCGAAAGGACCTGTTGGGGCTCGGAGGCAGGGTCTGCAGCGTCCGCAATCTGCGTCAGGCCGGCGTCCTCCTGCACAACCGGTGCCGGAGCCGGAAGATCTGCGTCTGCACCGCCGGGGACCGGAAGCGAGAAGGTGGGAATAACCGGGGCCGCCCGGGTCTCACTGGTGCCGGGGTCATGGGGTTCGCCCAGCAAGGCGGCGACAGCTGCGGTCCGGGAATCCGCCGCGGCCGGCGTCTCTTCGGACACGGGCGACAATGGCCCGGGCGTTTCTTCGGCCAACCCGATCGGGTCGTCCGCCGCTGTGTCCAGAGACGGCCCGGTCTGAGCCGGTTGCGGCAGGGGGGCCGCCAGCAGATCGCTCAGCGCGACGGGGCCTGCGGGATCGGCGACGAACAGGGCGCGCTCGGCCGCTCGGCGACGGAGCGCGGTGTCCCGAAGCGGGGGCTCGGGCCAACCCATCATGGCCTCGGCCGCTTCTGCGGGAGCCCCGGCGGCCAGTTGCCGGCGCACATCGGACCCTGCGAATCGCTCAACACCGACCGAAGAGACGAAACTGACCAGGGCGTCGAACTGGTGCTGGTTCAAGACGGCCGGGATCGTCTCATTGACCGCCTTCTCGACCGGCAGGAGATCATAGCGCAGCAGCAGTTCCGCATCCGCCTCCGACACAGACGCGCCTTCGCGCGCCGACAGGGTGTGCCCATAGCCGATGGTCCAGCCGCCATCCTCGCGTCGCATCGCGCGGGGGCGGAAGCCCTCGAAGCTCTTGATGAGCACGATCCCCTCACGGGAAACCTTCAAGCTCTGCCTGGCTGCTGCGGACACCGGAATTGACCCAAATCGAGACAGGGCGCGCTTGCCCTGTAGGGTGGGGAGCAAGGGCCGAGCCGTTTCCGGCCCATGCTACAACAGGATAACGCCCGCAAGACCGAGGAAGGACAGAAAACCGACCGTGTCCGTGATCCAGCTGACGAAAACGGGAGAGGCGACCGCAGGGTCGCGGTCGAGGCGATCGAGGGCGAGGGGGACCAGTGTGCCGGCAAGCGATGCGGCGACCATGTTGATCAGCACCGCCAGTCCGATCGTGAGAGACAGCAACGGCTCCCGGAACCAGACCCAGGCGACAACGCCGAGCAACGTCCCGATACAGGCCCCGTTGAACAGACCCACCATCACTTCGCGGCCCAGAATGCGCGGCGCGTTCGCCGATGTCAGCTCCCTGGATGCGAGAGACCGCACAACCACGGTCAGCGCCTGGGTGCCCGAATTGCCGCCGATGGAGGCCACGACGGGCATCAGGATGGCCAGATAGACCAGCGCCTCCAGCTCGGCCGTGAACTGGCCGATCACGAGCGAGGCGAAGATGGCGGTTCCGAGGTTCACGAACAGCCAGGGGATGCGCGACCGCACCACGCCGAAGACCCCCGCACCCCGGCTCTCGTCGGACACACCGGCGAGCCGCAGGATATCCTCGCGGTTCTCCTCCTGGATGATGTTGACGATGTCGTCGACCGTGATCTGGCCCACCAGCCGGCCGCCGGCGTCGATGACCGGGGCCGAGATCAGGTGATATTTCTCAAAGATATAGGCCACCTCCTCCTGATCGGTGTCGGCGGCAATGCCGTTCACCGGCTCCATCAGGTCAGCCAGTTTCACCGCCCGCGACGCGCGCAAAAGGCCGCTGATGGGGATGCCGCCGATCGGCCGGTTCAGGGGATCGACGACATAGATGTCGAAGAACAGTTCCGGCAGGTCGTCGCCTTGGGCCCGGACGTGGTCGATGGTGTCGCCGACGCTCCAGAACTGGGGGGCGGCCATGACCTCGCGCTGCATCAGGCGGCCGGCGCTGTCCTCGGCATAGCCCAGGGAGTTTTCAATGGCGGCCCGGTCGGGTGCCGGCATGGCGGCCAGCACCTTTTCGCGCTGGTCATCCTCGAGGTCCTCGACCACCGCAGCGGCGTCGTCGGAGTCCAGTTCCTGCAGGGCCTCGGCCAGCGTGCCCGGCGCCACCCGCTCCAGAACCTCCTCACGGATGCCGTCGTCCAGTTCCGGCAGGGTCTCGGCCAGAAGTTCGGGCGGCAGCCAGAGCACCACCACGGCGCGGTGCTCGGCCGTCAGAAAGCCCATCAGGTCAGCGACGTCGGCCGGGTGAAGATCTTCCAGCAGGGATCGCAGTCGCAGTCCGTCGCCGTTGTCGGCGGCATCGACCACCTTTTCGACAAAGGCGGCGGTGAGGACATAGTCCTCGTCGAGGGCCTCGTGGTCCTCGTTGACGTCGGGGTCGAGAGTGGCGGATCTTTCGCTCACGCGTAGCCTCCCTCTCGATTTAAATCAGCCTGGTAGAGCCGGTTTTTTCATCCTTCGTCAGATGGTGCGGTCGAGAAGACTCGAACTTCCACGGGTTGCCCCACAGCGACCTCAACGCTGCGCGTCTACCAATTCCGCCACGACCGCTCGCATCGGAGGGGGGCTGATAGCGGAGGAAGAGGGGGGCGTCTAGGCCGCGCCGGCCATGAAGTCGTAGAGGTCGGCGGGACGGGTCACGGTGATGGCGATGCGATCCTCCTGGATCTCGATCAGACCGCGCGCCACGGGGTGGTTGTTGGCCAGGATCCAGACCTCGTCGTTGACCGAGGCGTCGAGCGGAATGACCGCGCCGCGGCCCATCTTCAGCAGCTGCGACATGGGCAGGACCGAACGGCCCAGAACCACCGACAGCTCGATATTGACGGCATCAACCTGGCTCAAGACAACTCCGGCGGCATCGGGAACGCGCGCAACCGCACTTGCAATGCCGGCCCCCGGGGACACATTGGTCGCATCATGCTTGCCGAGCCGTTAAGTTCGCCCCGAATCCCGCTGGAATCGCCGCTGTTTCGCGCCGACGCCCGGCCGGTCGAATGGGTCGTCAGCCCCGGTTTCGTCCCCTATGACGAGGCCGTCGGCGAGATGGAGGCCCGGGTCGCGGCGATCGCGGCGGGGACGGCCCCCGAACGGGTCTGGCTGCTGGAGCATCCGGCGCTCTATACGGCGGGCGTCTCGGCCCGGGACGCCGACCTGCTGGACCCGGGCCGGTTCCCGGTCCACCGCAGCGGCCGGGGCGGGCAGTTCACCTATCACGGACCGGGCCAGAGGGTGGCCTATGTGATGCTGGACCTGAATGCGCGCGGCAGGGACGTGCGCGGCTTCGTGCGCGGGCTGGAAGCCTGGCTGATCGAGGCCCTGTCAACTTTCGGGGTCGAGGCCGGGGTGCGCGAGGGCCGGGTCGGCGTCTGGGTCGAGCGCAAGGGCCCGGGCTGGAGCCGCGAGGACAAGATCGCGGCCATCGGGGTGAAGGTCCGCAAATGGGTCAGTTTCCACGGGATCAGCCTGAACGTCGAACCGGACCTGGACCATTTCGGCGGCATCGTCCCATGCGGCATCGCCCAGCACGGCGTCACCAGCCTGCTGGACCTGGGGCTGACCACGGGTCTGGACGAGGCGGACGCGGCATTGCAGGCCGGTTTTCGAAAAATCTTCGGCCCGGTCGCGACGATCGCACCCGGATGAAGGGTGCCCTTAACCCCTGAGGCCTAGTGTGCCGCCGACCATGGAAGTCGGGCAGGGGGAGCGAACATGACCGGCACGCAGGACGCGCTCGCGATCCCTGTCCAGACCCTGCCGCTTCTGGCCGAGAGCGACATCGCGACCTTTTTCGATGTCTCGCTGGACATGCTGTGTATCCGCGCGCTGGACGGCACGGTGCTGAAGGTCAGCCGGTCGTGGGAGACGGTGCTGGGATGGCACCCGGACGAGATCGAGGGCAGGTCGCTGCTGCCGCTGATCCACCCTGACGACCTGCCCGGCACCCGCGCCAGCATCGTCGAGGTCGAGACCCGACAGCCCGATGAGCCGATCGTGGGCCATATCAACCGCTATCGCCACCGGAACGGCGACTATCGCCGGGTCGAATGGCGGGCGCGGCGCCACCACGACCGCGTCTATGCCGTCGCCCGCGACGTGACCGACCGGGTGGTCGCCGAACAGGCCCTGGTCGAGGCCAAGGCCGACGCCGAGGCCGCCAGCCGCGCCAAGACCGACTTCCTGGCCAATATGAGCCACGAGATCCGCACGCCACTGAACGGGGTCATCGGCATCGTCGACGCCCTGCGCCGCACCGACCTGACCCCGGAACAGCGCGAGATGGTGGAACTGATCCAGACCTCGGGCGTGACGCTGGAGCGGCTGGTGTCCGACATTCTGGACGTGTCCAAGATCGAGGCCGGGCACCTGGAGATCGAGGCGCGCCAGTTCGATCTGGGCGAGGCCCTGGCCGGGATCATCGACCTGTCGCACAGCCGCGCGGCGGAAAAGGGCCTGGCCTTCGAGGAGCGCCGGGGACCGGGCGCGCGCGGCGTGTTCGTCGGTGACAGCACCCGGATCGTGCAGATCGTCGGCAACCTGCTGTCCAATGCGGTCAAGTTCACGGCCCGGGGCCAGGTCTCGGTCGACTGGGACGTCGAGGGCGACGAACCGGGCGAGGGGCGACTGACGTTTGTCGTGACCGACACCGGAGTGGGGTTCGACGCGGCCACGGGCGCGACCCTGTTCCAGCGTTTCAACCAGGCCGACGCCTCCATCACCCGCCGGTTCGGCGGCACGGGACTGGGGCTGGCGATCTGCCGGTCGCTGGCCGAGGCGATGGACGGCACGGTCGAGGCGACATCGCGCCCCGGCGAGGGCAGCCGCTTTACCCTGACCCTGCCGCTGCCGCGTCTGGTGGCGCTGGCCGATGTCGACGCCCTCGTCA
>JBBSCK010000066.1:0-15209 GCA_038250335.1 Caulobacterales bacterium
CGCGAGGACCGTCCGCGTGGCGATCGCGGCCCCCGCAATCCCCGTCGCGACGGCGTCAAGCCGGCCCACGGCGGCCAGCCGCATCGCCAGCGCAAGCCCGGCCCGAACCGCGAAGGCGGTCGTGAAGGGGGACGCGACCAGAACCGCGGCCACAATGGCGACCGTTCGATTTCCAACGTCGTGCCATTCGATCCCCTCGCGGCCGACCGCGCCCGCTCTGCAGCCTCCGCAAACCGTCCGGTGAGTGAAGCCAAGCCCGACGGCGAGATCAAGCGCCGCCCGCGCGGCCGTCGCCCTTCGAACGGCGGCAAGGGCTACGTCGCCAAGGGCTGATCGTGTCCTGAAGCACCCATGAATGCGGCGGGCCTCGCGAGGGACCCGCCGTTTTTCGTTCAGACACCTATCGTCGTGATCCCCGCTGCGCCGAGCGTCGCCGCGAGCGCAGCAACTGCCGCCTCGACGGCCCGCGCATCCCGTCCGCGCACAACCAGATTGGTGCCGATCTCGCCGTCCGATCCCGCCCCGAACGGATAGCTACCGAGGCTCAGATCGGGATTGGCCCTTGCCGCTTCGGCCAGCGGTGCCGCAATCGCGCCCTCGCCGACGTCAATGACCCGCAGCGTCCGCGCATGCACGATCGCCCCGGTCCGCAGGCGCGGGGCCACGTCCTCCAGCATCGCCGTCATTATCCTGGGCACGCCGGCCATGACGAAAACATTGCCGATCTGGAACCCCGGCGCATCGGTCACGGGATTGGAGATCAGCACGCCACCCTCTGGAATCCGCGCCATCCGCCTGCGCGCCACGTTCAGTTCATCGCCGTAGCGCCGCTCGAGGATCGCCAGGGCGTCAGCCCGCTCGCCGATGCCCACGCCGAACGCCTCGGCCACGCAGTCGGCAGTGATGTCGTCGTGGGTCGGGCCGATACCGCCGGTGGTGAAGACATAGTCGTGGCGGGTTCGCAGCGCGTTAAGCGCCTCCACGATCTGGCCCGGCCGGTCGCCGACCGTCCTCGCCTCCAGCAGGTCGATCCCCAGCGCGCAGAGGAACCGCGCGATGATGTTCAGATTGGTGTCTGCCGTCCGCCCCGACAGTATCTCGTCGCCGATGATCAGGACAGCGGCGGTGGGCGAGGGGTGGGTCATGCGACACACCTACGCCGCCGCCACGCGGCCGCAAGGGGCCTGCGACGCGCCGCCCTCAAACGGCTTGAGGTTTTGTGCTAGGCTCGCCATCTCCCCTGTGCGGCGCCGCCCGGCGCGATCCGAGACGATGCGAATGTACGAGACCCCCGAGCTGGACGCCGAGACCTTCACCCGGACTAGCGCCATCCGCCTGTATGCGACGGAAGATTTCGACGGCATGCGCGCGGCCGGCCGGCTGGTGGCCGAGGCGCTGGACATGATCACGCCCTTCGTCGTTCCCGGTGTCACCACCCAGGAGATCGACGACCGCATCCGCCAGTTCACCCTGGACCAGGGCGGGCTTCCGGCCTGCCTCGGCTACAAGGGCTATATGAAGACCGTCTGTACCTCGATCAATCACGTGGTGTGCCACGGCATTCCCGGCGACCGGGTGCTGAAGGAGGGCGATGTGGTCAACATCGACCACACGGTCATCGTCGACGGCTGGCACGGCGATTCCAGTCGCATGTATGCGGTTGGCGACGTCGGGGCGCGGGCCAGAAAGCTGATCGACGTCACCTATGAGGCCCTGGCGCTGGGGCTGGCGCAGGTGAAGCCCGGCAATACCTTCGGCGACATCGGCTTCGTCATCCAGCGCCACGTCGAGGCCAGCCGGATGTCGGTCGTGCGGGACTTCTGCGGGCACGGCATCGGCCGGCTGTTCCACGACAGCCCCAATGTCCTGCACTATGGCAGGAAGGGCGAAGGCGCGGTCCTGAAGCCCGGCATGTTCTTCACGGTCGAGCCGATGGTCAATCTGGGCAAGCCGCACGTGAAAGTCCTGTCTGACGGCTGGACCGCGGTGACGCGCGACAAGTCCCTGTCGGCCCAGTGCGAACACACGGTGGGGGTTACCGAGGACGGGATCGAGATCTTCACCCTGAGCCCGGCCGGGCTGTTCAACCCGTCGGCCACCGGGGCTTGAACCGGGCGCGGCTCCGGCCAGCCTGAACCTTCGATGCTGGGGAACGGCGTGACGGATCAAGGCAAGGACACCGCGCGGGACACCGCCAAGGCCACTCCCCACCACGCCGGCCATCGCGAGCGCCTGCGTCAGCGCGCGCGCTCCGCAGGCCTCAACCACCTGCCCGACTATGAGCTGCTGGAGCTGTTCCTGTTCCGCAGCCAGCCGCAAGGGGACGTCAAGCCGATCGCCAAGGCCCTGCTGGCCCGGTTCGGGTCGCTGGCCACCGTGCTCGCCGCCAGTGTCGAGGACCTGATGACCGTCCGGACAGAGGACTCGAAAGGCAAGACCAGGGGCGTCGGCATGGAGACCGCACTCGACCTTGCCGCCCTGCACGAGGTCGCGGCCCGCGTCGCCCGGGAGCCGGCCGTGAAGCGCCCGGTGATCTCCTCGTGGACGGCGCTGCTGGCTTATGTCCGCGTCGCCCTGCAGCACGAACCGCGCGAGCAGTTCCGGGTGCTGTATCTGGATAACAGGAACCAGTTGATCCTCGACGAGATCCAGAACCGCGGCACGGTCGATCATGCCCCCGTCTATCCGCGCGAGGTCGTGCGGCGGGGACTGGAGGTCAACGCCAAGGCGATGATCCTGGTGCACAACCACCCGTCCGGCGACCCGACGCCCAGCCGGGCCGATATCGAGATGACCAGGCAGATCGTCGAGGCGGCCCGGGCCCTCGGTGTCGAGGTCCACGACCACCTTGTTGTTGGCCGCGAGGGCGTGGCCAGTTTCAAGTCGCTGGGCCTGATGTGACTGGCGCGAGCCCGGCGAGGGCTGGGCCCCCTAGAACCGCGCGCTGATCGTGACGCGGGCATTCAGCGGAGCGCCCGGGGAAATGTTGAAGTTGTTGTGGGCGTCCGAGAAATAGGTTTCGTCGAACAGGTTCTCGACATTCACCTGAACCTCGACCCGGTCGCTCACGGCGTAGAAGACGGCGGCGTCGACGCGGGTGAAGGCCGGGAGCCGGGTCGTCGCCGTCGAGGTGCGGATGGCGGCGAACTGGTCGGACTGGTGAATGACACCGAGGCCGAGGCCCAGCCGGTCCGTCACATCGAAGCGGTTCCACAGGCTGAACTGGTGTTCGGGCGTCTGGGCCAGCCGCACGGCATCGTTTCCGCTCAGGATGGCGTCCTGCCAGGCATAGCCCGCGCTGATCTGCCAGCCTTCCCGGATACGGCCCGTCGCCGACAGCTCGAGGCCGTCGGTCCGGGTCTCGCCCACATTGATGGTCCGGGTCGGGTTGGCGGGATCGGGGGTGGTGGCGTTGGTGCGGTCCAGCTGGAACAGCGCCGCCGTCAGGATCAGGTTTGGCCGTGCCTGCCATTTCACCCCGACCTCGCGGTTGGTGAACCGTTCCGGCTCGAGGTTTTCCTGGACCGTGGACAGCGTTCTGAACTGGTCCCCTGAGCGCGGCAGGAAAGACTGGCTGAAGCTGCCATAGAGAGAGACGTTCGGCTGAGGCTTGAAGATCAGGCCGAGGCGCGGCGAGACCTTTTCGTCCACGCGAGCGAAGGGTCGATCCGGGTTGGGTTGCAGATCGACGCCGTCGATGTCGAAACGATCGTAACGCAGGCCCGCGACGATATCGATCTGATCGCCGAGGCTGATCTGGTCCTGCACATAGGCCGACGCTGACTTGACGTGCGATGCCGTGTTGGTGTTCAGAACCGGGAAGGCGACCGTCGGAAATACCGGATTGGCCAGGCTGAACGTCGCGTTCGACAATACCCCGTTGCGGCGCTGGTTGGTCGAGTCCTGGTCCCCGTACTCGAGGCCGAACAGGACGCGATGGGACACCGGTCCGGTCCTGGTCTCCCAAAGGAGATTGCTCTGAACCAGCAGGTTTTCACGGGTCGTGGGATCAGTGTAGGCCGCCAGCGACACCGTGCCGGTCTGGCTGGTGGCCGGACCGTTCGGATAGACGTTGGTGTAGTCCTTGTCGAAGTCGCCGTAGAGGACCGTGGTCGAGACCGACAGGCCGGGCACGAGGTCGCCGTCGATCCGGCCCTTCAGGATGTGCGCCTGCAGCGTCGTCCGGTTGTCGCCCGGGACACCGAAAAACCGGTCGCGATAGCCCTCGATCGGCACGCCGTTCAGGGACGGCACCCCCCGGTCGGTCAGGCGGTCATCATCGACATATTCATAGGAGAGCCCTGCCCGCCAGCTGCCCCCGAGCTCGGCGGCCAGATAGGGGTTCACCGCGAACCGCCGGCCCGAATAGAAATCCCGGTGATTGTCGAGCTCTTCATAGACGGCGTTCAAACGGAAGGCCGCCGTGTCGCCGATCGGGGTGTTGAGATCGGCGGACAGGTCAAAGGCCCCGAAGCTGTTGGCCGACAGACGGGTCCCGAAGAAAGGCGCGGCCGAGCTGGGCGTCTTCTGGACCCGGTTGACGATGCCGCCCCCGCCGCCCCGGCCGAAGATCAGCGCATAGGGGCCTTTCAGCACCTCCACGCGCTCGAGATTGTACAGGCCGCGGTAGTACTGGACGTCGTCACGAACGCCGTCGAGGAAGAAGTCCGCAGTAGTATTCTGGCCCCGCAGGGTGATCTGGTCCCGGTTGCCCTCGCCCTGACCGACGGTGACACCGGGCACGTAGCGAAGTACGTCGCCGAGGCTGTAGGCGGCCTGGTCGTCCAGCTGAGCCCGCGTGACCACATTGACGCTCTGGGGCACATCGATCAGCGGCGTATCGGTCTTGGTCGCGGTGACGGCGTTGACCGCGACATAGCCCCGGGTCTGGCCGGTGACTATGATGGTGCCGAGGTCGTCGGATCGCTCCTGGGCCGAAACAACCGAAGGCGAGACGAGCAGAAGGGCGGTCGAGGCCAGAAGCAGACGGATCATGAAGGCGAGTACCGAAACGAGGATGGGAACCGGGGTCTACTGCGACGCATTCTTAATTGCAACACGTTTGCGAGTTTGTCGCAACTAGCGGCCACGTGTCTTTCCCCACCGGCCGTGCGGGGCTATGAAGACAGTCGCGAAACCCACTCCGGCCGGCGCGAACAGGCATCGGCCCGCCACCGGATCGATATGGCCGAACTGAGCACCGACCGCCTGATGCTGCGTCCCGTCTCCATTGAGGATTTCGACGAGCTGGTCGCCCTCTGGGCAGACGAGGCCTTTGCCCGGCCGATCGCCAGCCGGGGGCCATTCACGCGCGAGGAGGTCTGGTTCCGGCTGCTTCGCGATTTGGGGCATTGGCAGGCGCTGGGCTTTGGCAACTGGTCGATCCGCACGACCGGGACGGGGGACTATGTCGGCAGCGTGGGCGTGCTGGACTACCGCAGGGAAACCCGACCTCCGATGGAAGCCCCCGAGCTGGGCTGGGGCGTCGCGCCCCGGTTTCAGTGCCAGGGGCTGGCGAGAGAAGCCGTCGACGCGGCCTTGGCCTGGTGCGACGCAGTGCTGAAGGCACCCCGGACCTGGTGCATGATCGACCCGCCGAACGCGCCGTCGCTGAAACTGGCAGGGCGCGTCGGGTTCCGGCAATATGAGCGGGGCACCTATCAGGGCAAGGCGATGATCCTGCTGGAGCGGTCGACACCGACCCGGGCGTAGCGCCCCATTAAGGTTTACGGATCATTCTGGGCGGTGACCCCGGGGAGACGCCGCCTTCCATGCCCATGCCCGCCGAAACGCTTCGCGCCTATCTGACCGCAGCCTTCCCCGACGCCGAGATCGTCATCGACGATCTGGCGGGTGACGGCGACCACTATCGCGCGCGGATCGTCTCCAGCGCCTTCGCGGGCCAGAGCCGGGTGAAACAGCATCAACTCGTCTATGCCGCCCTCAAGGGCCATATGGGCGGGGCTCTCCACGCTCTGGCCCTGGAAACCTCCGCTCCCCCCCCGACAGGCTGATCCCGATGCGCTATCGCCCCTTTGGCGCGTCCGGCGCCGCCATCTCGACCCTGACGCTGAGCCTCGGCATCGACTGCCTCGGGCGCGGGCTCGCGGCCGCCAATGACCTGATCTTCTCGGCGCTCGAGGCCGGCATCAACTCCTACCGGCTGGAGACCGCCGACCCGGTTCTGGCCGAGGTCGTCGGTCAGGCCCTGAGCAATGTGGAGCGCAAGCTTCTGAACGTCAGCCTCGAACTGGGGGCCGGTGACGGCAGGAAAGGCTCCACCCGCGACTTCTCCGCCGAGGGCATGACCAGCGCCATTGACCGGTGCCTGCAGATCTCGGGGCTCGGCTGGATCGACGTGGCCCTGCTGGAGGAGCCGGGCGAGGACGAATTGCCCCAGACGTCGCTGAACGCGCTGAAGGCCCTGCGCGCCACCGGCCGGGTCCGGTACCTCGGGATCTCGGGCGAGACCGAAGTGATGGACGCCTATGTCTCTACGGGAGCCTTCGACGTCCTCGCCACGCCGTTCCACGTCAATGTCGACTGGAAGATCCGCTCCCGCGTCCGGGCCGCGCGCGAACAGGACATGGCGATCCTGGCCTATGGCTATTTCCCGTCCGAGCTGGACACTGAAAAGAAGGCCGTCACAATCCATCAGCCGAAAAAGGGCCTGTTCGGCTTCGGCGGCGGCTCCGGCAGCCGGCCCAAGGACGACCCCCTGGCCGGGGCCGGGACCTTTGCCTTCCTGCACCGCACGCCCCACTGGACCGCCGAGGCCATCTGCCTGGCCCATGCCATGACCGATCCGGCCATCTCGAGCGTGCTGATCCGGGCGGTGGATGCCGAGCGACTGAATATGCTGGCTGCCGTGCCCGAGCGGGACATGCCGCCAGGCCTGTCGGCCCAGATCGAGATGGCCCGGGTGGCGGCCTGATCGGCGGCCTCACACACAGGCTTGAAGCGGCCCGCCCTTGACCCTGTCCGGCGGGGTGCCTAGCTGACGGCAGCAACGAAAGGTGTCCCACCGTGTCCGACCAAGCCATCGAGACCCCCGCAGACCCGATCCACACCTTCATCGCCCAGACCGTGGCCGAACATCCGGTCGTGCTGTTCATGAAGGGAACGCCCGATTCACCGCGCTGCGGCTTCTCCTCGCTGGCGGTGCAGATCCTCGATCATGTCGGCGCGTCCTTTGTCGGCGTCGACGTGCTCCAGGACGACGGCCTGCGCGACGGCATCAAGACCTTCGCCGACTGGCCGACCATTCCCCAGCTCTATGTGAAGGGCGAGTTCGTCGGCGGCTCCGACATCGTGCGCGAGATGTTCCAGGCCGGCGAACTGGCGGCCCTGATGGTCGAGAAGGGCGTGCCGCTCGGCGAAGGCTGAGCCGGTGGCCCGCACCGTCCTGACGCCGCGCGAGGACCGCGAGGTCTTCGAACTACAACTGCCCATCCGCTCAGAGCACATCGACGACAACGGCCACGTCAACAATGTCGTCTATGTGGGCTGGCTTCAGGAAGCCGGCACGGCCCACTGGAACGCCCGCTTCGACATTGAGACCCGTAGCAAATGGTCCTGGGTCGCGCTGAGGCACGAGATCGACTATCTGCGAGCGCTGCAGCCCGACAGCAGGGCCTTCGCCCGGACCTGGGTCGGCGACCCTAAGGGCCCGCGCTTTGCCCGCTATGTCCGCATCGAGGACGGCGAAGGTCATCTGTGCGCACAAGGGGTGTCAGAATGGTGCCTGGTCGAGGCCGCCACGCTTCGGCCCACCCGCATACCGGCGACGATGCTACCGACGTTCGAGCGACGCTGAACCTCCATGCAACGCTTTTCTATATTCAAGCGTTACCGCATCCAAGGACAGGTTGGGGGGATGGAACAGATCTTCGGTTGCGCTAGGTATATCCAACCGCAATAGGTTCGTCTTGCGAATTTGGTCAGAGCGAGAAAGCCTCGCGGCGACTTATTACACACGCCTCTGCCAGGTACGGCTTTCGCTTCGCGAGCCTCTGGATCACCTGAAGGGTCGGCCATGGCTGCCCGCCCGCCTCTGCACCCGGATGGTCCGCTCAGCCTGGCGATGGCCGTGGTGGACTCCTCGACTGCGCCCCTACTGCTGCTGGACAGCGCGCTGAAGATCATCGCCGCCAGCACCTCCTTTGGCCGGGCCTTCGATGTCGATCCGGATGGGATCGTTGACCGTTTCCTCGGCGAAATCGGCACCGGGGAATGGAACCGGCCGCAGCTCCGCGTGCTGCTGGAGGCCACAGCCGCCGGCGACGCCGCCATCGAGGCCTACGAGATGGATCTGAAGGGTGCGCGTCAGGGTGTCCGCAAGCTGGTCATCAACGCCCGGCGACTGGACTATTCAAATTCTGAGCCCGTCCGCCTGCTGCTGACGGTCGAAGACGTCACCGCCGCCCGCGAAGGCGAAAAGGAGAAGGACGACCTTCTGCGCGAAAAGGCCATTCTCCTGCAGGAGCTTCAGCATCGGGTCGCCAACAGCCTGCAGATCATCGCCAGCGTCATCCTGCAAAGTGCGCGCAAGACCACGTCGGAAGAGACCCGCCTGAGCCTGACGGACGCGCACAGCCGGGTCATGTCGGTGGCGTCCCTGCAACAGCAGCTCGCCACCTCTCGGCTCGGCGAGGTTGAGCTGGCCCCCTATTTCAACAAGCTGTGCAAGAGCATCGCCGCCTCGATGATCCACGACCCGACGCGGCTGTCACTGAAGGTTGAGGCTGACGACAGCGCCACCAACGCCGATGTGTCGGTCAGCCTGGGTCTGATCGTGACCGAACTGGTGATCAACGCCCTGAAGCATGCCTTCCCTGGCGGTCGCAGCGGCGCGATCGTGGTCGGCTATCGCAGCCACGGCCCGAACTGGACCCTGACGGTGCGCGACGACGGCGTCGGCATGCCCAAGGATGCCGCCAGCGCGACGCCCGGCCTCGGCACCAGCATCGTCGAGGCCCTCTCCAGACAGCTGCATGCCCGGATCCAGGTCGAAAGCATCGGCCATGGCACCCTTGTATCGGTGATCCACAGCCAGCTCGCGGCGGTCCAGAATCCCTCTCTCAGCGCCAGCGGTTCTGCCTGACGGTTCAGGTCGTCGGCGGCAGCTGGTAGGGATTGTTGACTGACACCCGCGACCCCGGTGCCAGGCCCAGTTCCTCGAAGGACCAGATCACCTCGACGCCGTCGACCACGGGGGTCTTGCACGCGTCCTGCTGGAGCCGGCGCAGCGTGATGGTCGAGCCGTCGCCGACCCGGTCCACGATCGCCGTCAGGTCGTCCTTTTCTGTGCAGCCGTTCGAACTGACCCAGAAGACCGCCAGATCGCGTGTGATCGCCGCCGCATGGATCGGCTCCAGCTGCCCCGGCATGGCGACCGTGCGCATCGGTGCCTCGCGCTGGAACAGCGCACAGCCTGACGTCGCCAGCGCGGCGGCGACGATCAGTGTGAATACGCGAGTGGGAGCCATGTCCCCGGTCCTGTTCAGCCTTGAGGTCGCATAATGGCTCAATTCGGCCCTTTTCGCACGGGCTTTTCGATCACCGTGCGCCCGCCGTTACGAAAAAGGCCCCGGATTGCTCCGGGGCCTCATTCCTGTTGCCCTGTCGCCCGGCTCGCGGAGCCTCGCTCCATGAGGGCGGCCGCGCTCAAGCCGCGAGCGACCGTGTCGCGAGCGTCAGCGCCCTTACGAGGAGTAGTATTCCACGACCAGGTTCGGCTCCATCTTTACCGCGAACGGCACGTCGGCCAGTTCGGGGAAGCGGACGAAGCGGACCGAGAAACCGCGGTCACCCAGTTCCAGATAGTCGGGGATGTCGCGCTCACCGGACTGCTGGGCTTCGAGCACCAGCGCCATGTTGCGGGACTTTTCCTTGACCTCGACGACGTCACCGACCTTCAGGCTGTAGGAGGCGATGTTCACCTTCTTGCCGTTGACGGTGACGTGGCCGTGGTTGACGAACTGGCGCGCGGCCCAGGGGGTCGGAACGAATTTGGCGCGGTAGACGGTGGCGTCCAGACGGGCTTCCAGCAGACCGATCAGGGTCTCGGAGGTGTTGCCCTTTCTGCGGGCGGCCTCGTCATAGGTCTTGCGGAACTGCTTTTCCGTCAGGTTGGCGTAGTAGCCCTTGAGCTTCTGCTTGGCCTTGAGCTGCAGGCCGAAGTCGGAGACCTTGGACTTGCGGCGCTGACCGTGCTGGCCGGGGCCGTAGGACCGCTTGTTGACCGGGCTCTTGGCCCGACCCCACAGGTTTTCACCCATGGCCCGGTCGATTTTATACTTGGCGCTGTGGCGCTTGGACATTCTGTTCTCTTCAACTTGATGCGGCCCGGCCCCTCCCCGAATGGAGGGACGATCTCAACGGCGGTCCACGCATCGTCCGTAGTGGTTCTCGCGCGCCAGACCGAAGCCGGGCGCGGGAAAGGGGGGCTTATGACGGCCCGCCCCCCTCAGGTCAAGATGTCAGGCGCTCGCGCCGGCAAACAGGGCATTGGCCCTGTTCCAGTTCACCACGGTCCAGAAGGCCTTGAGATAGTCCGGGCGGCGGTTCTGGTATTTGAGATAGTAGGCGTGTTCCCAAACGTCCGCGCACAGAACGACCGTGCCCTTTTCATCCGCCAGATCCATCAGCGGATTATCCTGGTTTGGCGTCGACGTGACCTTCAGCCTGCCGTCCTGGACGATCAGCCAGGCCCAGCCCGAGCCGAACTGGGCGGCACCGGCCGCGTTAAAATCGGTCTTGAACTTTTCGAGACCACCCAGATCGCGATCGATCGCGGCGGCCAGTTCGGCCGAGGGTTCGCCGCCCTGGCCGACGGGGGCCAGAAGCTCCCAGAACAGGCTGTGGTTCCAGTGTCCGCCGCCGTTGTTGCGCACGGCGTTGGGCAGTTTCGACACGCCCTTGAGCAGGTCCTCGATCGAATGACCGGTCAGGCCGGCGTCGACCGCGACCGCATCGTTCAGCTTGTCGACATAGGCCTGATGGTGCTTGTCGTGATGGATGGCCATCGTTTCGGAGTCGATGGCGGGTTCCAGCGCGTCATAGGCATAGGGCAGGGGCGGCAGGGTGAAGGCCATGGGGAGGCTCCTTGGCAGGGGGTGAGACCGGGGTGGATGTAAGCCGTCGGGGTCAGGACCCAAGCGGCTGGCTGCGTATTTCGTTCATCCGGCGGGCGAATTGACCTTCAGACAGTCGCGCACGTCGCGTTTCAGACTGCCGGGCGCATTGAGGAAGTCGATGCCCCCGGCCGCGAACACCGCCTTGACTGCCGCGTCCAGCCCGTCCGGCAGGGCGGCGACCACCCTGGCCTGACCCTTGGCATGCAGGCACAGGCCCAGTTCGGTGCAGAGGGCGACGAACATCGGCTCATAGTCTGGAGTGTCGGCTTCGGGGGCGTCGGTCATGGCTCAGACTTTCAGGCGCGCGGCGTGGAAGGCCACATGGTCGGCGATGAAACTGGCCATGAAGAAGTAGGAATGGTCATAGCCCGGCTGCATGCGGATCGTCACGCTCTGCCCTGTCGCATCCGCCGCAGCCTGCAGCAGCTCCGGCTTCAGCTGGTCCACGAGGAAGCTGTCCGCGTCACCCTGGTCGATCAGGATGTCGTCGAACTTGCTGCGCGCGGCTCCCGCCCGGATCAGCGTGGCGGCATCGTGTTTCGCCCACTCCTCCCGATCATCGCCCAGATAGGCGGTGAAAGCCTTTTCGCCCCACGCACAGCGGGTGGGCGAACAGATCGGTGCAAAGGCCGAGACCGAGCGGAACACTTCCGGATGGCGCAGCGCCAACGTCAACGCCCCGTGACCGCCCATCGAATGGCCGCTGATCCCGCGCGGGCCGGTCGTCGGAAACTGTTCGTCGATCAGGGCGATGAGCTCCTCAACGACATAGGTCTCCATCCGGAAATGCGGTGCCCACGGGGCTTGAGTCGCATCGACATAGAACCCCGCCCCCTGCCCCAGATCGTAAGCCGGATCATCGGCCACACCCTCGCCGCGCGGCGAGGTGTCGGGCGCGACCACGATCACGCCGTGCTCGGCCGCTGCCGCATAGGCCCCGGCCTTGGTGGTGAAATTGTCCTCGGTACAGCTCAGGCCCGACAGCCAGATCAGGACCGGAAACGGACCCTCGCCGGGGGGCATGAAAACCGAAAGGGTCATCGCCGTGCCGGTCGAGACGCTGTCGTGCTTCAGATAGTGCAAGGTACCGCCGTGGACGGCGTGCGATTTCACAATGTCCACGGCGGCGTTGCTCCCTGACGGTCTCAGTCGTGGGTCCGGCCAGCCGACCGGTCACCCTTGGCCAGGGCGAACACCACACCGGACAGGGCGGCCAGCGCGATCAGGTTGGGCAGGGCCATGGCGGCGTTGGCGATGTCGCCCATGCGCCAGACGAACTCGATCTGCTGGAACGACCCCACGAAGATCATGCCCACCCAGAGCAGCCGCCACGGAATGGCGACCTTCTGGCCGAACAGATGGGTCGCGGCCCGTTCGCCGTAGTAGCTCCAGGTCAGCAGGGTGGTGAAGACGAACATGATCAGGCAGGCCGAGGTGACCAGTCCGCCCAGGGTCGTCGTGCCGAAAAGGATCTGCGGAAAGACCACGGAATAGGCCGCCAGCGTCATTTCGAAGCCGCGCAGGTCAGAGTTCCAGACATGTTCGACGGTCCCGGTGCCCGCCGGGAAACTGCCCTGGACCGTCAGCATCACCAGTCCGGTCATGGTGCAGATAATCATGGTGTCGATGAAGGTCCCCATCATCGCGAAGCGGCCCTGACGCGCCGGATCATCGGTCTGGGCCACGGCGTGGGCCATGGGGGTGGAGCCCTGCCCGGCCTCATTGGAGAACAGGCCGCGGGCCACACCCGCTCGGATCGCCATCATGACGCCGGCCCCGAGGAACCCGCCCGTCGCCGCCGCGCCATTGAAGGCGCTGTCGAAGATCAGGGCGAAGGAGGCCGGCAGATCCTCGATGTTCAGGATCAGGGCGATCAACCCCAGCAGCAGGTAGGTGATGGCCATGAAGGGCACGACCTTCTCGGCGATGCTGCCGATCGACTTGATGCCGCCGATGATGACGATGAAGACGGCGGCCGCGACGATCAGGCCCGCGCCCCATTCCGGCACGGGGGCCAGGCTGGTGATCGAATCTGCGATCGAATTGGACTGGATCATGTTGCCGGTCGCAATCGCGGAGAAAAGTGTGCCGAGGCAGAACAGAACCGCCAGCCAGCCCCAATTCTTGCCCAGACCCTTTCGGATATAGGTCATGGGGCCGCCCTGAAACGTGCCGTCGGCGCGCTGTTCACGGAACCGGATCGCCAGCGATCCTTCGGCGAAGGCGAGAGCCATGCCGAAGAGGGCGGTCACCCACATCCAGAACAGGGCACCCGGCCCGCCGAGGGTGATCGCGGTCGCCACACCTGCAAGGTTTCCGGTCCCGACCTGTCCCGACAGGGCGGTCGAAAGGGCGGCGAACGGAGAGATCTCGCCCTTGCCGCCCTCCCCCTTGCGAAAGAGACCTGCAAACGCCTCACCCAGCTTCAGCAGGGGGTAGAAGCGCAGGCCGATCATGATCCAGGCCCCGACGCCCAGCAGCACGATGACCATCGGCGGGAATGGCAGAACGGACACACCGTTCCATGTGCCGCCCCAGATGAAGTCACTGACGTTGGTGACCTGATCGTAGAAGGCCTGCACGCCTTCGGGCGTCGTTGTTCCGCTCATTCCCTGCTCCCCGGGATTATAGTGAAGGCGGGCACCTTAGCGGCTCGACCCGGAATGGGAATGGGCGTCAGACCGGAGACGTATCAGCCCGCGCCTGCCCGGCCTCACCCTGCGCGATGCATGGCGCAGATCTTGTTGCCCGACGGATCACGCAGATAGGACAGCTCCAGCGTGCCGAAGGGGCCGGTGCGCGGTCCGGGCGGATCCTCGATCGTCGTGCCGCCGGCGGCCAGACCCGCGTCGTGGAAGGCCTTCACTGCGGCCGCGTCACGGGCGTGAAAGCCGATGGTGCCGCCATTGGCGTGGCAGGCCGGCTCGCCGTCGATGGGCCGGGTGATGGCGAAGGCCCCGCGCGGCGTGCGCCACCAGTAGCGGCCCTTGTCGTCGGCACTGGCGGCTGGAATGCCCAAGGCGCCGAGCGCCGCATCATAGAATTTGCGCGACGCCTCGATGTCGTTCGCGCCGACGGTCATGTGGGTGAACATGGTTTTCCCTCTCTCTGGACAGCATTGTAGCACGACCGTTTCTTTTGACAACGAACTTACGGCGATTGGCGTTGTCATCCCGGAAGCCGCACAGCGGCTATCCGGGACGAGTGCCGCGCCCCTGTCCCCCGCCCGGTCAGGCCGTCAGGACTGAACCGGGACCAGGGTCGAACGGCCACGCTCCCTGGCCCGGTTCTCCGACCGGGCCTCGAACTGTTCTCATGCGCCGTCCCGGATAGCCGCTGGCGCGGCTTCCGGGATGACAAGCACTCTCAGAACACCACCACGCTGCGGATGCTCTCGCCCGCATGCATCAGGTCGAAGGCCTCGTTGATCCGCTCCAGCGGCAGGGTGTGGGTGATCATCGGGTCGATCTCGATCTTGCCGTCCATGTACCAGTCGACGATTTTCGGCGTGTCCGTCCGGCCGCGCGCGCCGCCGAAGGCAGAGCCGCGCCAGACCCGGCCGGTGACCAGCTGGAACGGCCGCGTGGCGATCTCCTTGCCCGCCTCGGCCACGCCGATGACGATGCTCTCGCCCCAGCCCCGGTGACAGGCCTCCAGCGCTTGGCGCATGACCGTGGTGTTGCCGGTGCAGTCGAAGGTGTAGTCGGCCCCGCCACCGGTCAGCTCGACCAGATGGGCCACCACGTCCGTCACGTCCTTCGGATTGACGAAATGGGTCATGCCGAAGCGCCGGCCCCACGCCTCCTTGGTCTCATTGATGTCCACCCCGACGATCATGTCGGCCCCGACCATCTTCAGCCCCTGGATGACGTTCAGCCCGATCCCGCCCAGACCGAACACGACGCAGTTGGCGCCCGGCTCGACCTTGGCCGTATTGACCACCGCACCCACCCCCGTCGTCACGCCACAGCCGACGTAGCAGGCGCTCTCGAACGGCGCGTCCTTGCGGATCCTGGCCACCGCGATCTCGGGCAACACTGTGAAGTTCGAGAAGGTCGAACAGCCCATATA
>JBBSCK010000067.1:0-15031 GCA_038250335.1 Caulobacterales bacterium
CCCGACGCCAGCGCACGGTCGAAGATATCGGCCTGATGTACGCGGTGAAAGGCCCCGATGCCGAGGTGGACCATACCTGTCCGAACCGACGCGGGGTCGTAGGCCGGTCGCGCGACATCCGAAGGCAGACGATCCAGCGTCCCGGGTGAGAGCCGGATCAGCCGAACAGACCCGGCAGGGTCAGGCTCAGCGCAGGCACAAAGGTGATCGCCATCAAGGCTGCGAACAGGGCGAGATAGAAGGGCCAGATGGTGCGCACGGCCTCTTCGACCCTGATCTTGCCGACCGCACAGCCGACGAACAGCACCGACCCCACCGGCGGCGTCACCAGGCCGATGCCGAGGTTCAGCATCAGCATGATGCCGAACTGGACCGGGTCCATCCCCGTGGCCATGGCGACGGGCAGGAAGATCGGGCTGGTGATGACGATCAGCGGGGCCATGTCCATGAAGGTGCCGAGGACCAGCAGTATGATATTGATCAGCAGCAGGATCAGGATCGGATTGTCGGTAAGGGTCTGAAGCAGCGTGGCCAGTTGCTCCGGAGCCTCGAGCAAGGCCAGCAGCCAGCCGAAGGCGGCGGCCGAACCGATGATCAACATGACCATGGCGGTCGTCTTGACCGCGTTTTGCGCAGCCGTCGCAAAGCCGCGGAATCCGAGCGTGCGATAGACGATCAGGGCGATGACCAGGGTGTAGATCACCGCGACGGCCGAGCTCTCGGTCGGGGTGAAGACCCCGCCCAGCACACCGCCGAAGATGATGACGGCCGTCAGCAGACCCGGGATGGCCGCAGCAAAGGCGCGGGCAAATGCGGGCCAGCCGGGGAACTCGCCCCGGGGATAGCCCCGACGCACCGCCACAAACCAGGCCACGCCGGCCAGCAGGATGCCGGTCAGGATGCCGGGCAGGACCCCCGCCAGGAACAGGTCCGCGACCGACACCGAAACGCCTGCTGCCGCCGCATAGATGATCATGTTGTGCGATGGCGGGATCAGGATTCCCAGGATCGCCGAGGTCGAGGTGACGTTGACCGCATAGTCGGCGTCGTAGCCCTTCTCCTTCATCATCGGGATCAGGGTCGAGCCCAGGGCCGAGACCGAGGCGACCGCCGAGCCCGATACGCCCCCGAACATCATGGAGGCCCCCACGTCCACCACGCCCAGCCCGCCCCGCATGCGGCCCATGGCGGCATCGGCCACCCGCACCAGCCGGTCGGCAATGCCGGCCTGCTGCATCAGGTCGCCGGCGAAGACGAAGAAGGGGATGGCCATCAGGGCGAAGACGTTCACGCCGGTGGCGATGCGCTGGAAGGCCACGACGGGCGCGATGTCCATGAAGATGAAGGTTGCCAGCGATGCCAGCCCCAAGGCGAAGGCCACGGGCACCCCGATGATGAGCAACAGGGCCAGAAGCCCGAGGAGCAGGGTCAGCTCCACAGCGGCTCAACTTTCCGACCCCTGGCCTCGGTCAACAGATGTTCAAGGGCGAACAGCACGATCAGCCACCCCGCAATGGGCAGGGGCAGATAGGCCGCGCCGCGCGGCACGCCGAGGGTAGGGATGTCGAAGGCCCAGGTGCGCGCCACCAGTTCCCCGCCCCAGATGCCCATGGCGGCACCGAATCCGGCGACGGCCAGCAGGCTGAGGAGCCGAGAAAGGCGGCGCAGGCCTTCGGGCATGGCGTCGGTCGCTGCGGTCATGCCGAGATGGAACTGTTCGCGTACGCCAACCGCTGCGGCCAGCAGCACAAACCAGACCATCAGCAACAGCGCCGCCTGTTCGGCCCAGGCGGGCGCGTCACCGAGGACATAGCGGGCGAAGACGGCCCAGCCGATGATCGTCGTCATCACGACCAGCCCCAGGGCGGCGAAGGCGAGGGTCGCCCGGCTGATCCAGCGGGAGAGAAAAGCGAGGCCGGCCAACATCACGCCATCCCCCTGATCTGCTCGACCAGCGCGGACTGCGCCGGCAGGGTGATGAAGCGATCCCAGACCGGAGCCATGGCCGCCTCGAAGGCCGGGCGGTCGACGTCGTCGACGATCTCCACGCCCGCCTCGACCACCGCCCGGCGCGCGGTCGTCTCGCGCGCCTCCCAGAGCTCGCGCATGAAGGGGACGCTCTCGGTTGCGGCGGCGCGGAGGATGTCACGGTCCTGGCTGGACAGCTTGCCCCAGGTCCGGCCAGACGCCACCAGCACCTCCGGTGCCATAACGTGCCGCGTCAGGCTGTAGTAGCGCGCAACCTCGAAATGGCGGCTGTCCTGATAGGAGGGCCAGTTGTTCTCGGCCCCGTCGACGACGCCCTGCACCAGACTCTGGAACACTTCGCCATAGGACAGGGGGATCGGACTGGCTCCCAACGCCTGCACCATAGCAACATAAAGGTCCGAGGTCGGGACCCGGAGCTTGAGGCCGCGCATGTCCGCCGGCGTCCGGATCGGGCTGCGCGTGTTGTAGAAACTGCGCTCACCGGAATCGTAGAAGGCCAGGCCGATCAGACCGTGCTGCTCGAGGCTGTTCAGGATCGTGCGGCCCGGTACCCCGTCCAGCGACCGGCGCATGTGATCCGTTGATCGGAACAGAAAGGGCAGGGACGGCACGAGGGTCAGGGGCTCGATGGGATTGAGCGGGGCCAGGTTGACCCGGTTGATGTCCAGCCCGCCGAAGATGGTGATCTCCAGCGTATCCTTTTCCTCGCCCAGCTGGCCGCCGGCATAGTTGCGCAGCCTCAGCCGCCCGCCGGTCCGCTCCGAGATCAGCCGGCCGAAGTGATCCACCGCCGCGACGGTGGGATAACCGGACGGGTGGCTGTCGGCTCCCCTGAGGGGTCGCTCCCCGATCTCCTGTACGCAAGCCGTCGCCGGTGCGGCGAGGGCGGCAGCAATGAGGGCACGGCGGGTCGGGATCATAGTCTGTAGGCCTTCTTGACCAGGCCGTAGGTCAGGGCGTGGGCCAGTTCATGGGCCTCGTCCTCGTCCAGCCGGTGGTCAGCGACCATGCACGCAGGGAAACCGGTGTCAATGCGGTGAGCGACGTCGGGTCGTGCGGGAATCGACAGGAAGGCGCGGGTGTCATCGTTGAAGCCGATGGTGTTGTAGAAACCCGCAGTCTCGGTGACCTGTTCGCGGAAGCGGCGCATTCCCTCGGGCGCGTCGTGGAACCGCCACGGCGGCCCGAGCCGCAGCGCCGGGTAGTGGCCCGCCAGCGGAGCCAGCTCCCGGGCGCAGGCGGTCTCGTCCAGGATGAACAGGATGATGGTCAGGCTGGCTTTCGACCCCACCGCATCCAGCAGCGGTTTCAGCGCCCGGACATAGTCGGTCCGGGTCGGGATATCCGCCCCCTTGTCGCGACCGAAGCGATGAAGGACGCCGTCGTTGTGGTTGCGGAAACTGCCGGGGTGAATCTGCATGACCAGCCCGTCATCCAGGCTCATCTGCGCCATGAGGGTCAGAAGATCGCCCCGGAACAGCTCGGCCTCATCGGGCGAAACAGGCCAGGCCGAGACCCGGGCGAAAAGGGCGCGCGCCTCGTGCCCGGGCAGGTCGGCGGCGAAGGCCGTGGGATGGCCATGGTCGGTCGAGGTCGCGCCGTGCGCGGCGAAGAAGGCCCGCCGATCGCGCAACCAGGAGGCGTTCCGCCTGATCCGTCAGCACACCACCACGCTGCTGTCGGTCGGCGAGGTGTTCAATACGATCCGGGACTGCAAGGACCTGATTGAGGAGCAGCTGGTCGACTACATCCGGACTACGATCATGGGCGCGGGCGGCCTGACCCATTTGCGCCGGATTGCCGATTTTGCGTCCGTCTGGGGCGTGCGCACCGTCTGCCACGGGGCCACTGACCTGTCGCCGGTGACCATGGGGACAGCGCTGCATTTCGACGCCTGGGTGCCCAATTTCGGCATCCACGAATACATGCGCCATACGCCCTAGGCGGACGAGGTGTTTCCCCACGACGACCGGTTCGAGGCCGGCTTCCTGATCCCCGGCGACCGGCTTGGGCACGGCGTCGATATCGACGAGACGCTCGCCGCGCGCTTTCCCTATATGCCCCGCCAACTGCCGGTCGCGGGCCTGCGCGACGGCACCATGTGGAAATGGTGAGGGGATCCGGTCTCTTCGCTGCGGGAGATGTCCTGGCCTGTTCACTGAAACGGGTGGGGGCCCGGCCTCAAGGTCGCTGCGCGAAGGACGTTCTCATAGGCAGGTCAAGTCATCGCTGCCTTGGCGACATCAAGCACTTCCTGGAGCAACTGATTGGGGAAGCGGCGTTTCGTTACGATGGCGTAGAACCTCTCGGTGACCTCCGGAATACGGCAGTGTTCGACCAGGATGCCCGCCTCGAGTTCGTCGCGCACGACAATCGGCGGCACCAGTGCGACGCCCTCGCGCTCACGGGCGAGAAGGCGAAGCATGGCCATGTCATCGACCTCGGCGAGGATGACCGGCCTGACACCGGCCAGTTCGAGGACCCGGTCGAACGCCACACGGATATCGCTGTCGAGACTGGGCAGAAGCAGGGGTTCAGTACGCAGGTCGTCCGGGAAGCGAAACTTGCGTTTGTCGGTTCGGGGACGGCCGACCAGGCTGACTGGCTGCTCATTCAGCAGGTGATTGCGCAGCGATGAGCGCGCGTCCTGCGGTGCGGTGCTGTTTGCCAGCACCACGTCGACGGTGTGCGCCTCCAGTTGCGCAAGAAGGTCGCGCATGTTGCCCGACCGAACGATCAGTTCCACGTCCGAACGGCCGACCAGTGGCCGAAGGAACTCGAGCTGGAAGTTTCTGGACAGCGTGGTCAGGGCCCCGACCCGCAGGACCTGACGGCTGGCTACCGGTCTTCCCTTCAGGGTGCTCAGCAGTTCGTCGCCCGCCTTGAACACCGTATCGGCATAGTCGAGCGCGATCCTGCCGGCCTCGGTCAGGACGAGCTTCCGACCCACCCGTTCGAACAGTGGGTGCCCCATCTGATGCTCGAGCTTCTGGACCTGAACGGACAGGGCCGACGGCGACAGGTTCATGTGCGCTGCGGCCCGGGTGAGGCTTCCCTCATGCGCGACCGCCCAGAAATAGCGGAGATGATTGTAGTTCAGGTCTCTCATATGGTTCTATTAAAACGAACGATATCCTCACAACAATGAACTTTTAGCCCGACAGCGACTCACCTACCAACGTCGCCGAACCGATGCGCGCATCGAGGGGGCATTCCGTGTTGATCCATCTCCTGCCATTGCTGGCACCCGTGCCGCTGCTCGCCAGTGCGGCGATCGGCTTCCTGAACTCCGGCCGCAGGCCGAAACATCTCGTCGGGCTGGCCGAAGCCGCGGCGCTTTTGGCGGTGGTCACCGCCGTCGTTTCGGCGGCCGGTCTGATACTGTTCGGACCCGGCGTCAGTCCTCTGATCGGCCTGAACGGCTTCGGATTGTCGGCCCGGCTGGACGCCGTCAGCGCCGTGATGCTGCTTCTGGTCACCTTCGTCGGCTGGATCGTTACACGCTACGCCGGGACCTATCTGGACGGCGAGGCCTGGCAGGGGGCTTTTGCCGGCTGGATGTGCCTGACTCTTGCGGCTGTGATGCTGTTGGTCACCGCAGGCAATCTCGTTCAGCTCGGTCTCGCCTGGATCGCGACCAGCGTCTTCCTCGACAGGCTTCTGCTGTTCTACCGCGATCGGGTGGCCGCGCAGCGTGCGGCCCGCAAGAAGTTCGTCACCGCCCGCCTTGGAGATGTGGCCCTCGTCTGCGCGTTCATCCTGCTTGCGGTCACCTATGGCACGGCGGATATCGGTTCGATCCTGCAAGCTGCCCGCGCGGGGGAAGGGGGCGGCCTCGCGGTTGCAGCGTCAGGCCTGCTGGCGTTCGCGGCGATCCTCAAATCGGCCCAGTTTCCGACCCATGGCTGGCTGACCGAGGTCATGGAGACACCGACGCCGGTGTCGGCACTCCTCCATGCCGGTGTCATCAATGCGGGTGGATTTCTTTTGATCCGCTTCGCTGACGTCATGCTGCTGGCCCCGGGCGTTCTCGCCGTCCTCGTCCTGATCGGCGGTTTTACGGCGCTGTTCGGCAGCCTTGTCATGCTGACCCAGCCAGCGGTTAAGACCTCGCTCGCCTGGTCCACGGTCGCGCAGATGGGCTTCATGATCATGCAGTGCGGGCTGGCGCTCTTTCCCCTCGCGCTGCTGCACATCGTGGCTCACTCGCTCTACAAGGCTCACTCCTTCCTCGCATCCGGCGGTGCCGTCGAGAAGGTCGCTGCGATCCGCAGGCCGGGGCCGGTCGCCGTCCCCAAGGCCGCGGCCGTCGCTCGTGCATTTCTGGTCGCGCTCGGGATCTACGTGCTCGTGGGTTTCGGGTTCGACATCACGCACAAGTCGCCCCAGGCGATCGCGCTGGGGGCCATCCTGATCTTCGGCGTGGCCTATATGCTGGCCCAGGGGTTCGCCGATACGGCGCCCAAGGCACTCACGCGTCGCACCGCCGTCTACGCCGTGGCGACCTCGGTCGGCTATTTCGCTCTTCAGACTGCTGCGACGTTTCTGACCGCAGACATTCTGCCCGCCACTCCGGCACCGGGGCCACTCGAATGGGCGCTGATCGTGCTCGCGGTGATCAGCTTCGGCCTGGTCGCCATCGTACAGGCCATGTTCCCGCTCTGGGCCTATCACCCCGCCGCAGCAGGGCTTCGGGTGCATCTCTCGAACGGCTTCTACGCCAACGCTGTCTTCGACCGGCTGGTCGGCGGCTGGTCCAACCGCAGCGCGTCCTGATCAATCCGGAGCTTTGAAGATGTCTCATTCTACGCCCTCCGACCTGACCGATATGCAGCGCCTGGAGGCCGCAGCGGATCACGCGGCTCGCGCGATTCCTCCTGTCTGGCCGCTGGCTTCGAGCGTCGCGGTCAATCCATTCCTGGGGCAGGCCGGCGCGAGCCTCGGAGAAACAGGTGCTCTCCTGTCCCGGGTCGCCGGCAGTCCCGTCACCATGCCGAGGTCCTGGTACCGGGAGAAGATTTCCACAGGGGTCATCTCCGACGCTGATCTAATCGAGGCCTGGACGCGCGCGCCAGCCCTTTTGAGACCGGCCGACCTGTCGGCTCTGAAGACTGCGGCGGCGTCCGACGTGCCGACGCCGGCGGCTCTGGCGACCATGGCGGACCTCGCGGCTGCAATCTCCGGCATCGACTGGCCGGGCCTGATCGGCGAGCGGTTCGGCGCCTGGGCGGGCGGATATCTGGACGAGGGTCAGGCGCTCTGGGCTGCGCCGCGCGGAATGAGCGCCTATTCGGCCTGGCGAGCGGTAGCGACGCACGACCTGACACCTGAAATCGCGGGTCTGCCCGGCTTTGCCCTGCACGTGTCGCAAGCGCCTGAGAACGCGACCGCCGTCATCGCCCGCGTCGCCGCGCGGCTCGGCCTCGGTCCAGAGGCCTTGGAGACCTATTTCCACCAGATGCTCATGACCTTGGGCGGCTGGGCCCAGTATGCGCGCTACAAGCTCTGGCAGGCCGAGCTCACGGGCAGTTCGGATGAGACCATCACCGACTTCCTCGCGATCCGGTTGATCTGGGAGGAAGCCCTGTTCCTTCGCTACGGCCCGGACCTCGCTGGCGACTGGGCGGGTGTGGTTGAGGCGCATGCTGAACCCGTCGAGGCGACCCCTGACCTCGTGGTCGACGCCATCCTTCAGGAGGCGGCGGAACGGTCGGCGCAACGGGCCCTGGCCATGATGTTTGCCGAGCCTTCCCAGCCGACATCGGACGATCGCCCTGCGCTGCAGGCCGCCTTCTGCATTGATGTGCGCTCGGAGGTGTTCCGCCGCGCGCTGGAGAGCGTGAACCCGCACATCCGGACGCTCGGCTTCGCCGGATTCTTCGGGCTCACCACGAAGCACCGTCGCTTTGCCTCCGATGTTGAGGAGTTGCGGCTTCCGGTCTTGCTCAACCCCGGTGTCGGCTCCTGCTCCGGCGGACCCGAGCTCGCGCCGGCCGATCAGTTTGCGAGGGTCAAGGCGCGGGCGACGCGGGCCTGGGGCCGGTTCAAACTCGCCGCTGTTTCCTCCTTCGCCTTCGTCGAAGCGACGGGTCCGATCTATGTCGGCAAGCTCGTCAGCGACGCCCTGGGGCTCAAGGGTTCGCCGGTACCCAACGACCCGGCACCCCGCCTTGAGCCTGCGCTTGATCTCGCGACGCGGACCCAGGCGGCGGAATCCGTCCTGCGGGCCATGTCGTTGACCTCGGGCTTCGCGCGCCTGGTCATGGTGGCGGGTCACGGTGCCAATGTCGTCAACAATCCCCACGCCAGCGGTCTCCATTGCGGAGCCTGCGGGGGATATTCGGGTGAGGTCAACGCCCGCCTGCTCGCGGGGCTTCTGAACGATCCGGAGGTGAGGGCGGGCCTGATCCCGAATGGCATCGACATCCCTGCCGACACGCTGTTCCTGGCGGCGCTGCACGATACGACGACAGATCACGTGACTCTCTATGCGGAGGACCATCCCTCCGCCGCCCACGCCGGGGATTTCGCGCAGGCGAAGACCTGGCTGGAAGCGGCCGGCAAGCTCTCGCGGGGTGAGCGTGCCCTGCGGTTGCCGCGGGCGGCAGACGAGGCGTCAATCCCGGGGCGCAGCCGCGACTGGGCCGAGACGCGCCCGGAATGGGCCCTCGCGGGTTGCAAGGCCTTCATCGCCGCGCCGCGCAGGCGCACGGCCGGCAAGAGCCTGAAAGGCCGTGCCTTCCTGCATGACTATGACTGGATGCAGGACAGGAGCTTCGGCGTTCTGGAACTGATCCTGACCGCACCGGTCGTCGTCGCGAGCTGGATCAGTCTGCAATACTACGGATCGACCGTCGCGCCCGACGTGTTCGGCGGCGGCAACAAGCTCCTGCACAACGTCACCGGAGGCATCGGCGTGGTCGAGGGTAATGGGGGGGTGTTGCGGGCCGGCCTGCCCTGGCAGTCGGTCCATGACGGCGAGCGCTATGTGCACGAGCCGCTCCGCCTGTCGGTCTGTATCGAGGCACCCCGCGAGGCGATGACCGACATCCTGCGCCGGCACGACAATGTTCGCGCCCTGTTCGACAACGGCTGGCTGCACCTCTTCGCCCTCGACGACGAGGGGCGCATGGCCTGGCGCTATGCCGGCGATCTCGAATGGACCGCAATGGACCCTGTCGGTTCGGAGACGGCGAGGCCTCGACTGAAGCTCGCGGTCTGAACGACGGCACAGCGCGGCGCGGCCGTCAGTTTTCAAACAGGAAGGCGACGCCATGACGGGGGGCGCAACCCATCTCGCCGCCCTGGAGTCCGAGGCAATCCATATCCTGCGTGAGATGGTCGCCGAGGCCCGGAACCCGGTGATGCTGTTCTCGGCTGGAAAGGACTCGACGGTGATGGCGCATCTGGCGATGCGGGCCTTTTATCCCGGCACGCCGCCATTCCCCCTTCTCCACGTGGATTCCACCTGGGAGTTCGGATCGCTCATCGCGTTTCGCGACGAGTTCGCGCGCGCCCATGGATTCGAGCTGATCGCCAGCGCCAACGAAGAGGGGAGGGCCGCCGGCATCAACCCCTTCGACCACGGCGATCGCTACACCGCGATCATGCGCACCGAGCCGCTGAAAGCCGCCCTCGACCGGGGCGGTTACGACATCGTCTTTGGTGGCGCCCGGCGCGATGAAGAAAAGACCCGGGCAAAGGAGCGTGTCGTTTCGATTCGGAACGCAGGCCACGCCTGGGACCCCCGCCAGCAGCGCCCCGAACTCTGGCGGCTCTACAACGCCCGCCTCGGCAAGGGTCAGACCGCGAGAGTTTTTCCACTGTCGAACTGGACCGAGACCGACATCTGGACCTACGCGCTTCTCAACAACATTACGCTCGCGCCGCTATACTACGCAGCGCCCCGTCCCGTGGTCGAACGGAGCGGTGCCTTCATCGTCGTCGATGACGAGAGCCGGATGCGGTTCCAGCCCGGCGACCGGATCTCGACCCGGAACGTCCGCTTCCGCACGCTCGGCTGCTGGCCGGTCACCGGTGCCATCGAATCCGACGCCGCCGATCTCCGGGGCGTGGTCGACGAGACGCTTCGGGCGTCGTCCTCGGAGCGCCAGGGAAGACTCAGCGACGGTGAGGGTGGCGGCTCGCTCGAACAGAAAAAGCGCGAAGGCTATTTCTGAGTCCCGCCGGGGAGCCGCTGCGCGGCGAGGTCGGCATGGATGGCCAGCCCCGCAGACCTGAAGCCGTGCCCGATCGGCGTCGAGAAAGGCAACGATGTCGGGGATGTTGGTGCGGGGTGCCTTGCGACGGACCTGATCGAAACGCCCCCCGAAGGCGTCCGCACCCTGCCGGAACAGTACGCCGTCGCGGCCATGGTTCTGAAGGCGGTTCCCCGACTGGTGGCCGCCCCGCCGGGTCTGCTGCGTTTGTAACTGGCCGAACCGGCTTGCCCGCCAACGAAAGCCGTGTCACTTTCGTTGCAAGACTAAAAAGACTACCGGGGAGTGAATCAAGATGCGGCAGCGCGATCCTGGGGTTCAGGACCTGCTCGACAAGAAGGTGATCAGGGAGACAACTGCTGCTGTTCCTGCGCGGCTGCGCCCGGGCCGATCCGGAACTGGTCGAGCGCGCCTGCTGGCCGAACGGCTGGGAAGACCATGGCGGCCCTTCAACGGCCCGGGCCGTTAGACACCGCGCCCGGCAAGAGGAACGTCCATGCCGCCCATCCCCGAAATCCTGACCATACTCGGGATCAATTTCGCGATCGCCCTCGCGTCCTTCGTCATGCTGTGGCGGGTCGGCTGCGCCATCCGTGACGTGTCCTTCATTGATGCCTGGTGGGCGCTGGGCCTGGCCCTGATGGCCGTGACCACCTTCTTTCAGGCCAATGGATCGCCCGAGCGGATGCTGCTGATCCTGGTGCTTACCGGCGTCTGGGGCCTGCGCCTTGGTCTCTACATCCTGTGGCGCTGGCGTTCGCACGGGCCCGACCGCCGCTATGTGAAGATGCTGGACCGGGCGCAGGCGGCCAAAGGCTGGAGCTATCCCAAGGCCGCGTGGCGGATGGTGTTCATGACCCAGGCTCCGCTGCTGTGGATCGTTAGCCTGCCGGTGCAACTGGGCCAGATTTCGGCGACGCCGGCCGGGATCGGAGCGCTCGGCTGGGTCGCTGCCGGCCTCGTCCTTTTCGGTATCGCTTTCGAGAGCCTCGCCGACTGGCAACTGGTCCGGTTCAAGGCGGATCCCGCAAACGCGGGCAAGGTCTTCGACAGGGGCCTGTGGCGCTACACGCGGCACCCGAACTATTTCGGCGACCTGTGCGTCTGGTTCGGGCTGTTCGGCATCGCCGCCGAAACGAGTCTGGGCCTGTTCGCCATCTTCGGGCCGCTGCTGCTGCTGGTGCTGTTCCTCAGATACTCGGGCGGGCCGTCCTATGAGAAGCGGCTGACCTACCATCGGCCTGGTTATGCTGATTACATCGCCCGGACCAGCCCGCTTATCCCCTGGCCGCCCCGGCGTGAGTCTCCGCAGGACACCCCGTCCGCCGCATGAAGATCCCCCAGATGAGGACTGTTGCATGAGACGACCTGCCCGCCCCAGAACCATGGCGACGGCGATGGGGGCGGCCCCCTCCCTGCGCGCCGTCGGGATGCTGCTGAACATCCATGCAGAGCGCGATCGCGACCGGCCGGCGCTGACCTTCGAGGGCGTGACCCAGACCCGCGCCGAACTGGCTGCGCGGGTCAACCAGAGGGCGCGGACCCTGGCCCGGGCGGGCGTGGTCGAGGGCGATTTCGTCGCCATCGCCCTGCCGAACTGCCCTGCCTTCCTTGAGCTGGCCTTCGCAGTCTGGGCGCTGGGCGCAACACCGGCGCCGCTGTCGCACAAACTGCCAGCCCCGGAGCTGGCCGGCATTCTCGAATTGCTCAGGCCCCGCCTGATCGTCATCGAGGATGCGGCCCGGGCGGGCGACTGGCTGCGCCTGTCTGAGGGCGAAACCCATGATGCCGACGCCGATCCGTCACCCCTGCCGGAAATCGCTTCGAAACACCTGAAGGCCATCGCCAGCGGTGGCTCGACCGGTCGGCCCAAGGTGATCGTCGACATGGCCCCGGCCATGGCCGACCCCGACATCCTGCTGCTGGGGATGATCCCGGAGGATGTGCTGCTGAATCCGGGGCCGCTTTACCACGCCGCGCCGTTCGGCATGACCTGTCTGGCCATGGGCTGGGGTGTGCATGTGGTGCTGATGCCCCGGTTCGATGCCGAGGCGACGCTGCAGCTGGTCGATCGCTACAAGGTCAGCTGGCTGTTCCAGGTGCCGACGATGATGCACCGGATCTGGACCCTGCCAGACGCGGTGAAGGCGAAATACGACATGTCGTCCGTGGACGCTGTCATGCATATCGCCGCCATGTGTCCGCCCTGGCTGAAGCAGAAATGGATCGAGTGGGTCGGCCCCGAGACGGTCTGGGAAATCTACACCGGCACCGAGGCTTTGGGCGGCACGGCGATACGGGGCGTCGAGTGGCTGGATCACCCGGGCTCGGTCGGCCGTTGCCTGCCGGGCTATGAGATGAAGGTGCTGAACGATGTGGGCGAGGCCTGTGCGCCCGGCGAGGTCGGCGAGATCTATTTCATGCCGCTACGCGGGCAGGGCTCCACCTACCGATACCTGGGGGCCGAGCCGCGTGCGCAGGGCACGTTCGAGACCCTCGGCGACATGGGCTATGTCGACGGGGACGGCTGGCTCTATCTGGCAGACCGACGTGTGGACATGCTCGTGACCGGCGGTGCCAATGTCTATCCGGCCGAGGTCGAGGCCGTGATCGACAGCTTCCCCGGCGTGCTGTGCAGCGTGGTGGTAGGCCTGCCCGATGCAGATTTCGGACAGCGGGTTCATGCCATCGTCGAGACGTCGAACGGGACGCTGGACGAAGCCGCGCTGAACGCCTTCCTCGCCGAGCGGATCGTTCCCTACAAGCGGCCGAGGTCGCTGGAGGTCACCGCCGCGCGGCTGCGCGACGATGCCGGCAAGGTGCGCCGCTCGGCCTTGCGGGCGGAACGGATGCTGGTCCGACAAGCCTCGCCATCGGAAGGCAAACCGGTATCTTTGGGAAGCAGCACGTAAGCGACTGCCGAGGAGCGAAACGTTGAGGCTGGAACAGATTGGCGGACGGCCCGGTGGCGCGTATTATCCTTCCGGCTCGGATTTCCAGCGGTACCCATGCGACCTGGGAGCAGGGCGAAACCATTCGTGCTTCCAAGGCCGCCCTGGCGGCGGCGTAAGGAAAACCTGACATGACCTTTATCCTCGGCGGCTGGCAGTCGGACTTCGCGCGCAACTATGCCCGGGAAGGGCTGGAGATCGGCGATGGCTTCGCCGAGGCCGTGCACGGGGCGCTGGAACAGACCGGGCTCGCGCCCGAGGACATCGACGTCGGCCATGTCGGCAACTTCGTGGGCGACCTGTTCACGGGGCAGGGGATGCTGGGCGGCTTCTTCGCTATGGCCGATCCGCGCTTCGACGGCATGCCGGCCTCTCGCCACGAGGCGGCCTGCGCTTCGGGCAGTCTGGCGATCCTGGCCGCTGCCGCCGACATCGAGTCCGGCCGTTACGGCACGGCGATGGTGCTGGGCCTTGAGATGATGCGAAACGTGCCGGGTCTGACGGCGGCCGAGCACCTGGGGGCTGCGGCCTGGGCCGGGCATGAGTATCTGGACGCGACCTACGCCTGGCCGCGCGCCTTCTCGGACCTGACCGAGGAATACGATTGCCGCTACGGGATCGACGAAGCCCATTTGCGGCGGATTTCGCAGATCAATTTCGAGAACGCGCGGCGCAATCCCAATGCCCAGACCCGAAACTACAGCTTCTCGAACGCCAGTTTCACCGACGACGACGAGGCCAATCCGGTGATTGAGGGACGGGTACGAAAGACCGACTGCGGCCAGGTCACCGATGGGGCTGCGGCGCTCATTCTGGCCTCGCCTGAGCGCGCCGCCGACTATGCCAGAAAGCGCGGCATTCCGCTGGACAGCATCCCCCGCATCAAGGGCTGGGGCCACCGCTGCGCGCCCATCGACTATGGCATGAAGGTCAGGGCCAGCGCCGGCCAGCCGCATGTCTTTCCGCAGGTGAAGCGCGCCATCGACGACGCCCGCGCTCGCGCCGGCATGGCCCTGGAAAGCATCGACGCGGTGGAGACCCACGACTGTTTCTCCATGACCGAATACATGGCCATCGATCATCTTGGACTGACCGCACCGGGTGAAAGCTGGAAGGCGATCGAGGCCGGCGATATCGAGATGGGTGGTCGTTTGCCGATCAATCCGTCGGGTGGCCTGATCGGCTGCGGTCATCCGGTGGGGGCAACCGGTGTCCGTATGGCGCTGGATGCCTTCAAGCAGACGACGGGGACGGCCGGCGGCTATCAGGTCGAGGGCGCGCGCACGGTCCAGACGCTGAACATCGGCGGTTCGACCACGACGACGGTCAGTCTGGTCGTCGGCGTCTAAATCCTCCCCCATCAGGGGAGGGGACCGCGAAGCGGTGAAGGGGGCCGGCCGCGCATGCCGGTGTCCGGGGTGAGCCCCCTTCGTCACGGCGCGAAGAGGCACCGCGCCACCTCTCCCGACGGGGTAGGATTATTTCGCTGCCCGGATCGCGACACCGACGGTCCCCTGCGCCACCACGACGCCCGTATCCGTGCAGACCTCGGTCGCGACCACTGCCTTTCTGTCGTCGCGCCACGTCACTGCCCCGGTGGCGTCCAGTCGCGCCGTGTCGCTGGGCGCGGCGGTGAGGAACCGCACGGTCAGGTCGGTCGTCACCAGCGTCTGGCCAGGCTTGAGGAGGGTCATTACTGCTGCCCCGCCGGCCATATCGATCAGGGCTGCCGTCACCCCGCCGTGCACCAGTCCGATCAGATTGGCGTGGCCGGGGTCGATGTTGCAGGCCATCCGCACGAAGCCCTCGCGGGCCTCGACCGGGTGAGCGCCTAGCCGCTTCAGGAAGCCGCCGACCCCGTCCCCGGCAGCC
>JBBSCK010000068.1:0-14561 GCA_038250335.1 Caulobacterales bacterium
GCTCCCCGACCTCAACCTTGCAGAATCACTCCAGCGGGTTCCAGGCGTGCAGATCAGCCGCAGTAGTGCCCGTCGCCAGGGAACCATCTCGATCAGAGGCCTTCCCGGAGACTTCTCGCAAACGCTGATCAATGGCCAATACCTTGCGAGCCCCAACGTCTCCAACTTCTCCTACGGGACGGTCCGTTCGGAAGTGTTCAGCGGGATTGACGTGATCAAGGCCCAGGGTGCCAACGATCCTACGGGAGGCCTTAGCGGTCTGGTCAATCTCCGGACCGGGGATCCGCTGACGGGTACGGACGCCATCAATTTCAGTGTGGACAGTGCCTTTGAGGAACTGACCCAGGAGTGGTCCCCGGGCGGCGCGCTGACCTTCTCGCGCCAGTTCGTGCCCGGCGTGTTCGGCGTGCGTGGAGCAATCGGCTACAAGTCCAACAATTTCCGAATCGATAACGCGCAGATCAATGCCTACGACCGCGTGGCCGGTGCGGCCACGCCCGACAACGCCGATGACGTGTTCCGGCCGCGCGAGGTCCGTTTGCCGAACCAGAGGACTGAAGGAGACTCGCTCTCGGCCTCCTTCGGAGCGGAGTGGAGGCCGAACGACCAGATCAAGGCCGAGCTCTTCGGGTTCCGCAACGACTACCAGTCCGAAGCCGACATCAATGAGTTTCTTGTGTCTGTTCAGGGTGCCTCGAGCGTCACAGCACTCGGCACGGCCTCGAATGACGGGGCGCTCGGCGGCACGCTGTCGAACATCAGGATCGTCAATCCTCAGATCAACGTCGATACCCGGATACTCGACGAGAGCTTCGAGACCTCAGCTCTGACAGGACGGTTGACCTGGTCAGACGATGTCTGGACGGTCTCAGGGACGGCGCATTACACCGAAGCGAGCCGGTCGCTCGATACGACGGGTTACCAGGCGATCCAGCGGGCCGGGACACTGGCTGCGCCGAACGGCTACGTGGTCGAGATCAACACGGGGGCAGGTGAACTCGGCGATTTCCGCTTCGACCTCTCGCCATCGGCGCGCCAGCTGGTCAATCTGCGCCAGGCCTTCGGCGCGCCCATCAGCCCGACATTTCGCGAAATCCGCGGCACGACCGCCACCACAACCAGCTTCCTGGGCGGGTTCCGGTATGAAGCTGAGTCCGAGGATGAACTCAGCCTGTCATTGGACGTTTCGAGGGTGCTCGATCTCGGGCCGCTCTCCCAGATTCGTGCCGGTGCCGTCTACCGCGACAAATCCCAGAGCCAGGGGCAGTCGCTGGGAGGCCTGTTCGGCACCCAGCTCGGTAATCTGACCAACGACTTCTACAACTACTCCGTTTTCAGCGGAGGGCAGTCCTTTCTGAATGGCCGGGCCGGGTTTTTCGATATCGCCGACTATGGCCAGTTCGACGTCCGCGCGATTACCGCCGCGCTGACGCCGGTCTCGGGGCTACCTCTCGGCGCTCGTTATTCCGTGGGTCCCGACGGGCTGGTGGTGTTTGAGGATTCGACGGCCCTGTCGGCCATCTACGACAATCAGCAGACGATCCAGGGTGGTTATCTGATGGTCGACTTCGACCAGCAGCTTTCGGACCTGATCCGGGTGCGGGGTAATGCCGGGGTGCGCTACGAAAAGTCCGAGCGTGAGACCGTGGCCTCGCGCCAACCGACGGTCCTAGCCTTCGATTACGAGAACACTCTCCCATCCGCCAACCTGATATTCGAGATCGGCGAGGACTGGGTGGTTCGGACCTCCTATACCGAGACCCTGCGTCGGCCCCAGGTCGATTCCTTCGCCGTCCTGCGCTCGGTCGCTGTCGACGGAACCGGCCAGATCGTCACCGCCAACCTGGGTGCGGGCGACCTCCTGCCTTTTACCTCCAGAAACCTCGACCTGTCGCTGGAGTGGTATAACCGCGCCGGTTCCAGCATTTCCATCCTGGCCTTCAACAAGGAGGTCGAGGACTATGCGGGCACCACCCGCATCTGCCCGACCGACGGTGGCGGTTTCGGCTTCGGAGCCTTGACGACCGCCAGCGGCGTTTGTCGAACGGTCAACGCCACGCCTGCTGCGGGCAGCTTCCCGAACGTCCTTGCTGGAGCGGCCGTCAATATCAATATCACCGCCAACCAGGACACCTTCACCCTTTCGGGCTTCGAGCTCAGCGCCCAGCAGAACTTCGACTTCCTGCCTGCGCCCTGGAACGGCTTCGGTGGACAGGTCAACTACACCAACGTCAATTTCGAAACCGACAGTGCTTTCAGGCTTGGCGAAATCTCGGAGCATTCGTTTAACGCGATTGCCTATTATGAGACACCACGCTTCGGCCTCCGCGCCGCATACAACTATCGCAGCGAGTATTTCTTGGGGAGTTCAAGCACGCAGACCGGCTCGGACCGTATGGTCAAAGCCAGACCGCAGCTGGACCTGTCGGGTTCAATCAACTTGACCGACCGGGCTGCCATTTCCTTTGAGGCCTTCAACGTGACCGACGAGGATCTGTTCGAGTATGAGGGCGTAGAGGCGCGGATCCGTAACTATTTTCATTACGGGCGGACGTTCACGGTCGGTTTCCGATACCGGCTGTGACGGGCAAAGTCCGAACCTGGACCTGCGGTCGTTCCGATCGCGATCCTGTCGCGCCGAGTGCCATAGCTTGGACGGCCTCGCATGATCCGTGCTGCTGGACGAGCACGGACGAGACAGGTCCATTCGTCGAAGGACGCTACGGGTCGTCCGAAGTCGGCTATGGCATGATCTGGGGCTCGTCGGCCAATCCGCTTATGCGGATGGGCGAGGCGGGGGCAACTGCGATCCGCTATCAGGCGCGTGGCGATGCCAACGCCGATCGCGACCGCCTCCCGGCGATCGGCAAGGAGGCGAACGCCATGCTGAAGTGGCTCTACCGGGCGGGCGGTGCAGCTCAAGGAATGGGCCAGGCGCGGGTTAGTCCTCGAGCATGACGGCGATGCCTGAGAATGCGCTGAAGCCGTCCCAGTGGCTGGGGCTATTTGGCGGCCTTGTTCTCTTCGCTATCCTTCTGGCTCTTCCGCCGCCCGATGGGCTGAGCACGCGAGGCTGGAACGTCCTGTGCGTCGGGGTCCTCATGACCGTCTTCTGGTTCACCGAGGCCTTGCCTGCGGCACTCACCGGAATAGTGCCGTTCGCCGCCATGCCGCTCCTCGGGATCAACCCGTCGGACGATGTCGCTGCCAGTTACTTTTCTCCCGTTCTGTTCCTCGTCCTCGGGGGCTTCTTTCTCGCCCTCGCGATGGAGAAATGGGGTCTGCACAAACGCGTCGCGCTTTTGGCCCTGGGTCGTTCGGGGGGAAGCGCACGCGCGATCTTGTTGGCGACGATGGCAACGACTGCCCTGCTGTCGATGTTCGTGACCAATTCTGCCGCAACCCTGGCTATGCTGCCCGTTGCGATGGCGCTCATTGCGGCCAGCGCGTTGCCAGCAGGCGACAAGGCCGCACGCGCCGAACACGATCGCTTCGGCCGCGCCATGGTCCTGGGCATCGCCTACGGTGCGACGCTCGGTGGCTTCGGCACCATCATCGGCAGTCCTGGTAACGCGGCCGCAGTGGCCATCTTCGAACGGGTTTACAACACCCAAATCAGCTTCAATCTGTGGGCGGCTTTCGGGCTACCTCTGGTGATCGTCAGTGTCCCGCTGGCGTGGCTTCTGCTCAGTCGGATCGTCTTCCCGTTCCGCCTTGCGGGCATGAACGCCGGTGCTGTGGTGGAGGCCGTCGGTGACCCGGGACCATGGACCGTGCCCGATATTCGGGTGTTGGCAATCCTCGGTGGAGCCTTGGCGGCGTGGATCGGCATGCCTCTCATCCGCGACGTGATCCCACCTCTCACCGATGCCCACGTGGCTGTATTCGCTGCCATCGCGCTGTTCGTGGTCCCCGCTGGTGGACAGGGCCCGCGCCGACGCGAAGCGCTCCTTCACTGGGACGACACGCGCCAGGCACCGTGGAGCCTTCTGATTCTGATCGGCGGCGGCCTCGCCCTGGCCCAAGCCATCAACACGACCGATCTCAGTCCATGGCTTCAGACGCAGTTCGCAGGCGTGGCAGGATTTCCGCCTTTCTGGCAACTCGTCATGTTGGCTGCGGCGACGCTGTTCGTCACGGAGTTCGTGACCAACACGGCGACTGTCGCCGCCTTTCTGCCCGCGAGCGTGGCCCTCGCCGGGTCGGGGCAGATTGATCCAGTCGTTCTGGGGATGGTCACCGCGTTTGCGGCCAACTGGGGCTTCATGATGCCCGCCGGAACGCCGTCCCTCGCCATGGCCTATGGGACGGGACGGTTGACTGTTCCCCAGATGGCGTATGCAGGTGCCTTCATGGACCTGGCGGGTGTGGGGGTGATCCTTGCCGTGGTCCTGGGCGTCGCTGCCATCATCCTGTGATCAGAAAAGCGAGCAGCCGTCCGGGACAGACAGTCTGGACATTTGAGGAACTTGCAACGGTAGGGGATCTGCCGGCGACCTCCGAGGGCAGGCCGAAGATGGTCCCGACGAGCGAGGGCGGAGCGATTGCCTTTAACGGCTTAGACGATGCTCTCTACGTTCCCGTTCATCCGCTCGCCGGGGCGGAAACCTTCACGATTGAGGCGATCTTCCGGCCCGATGGCGGTGCGTTCGAGCAGCGTTGGCTCCATCTGGAGTCCATCATTCCTTCGGACGTGGCACCGGGTCAGAGCGAGACCCGGATGCTCTTCGAAATCCGTGTGGTTGGTGCCACCTGGTATCTCGACGCCTTCATGTGCGGGGATGGCTATAGCAAGGCGCTCGTGGCTCCGGACAGGGTCTTTCCGCTGGGCCGCTGGTATCATGTCGCCCAGACCTGCGACGGCGAACGATATCGGTCCTTCGTCAACGGTGTGCTGCAGTCGGAGACCGCTCTGTCATTCAAGGCCCAAGGGCCCGGCCGGGCTTCCATCGGCGTGAGGCTCAATCGGGTTTCGCATTTTAAGGGGGCTGTCCGAGAATTGCGGTTCACGCGTGCCGCGCTTTCGACGGCATCATTTACTCTGGCAATACCTGAGGAAGCGATTGCGCATCAGACGTGACCCTGACAGCACCTCGATGATGACCCGTTTATTCACCCGACGGGAGAATTGTAAATAGTGCCGGCCAACAGATTCGGTCTTTTACGGTTCGGACTGCCGTCCTCAGACCACAAAAGCCGACCGCACGATGCCGGTGGGACCCAGTACTTTGGCTTGATTGGCGAATGTGAGTCGAACCCGCGTTGCCGACCTCATCGTGGTTGTCTGAGCGATCAACGCCAGCTCCGTCGACGCGCATTCGCCAGCGCGTCGAGCTGATCGATGAAGGCAGCGTGGGTTTCAAGTTCGGTCGGGGTACCGGCAAGGTCGGCGAGCCTGGCGGCTTCTGCCGAGAGCGCACGGACCTCATCGGTTTCCGCCGCTCCTATATCAGCCAGGGCAAGCGCCTTGGCCCGGACCAGTGCCACAGCAGCACTCGGATAGCGGCCTTCCAACCGCGTCGACCACAGGGCGGTTTCCTCGGCACTGATGCTTAGGCCGACGCGCCTCGCCACGATGGTCTGCGCCGCCTCGCGCAGTGCCACCCTGTTGATGAGGAACCGGATCGCCTGTGCCGCATCCGGCCATGCGGTCGCAAACGCATAGGCCCGGTCGGTCGCCTCCACATCGTCGAAGTCGTCGAGGCGCGCGATGAAGGCGTTCAGATGCTCTGAGGACAGGGAGCGCTCGAACGCCGCCCAGCGTGCGTCCTGAGCCTCCTGAACGAGGCCCTCCGCATCCAGGACGGCAATCTCGGCGGCATCCCAGAGCGGCGACCGCTCTGCAGGGGGCGGGGCCTGTAATCGGCCACTGAAGCGGGAAGGGGCCGGTGCCTGGGGCCGCGCGGCCTCCAGTGCGGTCCGAGCTTCCGCAGGGCGGCCATCGCGCGCCAGTCGGGTGGCGATCTCACTGCCGATCTGGGTCTGGCCTCTCTCCTTCGTCGGGAAGGATGCAATCCACGCGTCCAGATTCCCCGCGCGATCGGCAAGCCGACGCACGACCAGGGCAAGACGACCGGTCGGGGCAGCACGGCCTTCGATCAGGACAGAAAGGAGGCCCGCGGCAACGGTCTCGTCCAGCAAGGGCGCGGCCCGTCCAACCCAGACGCTCCAGTCGGAGAGACGGGTCTGCAGCGCCTCAAACAGAACCGGGACCGCCTGGTCAGGGACGCGGAAGGCCAGTGCGGCAAGGGCCGGTGCCGTTTCCAGATACAGGTCCGACAGCTCCTCCTTGGGATCATTCACCCGCTCGCTCAGACCCCGGTAGAGGTCGAACCAGTCGACCAGGCATAAAAACGCAATGCCTGCGTCGAGGCCCGAGAGCCGGTCGACGATCATGTCCCGGTGCATGGCCAGATCAACGAGCAGTTCCGGCCGCTTCCTCCAGGATACCCGGGTCCGGCTGGCATCCAGCGCCAGCAGGCGCTTGTCGATCTCCTGGGCCAGATCCGCCGCGCCGACCTCTGCGGCCAGCTCCAGCTTCAGCCGCCGCTTCCAGTTGGTGTTCGTGCTCCCGACCTCGACCAGCAACTCCGCCAGACGCTCCCCGCCCAGCCTGGCGAGGTTGGCCGTGTTGACGCTCTTGCGGGCGGTCGTGGAGGGGGTTCTGGCCATGGACAGGATGTGACGCCTTGCTGATCCGAGTTCAACGTCAGAACTGCTGGTCCAAACTGAGCTGTACCCGGTTTCGTGGACACCAAGATAAGGTGTTTTTGGAGCTGGAGGCTGACGATGCAACGACGGAAGTTCAGCCGGGAGTTCAAGGTCGAAGCGGTGAAGCTGGTGCGGGACCGCGGTGTTTCGGTCGCGCAGGCTGCACGCGATCTGGACGTGCACGAGAACGTGCTGCGCAAATGGGTTCGCGACCACGAAGTGGACCCGGGAGCTGTGGATCGGCGTCCAAAGCGTGACCCCGTCAGCTTTAAACAAGTAACTGATCCAACTCGATTTTCGAGCGCTAGTAGCGGAGACGGCCGGCGAATTCTGGGGCAAATTGCACCTTTGGGCACTGGAGAGACATGGGATTTCGTCTCTGAATGACCAATAGGTGCGGGAATTCCGCGCGGTGCCGCGCGGTAATAAAGTCCTTCAAGTTCAAGTAAGTGGGTGGCGGACAGAGAGGGATTCGAACCCTCGGTAGGCTTTCACCTACACACGCTTTCCAAGCGTGCGCGATCGACCACTCCGCCACCTGTCCGTTTCACACGCACGTAAAACGCCCGGGAGGTCGCCCCCGGGGAGGGCAGGCTGATAGAACAGCCGCGCGCTGCGGGCAAGCGGTCACGGGTCGAATGACGGCTCTGGGCAAAAGCGGTCACGCCTCCCATATGGCCCTCATGTCCCTTTTCTCACGGATCGCCTCGATGCTGAGCTCCAAGACCACCCTGCCGACCGCCGACACCGCCCTGCCCGGGCGTTCGACGCCCCTGCCGACGGACGAGGTCCATTTCGTCACCGGGCGCCCGCTCAAGGGGCCGCATCCGGAAGGATTCGAGACCGCGATCTTCGGCATGGGCTGTTTCTGGGGCGTGGAGCGCAAATTCTGGTCGCTGCCGGGCGTCTGGGTGACCTCGGTCGGCTATTCCGGCGGCGTGACGCCCAATCCGACCTATGAAGAGACCTGCACCGGCCGGACGGGCCAGACCGAGGTGGTCCAGGTCGTCTTCAACCCGGCCGAAATCTCCTACGCCGAACTGCTGAAGACCTTCTGGGAAGGCCACGACCCGACCCAAGGCATGCGCCAGGGCAATGATGTCGGCACCACCTACCGCTCGGCCATCTATTTCATGAACGAGGGCCAGCGGATCGCGGCCGAGGCCTCACGTCAGGCCTATCAGGGGGCCCTGACCCAGGCGGGCAAGGGTGGGATCACAACCGAGATCGCCCCGGCCGGCCCCTATTATTTCGCCGAGGGCTATCACCAGGGCTATCTGGCCAAGAAGCCGAACGGTTACTGCGGCATCGGCGGGACGGGCGTGGTCTGTCCAATCGGCGTCGGCGTCGACGCCTGATCCGGACCGGGCGCGATCATGGACAGGATCGAGATCGGCCGTATCTGTCGCGCGCTGCCCGCAGCGACGCTGGACCACCCCTTTGGCGAGGGCCATGACGCCTGGCGCGTCGGCGGCAAGATGTTCGTCATGGTGGGCGAACAGGGCGGGGTGTCGTTCAAGGTCTCCGACATCGCCTATGAAATCCTGACCGAGACCGGCCGCGCGCGGCCCGCCCCCTATATGGCACGGGCGAAATGGGTGAACTTGCCCGACCCCGGCGCATGGGAGGCCGATGAATTGGCCGAGCATTTCGCCATCGCCCACAGGATTGTGGCCGGCAAACTGACGAAGAAGGCGCGCGCCGGCCTGGGCCTGTAGGTCAACCGCAGAGTGCGAAGAACCGCTCGACGCCCGCGTCCGATCCCGGCTGCGGGGCATAGTTCTCGCGTGTTGTCCCGACCCACCGGGCGATCCATCCCAAGCGGCGAAAGCGCTGGAGTACCGGTTCCGTCGTCTCCGCCGGGCCGATCAGAAAATCCCCGTCATGCAATTCCGACGGCTCGCCCGTGGCGGTGAAACGTCCGGTCTCCCCGCCGGACTCCAGATGGATCTCGCGCGCCCCGACCGGCCCGGGAGCGCTGAGGGTAACCTTGCCGCTGCCGGCGTCGCAGTCGAGGCCCAGCTTCACCTCGTCGCTCGCCTCGATGCCATAGGCCAGGCGGGCGGTGGCACCGTCCGGGGTATAGAACCAGTCATAACCGGCGACCGGGGCGGGGGTCGGGGCGGGCGTGGCAGCCAGGGGAGCGGCGGGGGGGGGCTGCGCCGCCGGCGCAGGCCGAGGTCAGCATCAGCAGGCCCAGGGTCGAAATGGTCAGGATCGGCAGGCAGGGTCGGCGCATCATGTCCTCGTTGATCAGCCGCCGCAAAGCTCTGCGAAGCGACGTAGCTTGGCAAGGTGTGTCGGACCGACGGCGACGTCCCGGTGGCGTCCCGCAACGGCGACATCCAGTCTGCCGGTCGCGACGAACTGGCCAAAGACCGGATGATCGACGCGCAGGGCGACCGACTGGTGATCGCCGCCCGCCTCGCTTTCGCCTGTGGCCGCAGCCGGTCCCGAGGACAGGGTGGCGATGCCGCCCGCGCCGCCCGCACCGTAAAGGTCGAGCCGGGCCACGCCTGAACCGGGCTCACACTCCAGTACGGCCCTCAGTTCCGGCGTATCGGGGATTTCATGGGCCAGCACCAGCGGGCCTTTGCCCTCATAGAGTGTCCAGGTAAAGCCGCCCTGCAGCGACGCAGCCAGTATGATCGCACTCAGGAATATCATGTCTCAGACCCCGCCCGGGGCGCGGTCAGGCGCGCACCGGCGAGCAATAGGCCAGAAAATCAGCGACAAGGCGACGCTCATCGGGTGTTGCGGCAATCTGGAGCACGCCGGGCTCGCCGCGAACGGCCATGCGGCCCTGCCGCGCAAGCCCCAGAAGCGCCGGATCACTCAGGGTGATCCGGGTTTCGATGGCCGCCCCGCCGGAGAGCGGATCGGCGGGCTGGGCTGCAGGGCCGGCCTGAGCGGGCCGCGCACCCTCAGGCTGCACGTCGCCATAGACCACGGCGTTGGCGTCGCCCGGCATGCAGGTGACCATCAGCGCCAATTGGTCGGTGTTGGCGACGCCATAGGCCAGCTTGGCCAGGGCACCCTCGTGGTGGACGCTCCAGCCCATGACCGGCCCGCCCACAGCCGTGCCGGCCGGGGAGGCGCCGGCACCCGACTGGGCGGCAAACAGAACCAGGCCGAGGGCGGCGACAGCGGGGACGAGAACCTTGAACATCAAACAGAACCTTGTGTCTGATGACCAAACGCGGGTTCCCGTTAACGGTTCACGGCGACGCTTCTGCCCGTCGCAAGCTAGCGGTTCAGAACGGGCTGAACCGCTCGACCAGGCTCTGGGCGGCCGGTGCGGCCTGGACCCGGCTGATGTCGCCGCGGCCGCCGTAGCTGATGCGGGCCTCGGCGATCTGGGTATGGGCGATGGTGTTGGCCGAGGAGATGTCCTCGGGCCGGACAATGCCGGCCACGGTCAGTTCGCGGACTTCACGGTTGGTGCGCACTTCCTGCCGACCCTGGATCACCAGATTGCCGTTGGACAGGATATCGGTCACGACCGCCGCTATGGTCAGATTGACCCGCTCCGACCGGCTGACCGACCCGGTGCCGTTGGCATTGGACGCGCCTTGCAGACCGACCAGGTTCTGGGGATCGAAGCCGCCCGGGAAGGCGCGGCCGAGGCTGTTTTCCAGTCCGAAGAAGTTTGTCACCCCGCCCGTGATGTCATTGGTACGGCTGCGGGCGGTGGTGTTGGATGTCTGGGCCCGGTCGTCGATATTGATGCTGACGGTCAGGATGTCGCCGATATTGCGCGCCCTCTGGTCGCCGAAGAAGGCTCGCGCACCGGTGCGCCACCGGGAGTTGGCGCTGGCCGAGCGCGGTTGGGGCGCCGCCTGATAGGCCTGGGTCACGGGGACCAGCTGAGCCGGGTAGCCGATGGGGGCCAGTTGCGGGCCCTGCACGGTTTCAACGACGGTGGAGCAGGCCGAGAGGCTGGCGGCGACCAGGGCGAAGGCGATGACGGACTTGCGCATGACGGACGGTTCCTAGCGGACTGCGGCGAACTGGGAGGCAGAGGCAGCGGCAGCAGCGCGAGCCCCCGGACCGGCCATGGCACGGCCGGGCCCGGCGGCCACGGCGTCGATGGTGCGTCCCGAAGTCGGGTTCAGCACCGGTACCGGCTCGCCGGCTGCAGCGTCCCGCGTGGCGCGGCCCGTGACCGTCAGGGTCACGCCTGCGGCCACGAAGGCGACCTCGACCATGTCGTTCCTGGCGATGACGCGCGGCGAGACCAGGTCGCGCGCGCCGACGACGGCCCCGGCCCGCAGCGCCCGTCGTGCAGACAGGCCGATGACCTGGTCCGCGTCGGAAGGCGACCCTCCCTGTGCCAGATGCGCCTGCACCGTCGACCAGATCACGTCCTCGGGCTGGATGACGTCGCCCGCCGCCATGTTCCGCGCGTAGGTCAGCACTTCGACCGTCGCGGCTCGCGTTGCCGCCGGGGCAGCTACCCCGGACGCCGCAGCGACCCCCCCGCCCGGCGCGAGGCCCGCGTTCCGCACCACCACGCGCCGCAGCCCCTGGGGATTGGCCCATTGCAGGCCGGACCGCGCCGCGATGGCCTGCAGCTGTCCGGCTTCGAGCACCACGGAAGGCCCGGCCCGGCCGGCGACCACGACGCCCGAGGCCGCACCGGCACCGTCGAAGAGGTCGCCCAGGGTCACCCGGCCGTCGTCGTCCACCGGATTGCCCCGCAGCGTCACAGGGTCGGCGAGGCCAGGGCCGGCGAACATCACCAGTGTTGCCGCCAAGGTCAGCAGACGGGTCATCAGCCTTTAACCTGCGACGAGACGCTCATCATCTCGTCGGCTGTGCTGATGACCTTGGAGTTCATCTCATAGGCCCGCTGGGCGATGATCAGGGAGCTGATCTCCGTCACCGCATCGACGTTGGAGGCCTCGGTGAAGCCTTGCAGCAGCTGACCGAAGCCCGCCTCGCCCGGCGTGCCGGTGGTTGCTGCGCCCGAGGCTGCCGTCTCCAGCAGCAGGTTGTCGCCGATGGCTTCCAGCCCCGCCTCGTTGAAGAAGGTCGCCAGCTCCAGCTGGCCGACCACCGCCGCCTCGGGCGAGCCGTCGCTGATCACCTGGACCTGACCGGTCTTGGAGATCACAACATCGATGGCGTCCTGGGGGATGGTGATCGCCGGTTCGACCGCATAGCCGTCCTCGGTCACCAGCTGGCCTTCGCCGTTCAGCGAGAAATTGCCGGCGCGCGTGTAACCGATCTCGCCCGAGGGCAGGGTGATCTGGAAATAGCCCTGGCCGTCGATGGCGACGTCGTAGTCGCTGCCCGTCTGGCTTGGCGTGCCCTGTTCGGTGATGCGATAGACGCTGCCGGCCTTGACGCCGAGGCCGACCTGGATGCCCGTGGGGATGACCGTGCCCTGGCTGGACGACTGGGCCCCCATCCGTTCCACATTCTGATACATCAGATCTTGGAATTCGGCGCGTTGGCGCTTGTATCCAATCGTGTTCATGTTGGCGATGTTGTTGGAGATCACCTCCACGTTCAGCTGCTGGGCAGCCATGCCGGAAGCGGCGGTTCTGAGAGCGCGCATCTAGGGTTCCTTAGTTCGCCCGGCCCAGTCGCTCGACCGAGCGGCGGGACAGTTCGGAGACGTTCTCGATCATCTTGGTCGCGCGTTCGTAGGCGCGGCTGATCTCGATCAGATTGGTGATCTCGGTGAGGGGGTTCACGTTGGAGCCCTCCAGCATGCCCTGACGCACCTGGGCCCCGGCGGCATCGATGGGCACGGTGTTCGAGGCGTTGCGGTACAGGCCGTCACCTTCCTTGGACAGGACCGCCAGATTGTCGAAGCGGGCCAGTTGCAGCCGGCCGATGGTAACCCCGTCCTGGCTGATGTTTCCGTCGTCGGCGACGGTGATGGACCCGGCGGCAGGGTCCACCGTGATCGGACCGCCGTCGCCCAGCACCGGCAGGCCGCCCTTGGTCACCAGCACCCCCTGAGGGTCGATGGTGAAGGCACCGTCGCGCGTATAAGCCTCGCCGGCACCGTCCTGGACGCGGAAGAACACGCCCTCGCCCTCGATGGCGAAGTCCAGACTGCGCCCGGTCTGTTCGAGCGAGCCCTGCGAAAAGTCCCGTCCGACACCTTGGTCCAGAACGAAACTGACGCCCGGGCGGATGGCATCATTGCGCGCCCGGTTGCCGATCTCGGTCCCCAGCAGCAGCTGTTCGACCTTGAAGCCGGTGGTGTCCGCGTTGGCGATGTTGTTGGCCGCGATATCGAGTTCGCGGCGCAGGGTCATCTGGCGGGACAGTCCGATGTAGGCGGCGTTTTCCACTTTGGCTCGAGGCTCCTTCATCCCCGGCCTCGCAAGGGGCGTGCCAACAGGGTTAATGCCCGCCAGGCTTGGCATCCGTGCCGCCGCTTCCGCGGCAGACCCGGCAAAATCTGCCGGATTTACACCTCGCGTTAACCAAGCATGGCGTATCCGGACAGCTGGAAATCTCCGGGGCGACCGTCATGATCAAGCTGGGCAAGAAAAAGGACGCGTCACCCAAGGACGGCGCGACCGAGCTGGCCGAGGCGCGGGGCGGCGCGCCCGGTGAGGACGACGCGCCCGCGAAAAAGAAACTCCCGCTGCTGTTCATCATCGCGCCGGTCGCCCTGCTCGTTCTGGGTGGGGGCGGGGCGGGGGCCTTCTTCATGCTCCAGCCCAAGCCGGCAGCCGCCGAAGGCGAGCACAGCGAGGCGGCCGAGGGCGATCACGGCAAGGAAAAGAAGGGCGGCGGCGGGCACGGCGAGGAGAAAAAAGACAAGGGCGGCAAGGGTAAGGACGAAGGTGAGCCCGATCCCTCGCTCGGAAAGATCGCCGAAGGCCCTGATGGCGTGACCTTCTACACTCTGCCGGACATGGTGGTGAATATCCAGACGCCGGACGGCCGTCCCGCCTTCCTCAAGCTGACCCTGACGCTCGAGATGAACGACGCCGATCTGGCGCACACGCTTCAGGGCCAGATGCCGCGGATGCAGGACATGTTCCAGGGCTTCCTGCGCGAACTCCGCCCTGAGGACCTGGCCGGTTCGGCCGGCAGCTATCAACTCCGTACCGAGATACTGCGTCGCGTGAACCTGATCGCCGCCCCGGCCAAGGTCGATGCCGTCCTGATCGAAGAAATGCTGGTCCAGTAGCCCATGTCCGATGTCTCGGTGGCCGACAGCGAGATAGACCCGTTCGCGGCGGCGCAGGCCTTCGCTGACGAGCAGGCCGGTGGCATGGCTTCCGAGCGGGTGCTGAGCCAGGAAGAGATCGACAACCTGCTGGGTTTCGATCTGGGCGACGGCGACGACGCCGAGCGTTCCGGCATCCGGGCCATCATCAACTCGGCCCTCGTCAGCTACGAACGGCTGCCGATGCTGGAGATCATCTTCGATCGTCTGGTGCGGTTAATGACGACCTCCCTGCGGAACTTCACCTCCGACAACGTCGAGGTGTCTTTAGACAACATCTCGTCCATCCGCTTCGGCGACTATCTGAACTCGATCCCTCTGCCGGCGATCCTCGCCGTGTTCCGCGCCGAGGAACTGGACAACTACGGCCTGCTGACCGTCGATTCCAACCTGATCTACTCGATCGTCGACGTGCTGCTTGGGGGGCGCCGGGGCACAGCGGCCCTGCGCATTGAGGGCCGTCCCTACACCACCATCGAGCGGGTGCTGGTCCAGCGGATGGTCGAGGTCATCCTCGCCGACGCCAATGCCGCCTTCGAGCCGCTCACGCCGGTGCATTTCAACCTCGACCGGCTTGAGACCAATCCCCGCTTCGCCGCCATCGCCCGCCCGGCCAACGCCGCCATCCTGGTCAAGCTGCGGATCGACA
>JBBSCK010000069.1:0-14474 GCA_038250335.1 Caulobacterales bacterium
ACCCTTGCGGGTGCGGGCGTTGGTGTGGGTGCGCTGGCCGCGGACCGGCAGGCCCTTGCGGTGACGCAGGCCGCGGTAGCAGGCCAGGTCCATCAGACGCTTGATGTTCATCGACGTCTCGCGGCGCAGGTCGCCCTCGACCGTGTGGTCCTTGTCGATCGCCTCGCGGATCTGGAGGACCTCGGCGTCGGTCAACTGGTTCACGCGGCGCGCGGCCTCGATCCCCACCTTGGTGGTGATGTCCCTGGCGGCGGCCGGGCCGATGCCGTGGATATACTGAAGCGCGATTTCGACGCGCTTGTTGGTCGGAATGTTGACGCCAGCAATACGGGCCACGTAGCTCTCCAGATGCGCGTGATCAGACGCAAACAACGCTCCGGTCAACAGACCAGGAGCGTGCGCGTCTTTCGCGGAAGCGCGCCTTATACAGGGGATTCGATTTGCGTCAACGCCTGAGCCGTACTCAGCAGTGCCAGCAGGCCTCGGCCCCGATGGGGCTGCCCGGCGGCGTCCGGGTCTCCACCCGGTTGGCCTCCAGCATCTGGTCCAGCCGCTCGCGATCCTGAAGCAGGGCCCCCAGCCAGCGGTCGTGGGCGCGCTGGACCGGATCGGTGGCGCGGGACGACGCCAGCCGCGCAGCCAGACCCTGCAGGCGATCGGTGATCACGGCCACCGAGGTGGCCGACAGGTCGTTCGAACGCAACAGCCCTGCGAGGGTCAGGGCCGTGCGGGCCTGAACCCGGCGTGCGGGCTCACCGGCGCGCGCCGCGACCGGGGCAAACACCGATGCGGTCACGGCATCGAGCGTTTCAGTCAGACCCAGGGCAGCCGGATCGCGGCGGCCCGCGTCGGTCAGGCGCTCGACCCTCTGGGGGGCGAACAGGGCCGCCAAGGTGATGTCGGCGGCGGTCTCGGCCGCACTGCCGGCATCGAAGACCCGACCCTGACGCGAGGCGAACACCTCGATGTCGTGCTGGGGATCGCTGTCACCCGACTGCTGGGCCGCCAGCAGGCCCAGCAGCGGCTCGGGCAGGTCCAGTTCAGCCGGGGCCAGGGTGGCGATCAACCCCCGCAGGGCGGCACGCTGGGTGGCGGCAGGGACCGGGGTCGCCGCCTCGCGTCCGTCGCCGAGCACCGGATAGCCATAGTCCAGCCCCCCGACCAGCTTGGCCGCCGCATCCACCTGATAGCGGTGAAACAGATAGATCGGCACCAGTCGGCGCCGCAGGTCGTTGACCGCCGAGCCTGCCGGCAGGGTGGACAGGCCGAAACGGTTCAGGGCGATGCGACGGACCTGCATCAGGTGCGCCAGCTCGGCGACCGGGTCGGCCCCATTGTCCCACAGACTGCCCCAGGCCTGGGCATCCCCGCCCGTACGGGCGTCCGGATCGGAGACGAACCGCCAGGTCGCCTGGCCCTCGGCCGCCCGACGATCCAGCCCGGCCTGATCCACGTCGGCATACAGCCAGTCGATCGCGAACCGGTCCCAGCCGCCCACGCCGACCCCGTAGGCCTCGGAGAAGTCGAGCCTGTCGCCGTTCACCGCGATCTGCGGCACCGGATAGTCCATCACCGAGGCGCGGCCCTGGGTCGAGGCGGCGAAATTGTGCAGCAGGCCGATGGCATGGCCGACCTCATGCGCCGACAGCTGGCGGATGCGGGCCAATGCCACCGCCTGCGGATCGTTCGGACCGCCGGTCCCGGTCTGGTCGGCGCCGACCAGCCCCTCGAAGATCAGCATGTCCTGACGGATGCGCAGGCTGCCCAGCAGGACGCTGCCCTTGACGATCTCGCCGGTGCGGGGATCGACGACGCTCTGGCCATAGGACCAACTGCGGGTCGCCCGATTGACCCAGTTGATGACGTTGTAACGGGCATCCAGCGGATCCACTCCCTCGGGCAGGACCTCGACCCGGAAGGCGTCGATATAGCCGGCGCGGTCAAAGGCCTCGGCCCACCAAAGGGCCCCCTCGACCAAGGCCGAGCGGATCGGCTCGGGCGCAGCGCGGTCGACGTAAAAGACAATCGGCTCGACCACGGTCGACCGGGCGGCCGAGGGATCTGTCTTCACCAGCCGGAAGCGGTTGGCGAGGCGGCTGACGACCGGTTGGTCCAGCGGCGCGGAAAAGTCTGTGACCAGGGTCGAAATCGCCCCGGTGCGGGGATCGTAGGGACGCGGCATGAAGCCGGCCTCCGGCAGACGGATGAAACTGTGGCGCACGGTGAAGGTGGTCAGGCGCGCGTCCGGCGCAATCTGGTTCAGCACCCGACCCGGACTGTCGACCGAAAAGGTCAGTCGGGCCTCCATCTCGACATTGTCCGGAAAGGCTCGGGCGGCCGAGGCGTCGACCAGGGTCAGGTCGGCCATGGGCCGCAGCGTCCCCTGCCCGGCCTGCGCCAGGCCCTGGACGATGCCGTGGGCGTCGCGAGTGATGAAGCCGGAAATGTCCACCAGCACAGAGCCGTCGGGTGCGGTCGACACGATCTCACCGGCCCAGACGGTGGAGCCGACGAAGGCGTCGCGCGCGGCCGCCTGTTCCTCGAACGAGCCGCCGGGCGCGCGGTAGCGGGTGTTCTCGAACTCGGCCAGCACGCGTTTGCCCATGCGGCGGAACACCAGGATGTTGGTCGGGCCGATCTGGGCGCGGTCCAGCCCGGTCAAGGCCGAGCCGACCCCGGTGCGCAGGGCGGTGTGGTGGATCATCCGGGCCAGGGCCCCGTCCGCACCGGCCGGGGGCAACTGGATCAGCACGCGACCGGTCCCGGCGTCGCTGAACAGGGTCAGCAGGCCGTCCTGCCGTGTCAGGCCGGCGATGGATTCAGAATAGGCGGCGCGCGGCGTCTGGGCCTGCGCGATCCCGGCTGTGCTGCCCATGGCCAGAGCCAGGGCGATGGCCGTCGCCCTCCTGCCGAATCCGTTTGCCATGCTACCCCTCACGCTGCGCAGCCTTATCTGGGCGTGATTGGCACCGAACTGTCAAACGGCGTCAGCCGCCCTGACGCCCGAAATTGACCGTCACGGTCACGCGGAAACCCTCCACTGCCCGGCCTGCGGCCGTAGTCGGCGGGCGGAAGCGGAAATAGGTCTCGGCGATGCGGATGGCGGCGTCACCGAAGCCGTACCCGCCGGGTTGCTCGTCCACGACGCGACACGCTTCCAGCCGGGTATCGGCGCGGATCAGACAGTTGACCGCGCTGCGGCCCGCCTGCCGGCGGCGACGGGCCTCGGGCGGGACCAGGGCCAGGATCTCGCCGTTCGAGGCCCCGCGCAAGATGATCGGACCCGAGCCGGAGCCGGGACCGTCGCCCTCACCCGTCCCGGTGCCGGTCCCTGTGCCCTGCCCGCCCTGGCCCATGCCGGTGTTCAGGCTGGCCGTGGCGGCAGCACCGACAACGAGGTCGGGCCTCGGCGCAGGCACCGGCGGAGCGGGCAGTTCCGGCAGAACCTCGGGTGGGTCGGGCGTGACATGGACGCGTGACGGCGCAGCGGGAGCCCCGCCCCCGGGCTCGGCGCGGGTGGGTGACGGCGGAGGCGGCGGCGGCGGCGGGACGACCGGCCGGAACAGCTCCACAGCGATGGCCCTCGGCGGCGGCAGGTCGATCAACGGCACCCTGTCCAGGCCGATCGCCGCGAACAGGGCTGTGTGCGCGAGACTGACGAGCGCGAACACGCCCGCGAGTCGAAGGCGTGCGGGGGTAAGCCTGAATGGGGTATGAGACACAGGCGTTTGTACCATTGCCGCATGAACGCGCGGGGCCGGCGAACGCTCAAGCCCCGTTCAGGTCGCGGTTCCGTCGAGGGCCGCGTCGATGGCGGCGGCGACGGACTCGATCGAGCCCATACCATCGACCTCGGTCAGAAGGTCCCGGTCGCCGTAGTAGGGCAACAGCGGCGCGGTGTTGCGGTTGTAGGCGTCCAGCCGGACCTTGAAACTGTCCGGATTGTCGTCCGAGCGCCCCTGATCGGCATACCGTTTCGCGATCCGCTCCATCAGGGCGGCATCATCGACCCTGAGCCGGACCACGCGATCGATCTGCTTGCCCAGCCGGGCCAGGCTGCGGTCGAGGGACTCGGCCTGGGCAATGGTCCGGGGGAAGCCGTCGAAGATGGCCCCGCCGGCGTCCTCGGCCTCCTTCAGCCGCGACTCGATCAGGGCGATGACGATCACGTCGGAGACCAGATCCCCACGCGCCATGATCGCCTGGCATTCCAGACCCAGTTGCGAGCCGGAAGCGATCGCCTCGCGCAGCATGTCGCCGGTCGACAGCTGGACCATGCCGCGCTGTTCGACCAGCCGCTTGGCCTGCGTGCCCTTGCCGGCCGCAGGCGGCCCGAACAGGATCAGGTTCATGCTCGGCGCCCCTCCCCGGGCGTATGGCTCAAATCGCGCGAAGCGCGGTAGCCCGACAAACGGCGTCCTAGCGACGGACGGGCGCGGGGGCCCCGCGACCGCCACGTCCACGCAGCTTGGCCTTCTTGATGAGGCCCTCGTACTGGTGCGCCAGCAGTTGTGACTGAATCTGCGCCACGGTGTCCATGGTCACCGACACGACGATCAGGATCGAGGTGCCGCCGAAATACAGACTGTTGCCCATCTGGGCGACCATCAGCTCGGGCAACAGGCAGACGGCGGTAATATAGGCGGCACCGATCGTTGTGAGCCGGGTCAGGACATAGTCGAGATATTCGGCCGTCCGCTTGCCCGGCCGGATGCCCGGCAGGAAACCGCCGTATTTGCGCAGGTTCTCGGCCGTGTCCTCGGGATTGAAGGTGATCGAGGTGTAAAAGAAGCAGAAGAAGACAATCAGGGCCCCGTACAGCAGCATGAACAGCGGCTGGCCGTGGGTCAGCTGGGCTGTGAGCAGCGGCAGCCAGCTCATCCAGGCCGGCAGATCGGCCGTGGCCGTCATCTGGGCGACCGTCGTCGGAAGCAGCAGCAGCGACGAGGCGAAGATTGGCGGAATGACCCCGGCGGTGTTCACCTTCAGCGGCAGGAAGCTGCGCTCCCCGCCCGCCATGCGGTTACCCTCCTGGCGCTTGGGATACTGGATCAGAAGCCGGCGCTGGGCCCTTTCCATAAAGACAATGAACACGACAGTCGCGATGGCCAGGACCAGAAGAAACAGCAGGACGAAGACCGACATCTGACCCTGCTGGGCGAGGCCGAGCATACGGGCGACCGTCCCCGGCAGGACCGCGACGATGCCCGCAAAGATGATCAGCGAAATGCCGTTGCCGACGCCGCGCGCCGTCACCTGCTCGCCCAGCCACATCAGGAACATGGTGCCGCCGGTCAGGGACACGACCGTGGTGGCGATGAAGAACAGGCCGGGTTCGTCGATCAGGCCGGGCTGGGCATTGAGGCCCACCGCGATGCCGAACGACTGGGCCAGCGCCAGGAAAACCGTCAGATAGCGGGTGTACTGGTTCAGCTGCTTGCGACCGCTCTCGCCGCCTTCCTTCTTCAGCTTCTCCCACGGGGGATAGACCGCCCCCATCAACTGCACGATGATCGAGGCCGAGATATAGGGGGTCACGTTCAGGGCGAAGACCGCCATCCGCTCGACCGCCCCGCCCGAGAACATGTTGAACATGTCCAGAATGCCGCGCTGGCCGTCCGGGTTCTGGAAGAACTGCAGGAAGGCCTCGGAATTGATCCCCGGGATCGGCACATAGGTGCCAACACGATAGACCAGCAGCGCCAGCAGCGTGAACAGCAGACGCTTGTGCAGCTCGGTCGCCTTGGCGAACGAGCCCATGTTCATATTGGCGGCGAGTTGTTCGGCGGCCGAAGCCATATGTCGTTACCCCGACTTGTCAGTACGCGGCGTCCGATCCATTCGAATCCGACGCCTTCGTCCAGATAGGCGAAGGGCGGCCCCTTAGCGAGACCGCCCCCCACGCTTTCTTGTTACGCCTTGGCTGCGGCCGCGCGGGTGGTGCGGGCCGAGATCTTGTTGGCGTCGCCACGCGGTGCCTTGGCGGGCGGAGCCTTGCCCTTGGCGGCGTTACGCTTCTCGATGCGCGCTGCGGCCTTGGCCTCGGCGGCGATCCGCTCCTGGACGACCGAGCCGCCGGCCGCCTCAATGGCCTTGACCGCACCGGCCGAGGCCGACCAGACGACCAGGTTCAGCGCCGACTTCACTTCACCGGTGCCCAGGATGCGGACGCCGTCCTTGACGCGACGGATCACACCGGCGGTCACCAGGGCATCGCCCTTGATCTCGGACTTGGCGTCGAGCTTGCCGGCGTCGATGGCGTCCTGCAGGCGCCACAGGTTGACTTCTGCCAGCTTCAACGCGTTCGGATTGTTGAAGCCGCGCTTGGGCATGCGCATGTACAACGGCATCTGGCCGCCCTCGAAGCCGCCGATGGCGACGCCCGAACGGGACTTCTGGCCCTTGACGCCGCGACCGGCGGTCTTGCCCTTGCCCGAGCCCGGGCCGCGGCCGACCCGCATGCGCTTCTTGTGCGCGCCCTGATTGTCGCGGATTTCGTTCAGTTTCATGTGCCTGATCCTTTCGGGTTCTAGCGCCCGGGCCGATTCGAAAAGAATGGGACCGGACTCGGCTGTGTGATCTTGGTGCTGGTGAGCAGTGCTAGCGAGCTAGAGAAGCGGACGCTTCTGGCTCCATGGCACCGCCACTCTTCACTTACTTACTTTTCGACGATCTCGGTCAGGTGCGCGACCTTGGCGATCATGCCGCGGACCGACGGGGTGTCCTCCAGCGTGGACTCGCGGCCCATGCGGTTGAGACCCAGACCCATCAGGGTGGCGCGCTGGTCCGACTTGCGGCGGATGGGCGAGCCGGTCTGTTTGACGGTGACCGTCTTGGCTTGGTCTTGCTTGGCCATGCTCAGGACTCCACGGCTTCTGGTGCCGCTTCGGGAGCGGAGGCACCGTCGTTGCGGCGGCCCATCAGGTCCGAGACCTTCTTGCCGCGCTTGGAGGCGACCTGACGCGGCGAGGACTGGACCTTCAGCGCCTCGAACGTCGCCCGGATCATGTTGTAGGGGTTCGACGAGCCGGAGGACTTGGCGACCACATCGGCGACGCCGAGGGTTTCCAGGACCGCACGCATCGGACCGCCCGCGATGACGCCGGTTCCCGGAGGGGCGGCGCGCATCATGATCTTGCCGGCGCCCCAACGGCCGTTGCCGTCGTGGTGCAGGGTGCGGTTCTCGCGCAGGGGTACGCGGATCATCGTCTTCTTGGCTTCCTCGGTCGCCTTGCGGATCGCTTCAGGCACTTCGCGCGCCTTGCCGTGACCGAAGCCGACGCGACCCTTGCCGTCACCGACGACCATCAGGGCTGCGAAGGAGAAGCGACGGCCGCCTTTGACGGTGGCTGCGACGCGGTTAATGTGGACCAGCTTTTCGACGATGTCCGAATCCGGACCATCGGCGGCGGGGCCGTTGCGGTTGTCACGACGGTTGCGGTCGTTGCCGCCGCCGCCGCGTTGGGGTGCTTGCGCCATCTGTGCGGTCCTTAGAAGTTCAGGCCGGCTTCACGCGCGGCATCCGCCAGCGCCTTCACCCGTCCGTGATAGATGTAGCCACCGCGGTCGAAGACCACATCGGTGACGCCCTTCACGATGGCGCGCTGGGCGACCAGCTTGCCGATGGCGGCGGCCGCCTCGACGTTGGAACCCTTCGAGGTCCCGGCCTTGTCGCCTTCCAGCGACGAGGCCGAGGCCACTGTGATTCCCTTGAGATCGTCGATGATCTGGGCCGAGATGTTCTTGTCCGAGCGGTGCACGGACAGGCGCAGGCGGCCGTTGCCCATCGCCTTGAGGCGGCGACGGTTGCGATCGGTACGGCGCGCGGCCTTTTGCTTGAGGGTGGTTGCCATGGCTTACTTCTTCTTGCCTTCCTTGCGACGCACCTTCTCGCCGGCGTAGCGGACTCCCTTGCCCTTGTAGGGCTCGGGGGGCCGCAGCTTGCGGATGTTGGCGGCCAATTCGCCGACGACCTGCTTGTCAGGACCCGAGATCTTGATCTCGGTCTGCTTGGGTACAGCGAAGGTGACGCCGGCCGGGGCCTTGACGTCGACTTCGTGCGAGAAGCCCAGTTGCAGCGACAGGTCATTGCCCTTCATGGCGGCGCGGTAACCCACGCCGACCAGTTCCAGGGTGCGCTCGAAGCCGTCGGTGACCCCGACGACCATGTTGTCGACCAGGGTCCGCGACAGACCCCACATCGCGCGGGCGCGTTGCGTGTCGGCACGGGCGTGCAGCGTCAGTTCGCCGTCTTCCTGGCGGACCTCGATCTCCTCGGCCACGGTCCAGGACCGCTCGGCCTTGGGACCCTTCACGCTGACGGTCTGGCCGTCGATGGTGACCGTGACGCCCTTGGGCACGGCGATGGGTCGTTTTCCGATACGGGACATCTTTAGTAGACCCTGCAGAGGACTTCGCCGCCGACGTTGGCGTCGCGAGCGGCAGCGTCGGACATGACGCCCTTAGAAGTCGAAAGGATCGAGATGCCCAGGCCGTTCTTGACCGGCTTCAGGTCGGTGATGGCCGAGTAGACGCGGCGGCCCGGCTTGGACACGCGGGCGATCTCGGCGATGACCGGCTGGCCGTCGAAATACTTGAGCTCGATCTCGAACTGCGGGAACTCACCGGGGTTCTGAACCAGCGAATAGCCGCGGATGTAGCCCTCGTCCTGCAACACGTCGAGGACGCGCTGGCGCAGGCGGGAGGCCGGGGTGAGCACTTTCGAACGCTTGCGCATGGCCGCGTTCTTCATGCGAGCGATCATGTCGCTCAGGGGATCGTTGATCATCATGTCTGTCGCTCCCCTTACCAGCTGGACTTCGTCAGGCCCGGGATCTGGCCCAGGTTGCCGAGTTCGCGCAGCGCGATCCGGCTCATCTTCAGCTTGCGATAGAAGGCCCGCGGACGGCCCGTCACTTCGCAGCGGTTGCGGATCCGGACGGCGGCCGAGTTACGCGGCAGCTCGGCCAGCTTCAGGCGGGCGCCGAAACGCTCTTCCAGAGGCAAGCTCTCGTCGTTGGCGGTCGCCTTCAGGGCGGCCCGCTTGGCGGCATATTTGGCGACGAGGGCTTTCACCATCTCGTTGCGGTTCACGGCGCTTTTCTTTGCCATTTTACTTTTCCCTTCCCGCTCAGTTCTTCACGAACGGGAACTTGAACTCGGTCAGAAGCGCGCGCGCCTCGTCGTCGGTCCTGGCCGTGGTGCAGACGATGATGTCCATGCCCCACATCTGGTCGATCTGGTCGTAGTTGATCTCCGGGAACACGATGTGTTCCTTCAGACCCATGGCGTAGTTGCCGCGGCCGTCGAACGACGTGGGCTTGAGTCCCCGGAAGTCCTTCACGCGCGGCAGGGCAATGGTGATCAGACGGTCGAGGAACTCGTACATCTGGTCGCCGCGCAGGGTGACCTTGCCGCCGATGATCATGCCCTCGCGCAGCTTGAAGCCGGCGATGGAGGTGCGGGCCTTGGTCGGAACGGCCTTCTGACCGGCGATCATGGTCAGGTCCTTGAGGGCCGCATTGGCCTTCTTGGAGTCCGCCACGGCTTCACCGATGCCCATGTTCAGGACGATCTTGTCCAGACGGGGCAGCTGCATCGGGTTCGTGTAGCCGAACTTCTCGGTCAACACGGAGCGGATGCGGCTGTTGTACTCGTCCTTCAGACGAGGCGTGTAGGCAGTGTCGGCCATCAGATGACGTCTCCCGTCGTCTTGGCGAAGCGAACCTTCTTGTCGCCTTCCATGCGGAAGCCGACGCGGCTCGCCTTGCCGTTGGCGTCGGCGATCGCGACGTTCGACAGGTGAAGCGAGGCTTCCTTGTTCTTGATACCGCCCTGGGGGTCACCCTGGGACGGACGGGTGTGGCGCTGGACCATGTTGATGCCCTGAACCATGACGCGGTTCTCAGTGGGCATGACCCTGGTCACTTCGCCGGAGCGGCCCTTGTCTTTTCCGGCCAGGACGACGACGCGGTCGCCCTTCTTGATCTTGGCGGCCATGGTTACAGGACCTCCGGGGCCAGCGAGATGATCTTCATGTGGTTCTTGGCGCGCAGTTCACGGGGAACCGGGCCGAAGATCCGCGTGCCGACCGGCTCGTTCTGCTTGTTGACGATGACGGCGGCCGACTTGTCGAAACGAATGACCGAGCCGTCCTTGCGCTGGATGTCCTTGGCGGTGCGCACGACGATGGCGCGTACCACTTCACCCTTCTTCACGCGTCCCCGGGGAATTGCTTCCTTGACCGAGGCCACGATGGTGTCTCCCACCGAGGCGTAGCGACGCTTTGCGCCGCCCAACACCTTGATGCACATGACCCGGCGAGCGCCCGAATTGTCGGCCACCTCCAGGTTAGTTTGCATCTGGATCATGAGATCCGTTCCTTCTTAAGACGCAGAGGCCGGGGTGTCCTTGGACAGGACCTCCCAGCGCTTCAGCTTGGACTTCGGGGCGCACTCACGGATGCGGGCGATGTCGCCTTCCTTGAAGGCGTTCGCCTCATCGTGGGCGTGGTACTTCTTGGACAGACGCACGGTCTTCTTCAGCACCGGGTGCAGCAGGGTGCGCTGGACGACGACGACGACAGTCTTGTCGCCCTTGTCGGACACGACCACGCCTTCGAGAATACGTTTGGGCATAGTGTTTCCTTACGAAGCCGGCCGCTTCTCACGCAGAAGCGTCGAGATGCGGGCGATGTCCTTGCGCACTTCCGAGACCCGGTGGGTCTTTTCCATCTGGCCGGTGGCGGCCTGGAAGCGCAGGTTGAATTGCTCTTTCTTCAGCGAGAGCAGCTGGTCGCCCAGCTGGTCCGGCGTCTGCGAGCGCAGATCAGCGATCTTGGTCATCAGGCGACGTGCTCCACGTGCGCAACACCGGCGTCCAGGCGGGTGACCACCTTGGTACGGACCGGCAGCTTGGCGGCACCCAGACGCAGGGCTTCGCGCGCCACGTCGTCGGCGACGCCGTCGATTTCGAACAGGATCCGGCCCGGGTGGCAACGCGCCGCCCAGTGATCCACCGCGCCCTTGCCCTTGCCCATGCGGACTTCGGCCGGCTTGCCCGAGACGGGAACGTCCGGGAATACGCGGATCCAGACGCGGCCCTGACGCTTCATCTGGCGGGTGATCGCGCGGCGGGCCGCCTCGATCTGACGCGCGGTGATGCGTTCCGGCTCCAGCGTCTTCAGGCCATAGGACCCGAAGTTCAGCGAGAAGCCGCCCTTGGCAGCGCCGTGAATACGGCCCTTGAAGGCCTTGCGGTATTTGGTTTTCTTCGGTTGCAGCATGACTTAGCCCTCACGCCCGCGACGCTGACCGCGGTCATTACGACCGCCGCGATCACCACCACGGCCTTCGTTCGACGACGGACCGGCGGCTTCCAGGGCCCAACGCTTGTCCTGCGCCATGGGATCGTGCTCCAGCACCTCACCCTTGAAGACCCACACCTTCACACCGATGATGCCGTAGGTCGTCTTGGCCTGGATGAAGCCGTAGTCGATGTCGGCGCGCAGGGTGTGCAGCGGCACGCGACCTTCGCGATACCATTCCATCCGCGCGATTTCCGCGCCGCCGAGGCGGCCCGACACGTTGATGCGGACGCCCTTGGCACCCAGGCGCATGGCCGATTGCATCGAACGCTTCATGGCGCGGCGGAACGCAATACGGCGCTCCAGTTGCTGGGCGATGTTCTCGGCGATCAGCTGGGCATCGGTCTCGGGCTTCCTGACCTCGACGATGTTCAGGTGAACCTCGCCTTCGGTCCGGGCGGCGATGTCCTTGCGGAGCTTCTCGATGTCAGCGCCCTTCTTGCCGATCACGACACCCGGACGGGCGGCGTAGATCGTCACGCGGCACTTCTTGTGCGGACGCTCGATGATGATACGCGAGACGCCGGCGGCGTTCAGGCGCTCCTTGAGCCACGTGCGCAGCTTCAGGTCCTGATGCAGCAGACGGGCGTAGGTCGCGCCGTCGGCGAACCAGCGGCTGTCCCACGTGCGGTTTACGCCGAGGCGGAAACCGATCGGATTGATTTTCTGACCCATATCAGGCGGCCTCGCCGGCTTCACGGACCACGATAGTGATCTCGCTGAACGGTTTCAGGATGCGGGACGAACGGCCACGAGCACGGCTCGCGAAACGCTTCATCACCAGGTTCTTGCCCACGAAGGCCTCGGCGACGACGAGGTTGTCGATGTCGAGGTTGTGGTTGTTCTCGGCGTTGGACACGGCCGAATAGAGCACCTTGCGGACGTCGTCCGAAATGCGCTTGCGGCTGAATTCCAGCTCATTCAGCGCCTTCTGGACCGGCAGACCGCGGATCGAGGCGGCCACCAGGTTCAGCTTCTGCGGGCTGATGCGAACGTTGACGAGCTTGGCACGGGCTTCGGTCAGACCGACGCGGCGGGGATTGTTGGTCTTGGGCATGTTACTTCCGCTTCGCCTTCTTGTCCGCGGCGTGGCCGGGGAACGAACGGGTGGGCGAGAACTCGCCCAGCTTCATGCCGACCATGTCCTCGTTCACGTGCACGGGGACGTGCTTGTGACCGTTGTGGACGCCGAACGTCAGGCCCACGAACTGCGGCAGGATGGTGGAGCGGCGCGACCACGTCTTGATCACGTCCTTGCGGCCCGACGTCTGAACGGCGTCGGCCTTCTTGAGCAGATACCCGTCGACGAACGGGCCTTTCCAGGAGGAACGGGCCATCTTTAGCGAGCCTTCTTGAGGTGGCGGCTACGGATGATGAAGCGATCCGTCGCCTTGTTCTTGCGGGTGCGGGTACCCTTGGTGTCCTTGCCCCACGGCGTGACCGGGGTCCGGCCGCCGGAGGTCTTGCCTTCACCACCGCCGTGCGGGTGGTCGACCGGGTTCATGGCGACGCCGCGAACGTGCGGACGCCAGCCCATGTGGCGGACGCGTCCGGCCTTGCCCAGGTTCTGGTTCATGTGGTCGGCGTTCGAAACCGCGCCGACCGTGGCCATGCAGCCGTCCAGCACCATGCGCAGCTCGCCCGAGCCGAGGCGGATCTGGGCATAGCCCTGATCCCGACCGACCAGTTGGGCGTAGGCACCGGCCGAACGGGCCAGCTGGGCACCCTTGCCCGGCTTCATCTCCACGCAGTGGATAATGGTGCCGACAGGGATGGAGCGCAGCGGCATGGCGTTGCCTGGCTTCACGTCGGTCTTCTCGCCGGCCACGATCGTGTCGCCCGCCTTGAGGCGTTGCGGCGCGACGATGTAGGCCTTTTCGCCGTCCTCATAGGTGATGAGGGCGATGAAGGCGGTGCGATTGGGGTCGTACTCCAGCCGCTCGACGGTCGCCGTCTGGAACTTGCGACGCTTGAAGTCGATCTTGCGATACAGGCGCTTGGCACCACCGCCGCGGAAGCGGACAGCGATACGGCCGCCCTGGCCCCGGCCGCCCGACTTGGTCAGGCCTTCGGTCAGCGACTTCTCGGGCCGGCCCTTGAACAACTCGGACCGGTCGATCAGCACCAGGGCGCGACGGCCCGGCGATGTCGGATTATAGGTTTTCAAGGCCATCGGTTCAGAGCCCCGTCGTGACGTCGATCGACTGGCCTTCGGCCAGGGTCACGATCGCTTTTTTGATGTCGACCCGACGGCCCATGATGCCGCGGAAGCGCTTGGTCTTGCCCTTCTGGACCAGGGTGTTGACCTTCAGGACGTTGACCTTGAACAGGCTTTCGACCGCAGCGGCGATCTCGTCCTTGGTCGAGGTTCCGGCGACGCGGAACACGACCTTGTTCTGCTCCGACAGAATCGTCGCCTTCTCGGTGATGATCGGCGACAGGATGGTGTCGTAGTGTTTGGCGGTTGGAGCGGCGGCCATTACGCGGCTTCCTTCTCGGCTTGCTCGCGACGCGAGGGCTTGTAGTCGGCGTAGGTGGCCTCGATGGCCTCCACGGCGGACCGGGTCAGCACCAGCTTGTCGGCGCGCAGGATGTCATAGACGTTCAGGCCGGCGTTCGGCAGCACGTGGATCTGCGGGATGTTGCGCGACGCCAGGGCGAAGTTCTCATCCACTTCCGGACCCGCGATGATCAGCGTCCGGGTCCAGCCCAGCTTGCCGAAAGTCTCGCGCAGGGCGGCCGTCTTGGCTTCCTTGACCGCCAGGGCGTCGACGACGACGAGATCGCCGGTCTTGGCCTTGGACGACAGGGCGTGGCGCAGGGCCAGGGCGCGGACCTTCTTGGGAAGGTCAAAGCCGTGATCGCGGACGATCGGGCCGAAGGCGCGCGAGCCACCGACGAACTGGGGCGCACGACGAGAACCGTGACGGGCGCCGCCAGTGCCCTTCTGCTTGTACATCTTCTTGCCGGTGCGAGAGTTCTCGTTCCGGGTCTGGACCTTGTGGGTACCGGCGCGGCGCTTGGCCAGTTGCCAGTTGACGTAACGGGCCAGCAGGTCGCCGCGGATGTCGGTGATGCCGAAAACGACATCCGACAGCTCAACGTCGCC
>JBBSCK010000070.1:0-14241 GCA_038250335.1 Caulobacterales bacterium
CACGGCCGCGAATGCCTGGTACGCTCTGATCGACGGGACCGCAAAACGCATCGTCGCCGGTGAAGACCGGAGCATCGGCGCCACGCTTGTCGGCAACGACGGCCCGGCCGATCAGGCCCTGGCACCGGCCGAGGCAGCGATCAACGCCCTGATTGAAAGCGGTTCCGCTGCGCGCGAAGCGACCAATGCCCGCCTCGCGGAAGCGGTTCATTCCGCGACCCTCTACCTGGTGATCGGCGCTGCCCTTTCCGCGATCGCCGCGGTCCTGATCGGCTGGTTGATGACCCGCGCGATCAGTACGCCGCTGGTCTCCCTCACGTCCGTCATGGAGCGCCTCGCAGCCGGTACGCTGACCATCGAGGTCGCCGGCCTTGATCGGGCCGACGAAGTCGGGGCCATGAGCCGGTCGGTGCAGGTGTTCAAGGAACAGGCGGCGGCGCTGGAGTCCTCGACGCTTGCTGTCAACGATGCCCGTTCGACCGCCGAACAGGACAGGCTGCGGCAGGCGGAACTGAACGCCGAAATCGCCCGTCAGCAGACCGAGATCGTCAATGAAACGGCGGCCGGCCTGAGTGCGCTGGCGGCCGGCGACCTGGCCCACCGGATCACTGGAAACTTCCCCGGCGAATATGCCCGCCTCAAGGACGACTTCAACGTCGCCATGGAGAAGCTGGAAGACGCGATGGGCGTCATCGGCGCCAACGCCTCGGCCATGCACTCCGGTGCGGGCGAGATCAGCCAGGCCGCCGACGACCTGTCACGCCGTACCGAGCAGCAGGCCGCGACGCTCGAGGAAACGGCCGCTGCGCTCGATCAGATCACGGCCACGGTCAAGCGGACCGCAGAGGGTGCCGAACGGGCCGGAACGGTGGTGGCGGGAGCCAAGTCTGCCGCCGAGGAAAGCGGCCTCGTCGTCGGCCGCGCCGTGGCCGCGATGGGCGAGATCGAACGGTCCTCCGACCAGATCAGCCAGATCATCGGCGTCATCGACGAGATCGCCTTCCAGACCAATCTGCTGGCCCTGAACGCCGGGGTCGAGGCGGCGCGGGCCGGCGACGCCGGTCGCGGCTTCGCGGTCGTGGCCTCCGAAGTGCGGGCCCTGGCCCAGCGCTCGGCCGAGGCGGCCAAGGAGATCAAGGCCCTGATCGCGGCCAGCAGCGGCCAGGTGAAGAACGGTGTCGGCCTCGTTGGCGAGACCGGCCAGGCCCTGACCGCCATCGTCGAGCGGGTGGCGGAGATCAATGGCCTGATGGCCGAGATCACGGCCTCGGCCAAGGAACAGGCGACGGCGCTGACCGAGGTCAATACGGCCGTCAACCAGATGGATCAGACGACCCAGCAGAACGCGGCCATGGTGGAGCAGTCCACGGCGGCCAGCCACAACCTGTCCCAGGAAGCCGAGGAACTGGCGACCCTGGTCGGCAAGTTCCATATCTCCCAACAGGGACGCGGCGCGGGCGGGTCGGGCAGGGCCAGGCCCAACCCCGTCCGCCAGGCCCAGTCCCGGATCGAAGAGTTCGCTCGCGAGTCCAGCCCGACGCAAGCTCAGGCCCCGGCCCCGGCCCCGGCCCCGGCGCGGCGCGCCTCAGGGGGCGGCGGCCCCGCCCTTGCCCAGAGCAATGAACCCCAGTGGGAGCAGTTCTAATGGCTTTTCCTCCGACCGACGTCTTCGCGCTTCCGAGCCGCATGGATGCGTCGACTCTTCCCCAGACGTATGCGGACATCGTCGAGCGTCGCGGGGCTGATCTCGACCTCGAAGCGTCCCGCGTCGACCGGTTCGGTGCCCAGGCGCTGCAACTGGTTCTGTCGGCGCTCGCCACGTGGCGCGAGGACGGGTTTCGCCTGAGGATCCTGGATCCCAGCGATGCCGTCCGCAGCGCTTTTGACCAACTCGGCTGCGCGCCGATTCTGACCGCACAAGAGGAGATTTCGGCGTGAGCATGGTGATCCTGACGGTCGATGATTCGCGCACCATGCGCGATATGCTGCGGCTGGCACTGGCCGGCGACGAGTTCGAGGTGGTTCAGGCCGTTGACGGTCTGGACGGTCTCGATGTTCTCGGTCGCAATGATCCCGACGTGATCATCACTGACATCAACATGCCCAACCTCGACGGCTTCGGCTTCATTGAGGGCGTGCGCCGATCGGAACGGCACCGGTCGACACCGATCCTGGTCCTGACCACGGAAAGCGACAGCGCCAAGAAGCAGCGCGCCCGTGATTCCGGAGCGACAGGCTGGATCGTCAAGCCGTTCGATCCGGTCAAGCTGATTGACGCCATCCGCCGCGTCGCGGCCTGAAGGATCATCTCATGGATCCGATGGAAGCCATCAAGGCCACCTTCTTTCAGGAATGCGACGAGCTGCTCGGCGATCTTGAGGAAGGCCTTCTGACTCTCGAAACCGGCGGCGGCGACAGCGAAACTGTGAATGCCGTTTTCCGCGCCGTTCACTCGGTGAAGGGCGGTGCCGGAGCCTTCGGGCTGGAGCCGCTCGTCCGGTTCGCCCACGTCTTCGAGACCACCATGGATATGGTGCGCAGTGGAGCCCTGGCCCCTGAACTCCACGTGATCCAGGTTCTGCTGCGCGCTGCCGATCATCTCGCCGACCACGTTGCTGCCGCCAAGGCCGGCGGCACTCCGGTGGGTGGCGAGGATGCGATCGTGGCTGAACTGGAAGCACTGACGGCCGGTGCCGGCAGTGCGCCCGCTGCCGCTCCTGCTCCCATTCCCACCTTCGAAGCGACCCCCGTGCCGTCGGTGCCCGACGAGCCCGACTTCGGCTTCAGCCCGATGATGATCTCGCTCGATCCCGATCCCCAGCCCGAGCCCGAGCCTGACACCGGTGCGGACTGGCTTGTCCGCTTCACGCCCAAGGACGTGATGTACCGGAATGCGAACGACGCCCTGCCGCTGATGCGCGAACTGGCCCGGCTCGGCCCGCTTTCGGTCGAGTGCAACATCAGGACCGTGCCGCTGCTGGACGCACTCGATCCCCTCGGAGCCTATCTGACCTGGACCGTGACCCTGACGGCCCCCGATGTCGCCCGTGAGCGCATCGTTGACGTGTTCGAGTTTGTCGATGGCGACTGCGTCTTCAGCGTCGAACAGGTTGAGGCCGAACCAGCCCCTGCACCCATGATCCTGCCCGAGCCTGAAATCCTGGCCCCGGTCGCGAGCAAACCGGTTGCTCCGGCGACGCCGCAAGTCGCCGCCCCGACCCCGCCCGCGTCCGCCGAAACCCCGCCCGCCAATGAGGCGCGAGGCGCAGAGGCGGCCGCACCAGCGACCATCCGCGTCGATCTCGACCGGGTCGACCGTCTGATCGATCTGGTCGGCGAGCTGGTCATCAACCAGGCGATGCTGGCCCAGCGGGTGATGGAATCGGGCGTCGCGCGGTCCTCGAACATCGCGCTCGGCCTTGACGATCTTGAGCAGCTGACGCGCGAGATCCAGGACAGCGTCATGGCGATCCGCGCCCAGCCGGTGAAATCGGTGTTCCAGCGCATGCCGCGTCTGGCGCGTGAAGTCGCAGCCATGACCGGAAAGCGCGTGAGGCTGGTCACCGAAGGGGAGGGCACCGAGGTCGACAAGACGGTGATCGAACGCCTCGCCGAGCCGCTGACGCATATGTTGCGCAACGCCATCGACCATGGCCTCGAATCCCCGGAGGAACGCCGCGCAGCCGGCAAGCCCGAAGAAGGCGTGATCAAGCTGGCGGCGATGCACCGGTCCGGCCGAATCGTCATCGAGATTTCAGACGACGGGCGTGGCATCAACCGCGAGCGGGTCCGCGATATTGCCGTCAAGCGTGGTCTGATCGAGGCCGATGCGGCACTCAGCGATGAGGAGATCGACAACCTCATCTTCGCACCGGGCTTTTCGACCGCGGCCACCATCTCAGACGTGTCTGGCCGCGGTGTCGGCATGGATGTGGTCAAGCGCTCCATCCAGGCCCTGGGGGGACGGATCACGATCGTGTCGCGCCCGGGATTGGGATCGACCTTTACCATGAGCCTGCCGCTCACCCTGGCCGTCCTCGACGGCATGGTGGTGACCGTGGGCGAACAGACGCTGGTCGTGCCCATCACCGCCATCATCGAATCCCTGCAACCCAAGCCCGGGGATATCCAGGCGCTCGGTCCGGACGGTTTCGTGCTGTCGGTTCGCGGAGCCTACGTCCCGCTGATCGATGTCGCCCAAGCCATGAGCTGGGGCGAAACCGCCTCGACCGGACCCGGCGTGACCCTGCTCGTCGAGAGCGGTATCGGAGGCCTCGCGGCGCTGCGCGTCGATGCCATCCAGGGCCAGCGTCAGGTCGTGATCAAGAGCCTGGAACTGAACTATCAGCAGGTCGACGGCATCGCCGCAGCGACCATCCTGGGCGACGGCCGCGTGGCCCTGATCCTGGATGTCGACGCGATCATCAGCCTTCGCAAGCGCTCGACGCAGCCGTCTCCTCCCCAATTTGCCATAGCGAGCTGATCCATGTCCGTGACCCAGACCGCCTCCTCCTCCGCGGCCCAGCGGGAACTTGTCGCCTTCCGCATGGGTGCCCAGGAGTACTGCGTCGACATCCGCTCGGTTCTGGAAATTCGCGGCTGGGCCCCGGCGACGCATCTGCCGTCGTCTCCGTCCTACGTTCGCGGCGTGATCAACCTTCGGGGCACGGTACTGCCGATCATCGACCTCGGTGCCCGACTGGGACTGCAGGTGAGCGCCCCCTCGGCGCGCCACGTCATCATTGTCGCCAGAATCGACCGCAAGACAGTCGGACTGCTGGTCGAGGCGGTGTCCGACATCCTCACCGTCGCCGAGGACGTGATCCAGCCGACGCCCGACATCGCCTGTGAGACCGTGCGCGCCTTCGTGAAGGGCATCATCGCCATCGACGGCGAGATGATCAGCCTGATTACGCTGGACGGACTGCTCCCGGACGAGATCGCGCAGGAGGCGGCGTGAGCGCGATCGCCGACAGACAGGCCACAGAGTCGAACTCCAACGACGGCGAGTTCCCGTTCACGACGGGCGACTTCCGCGCGATCGCGGATTTGCTCTACAAGGCCTCCGGCATTCACCTGGCGGACGCCAAGGCGACGCTGGTTTACTCTCGCATCGCCAAGCGCGTGCGCAAGCTCGGGCTCGACAGCTTCCGGGCCTATTGCGATCTGCTGAGGTCGGACCCCGATCACCCCGAGCACGCGGCGATGCTCAGCGCCCTGACCACCAACGTCACGCGCTTCTTCCGCGAGCCGCATCATTTCGAGCATATGGCGGCGGATCTGCTGCCGCCGCTGATCGCTCGGGCCAAGGCCGGCGGACGCGTGCGCCTGTGGTCTGCAGGGTGTTCGGCCGGGCACGAGCCCTATTCCATGGCCATGACGCTGCTGGACGCCTTCCCCGACGCCACACGCTACGACATCCGCATTCTGGCGACCGACATCGATCCGCTGGTGGTCGAACACGCCCGGCGTGGCACCTACAACAGCGGTGACGTCGAGCCGATTGCCGCGCCCCTGCGTTCCAGGTTTCTGACCCGCGGGCCGGCCGGTGCCTGGCAGGTCGCTCCGGCTCTGACCGAGATCCTCACCTTTGGTTCGCTCAACCTGATGGAGCCCTGGCCCATGAAGGGCAAGTTCGACGCCATCTTCTGCCGCAACGTCGCCATCTATTTCGACGAGCCAACCCAGACGCGGCTGTTCGGCCGCTTCGCCGAACGGCTCACGCCCCAGGGGCGGCTCTACATCGGGCATTCGGAGCGTTCGCTCATTCCCCAACTCGTCTCGGCGGGCCTGACCATCTATCGCCTCAAGGACGGGTCATGAGCCGCGCAATCAAGGTCCTCGTTGTCGACGATTCGGCGACGATGCGCGCCCTGATCATCGACGCGCTGCGTGCCGATCCGGATCTGCATGTCGTCGGCCAGGCGGCCGACCCGATCGAGGCGCGTGCGGCGATCAAGGATCTGAACCCCGATGTCGTCACCCTCGACGTCGAGATGCCGAACATGAACGGGCTGGAGTTCCTCGAGCGCCTGATGCGCCTGAGACCCATCCCGGTGATCATGGTCTCGACCCTGACCCAGCGCGGGGCCGACATCTCCATCGCGGCGCTTGAGCTCGGCGCGGTGGATTGCATCGGCAAGCCGGTGGCTGGCGGCGGAGAAGGATTTCGTGATCTCGCCGCCAAGGTCAAGGCTGCAGCGATGGCGCGCGTGCAGCAGTCCGCTCCGCCGACGCCCGCCGCACCCGCAGCCGTCGACTACAGGCCTTCGGGTGCCGTGGTGGCGATCGGTGCCTCGACCGGAGGCGTTGAGGCGCTGATCAAGGTCATCACCGCCTTTCCGGCGAACTGCCCGCCGACGGTGATCACCCAGCACATGCCCGTGACCTTCACGACCAGTCTGGCAGCCCGACTGGACCGGTTGAGCGCGCCTACTGTGCGCGTCGCCGAGGAGGGAGCCGAAATCTGTGTCGGTCATGTCTATCTGGCCCCGGGGGATCGCCATCTGCGCATCGCCGGCGGCAGGACACTCCGTTGTTCACTCGGCGATGAGGGCCCGATCAGCGGCCACAAGCCCTCAGTCGATGCCCTGTTCTCGTCGGTCGCCACCGCCTGCGGTGCCCGCGCGGTCGGCGTGATCCTGACCGGGATGGGCAAGGACGGTGCGGCCGGACTGCTGGAAATGCGCAAGGCCGGCGCGGCGACCCTGGGTCAGGACCAGGAGACCTGCGTCGTCTTCGGCATGCCGCGCGCCGCCTTCGAACTTGGCGGAGTCGAGCGTCAGCTCGGCCTGCCCCGTATTGCCGCCGCGACCCTCGCGGCCGCCTCTGTCTCGCCCGGAGTTCGCTAGATGCCCGCAGCATCATCCCTGAAAGTTCTGGTCGTGGACGACCAGCAAACCATCCGTTCCCTGGTGCGGATCGGTCTCAAGGAAATCGGCATCAACGATGTCGAGGACGCTGTCGACGGCGAGGACGGCCTGCGTCAGCTGCTCGTGCATCGCAGCAATCTGGTAATCTCTGACTACAATATGCCAAAGCTCGACGGCCTGAATTTTCTTCGGGCGGTGCGGGCGACGCCGGCGCTCAAGAACACCGGTTTCATCATGCTGACCGGCCGGGCCGACAGTGATCTGGTACAGCGCGCCCAGCAGTTCGGCGTCAACAACTACCTGATCAAACCCTTCACCGTGACCACGCTGCGTCAGAAGATCGAGGCGGTCTACGGGGCGCTGACCTGATGAGCGGCGAGCCACCGCACATCCGGGAGCAGCGAGTTCACGTTGGCCAAGGCTCGCACCAGGTCACCGGTGACCCGTCGGTGATCTACTCGACCATTCTCGGATCGTGCGTGGCGGCGTGCATCCGCGATCCGAAGCTCGGCATCGGCGGCATGAACCATTTCCTGCTGCCCGAGGCTCCGGGCGGTGGTGCCGGAGACCGGCGCTACGGGGCCCAGGCGATGGAGCTTCTGATCAACGGGCTGCTGGCCCTCGGCGCGCGCCGCGACCGTCTGGAGGCCAAGGTCTTCGGCGGGGCCCGCATGACTGCAGCCTTCAATGATATCGGTGGCAAGAACGCCGAGTTCGTGAAGCGTTACCTCCAGGAAGACGGCATTCCCATCATCAGCCACAGCCTCGGTGGTACGCTGGCGAGACGAATACACTACACGCCGTCCACCGGTGCCGCCGCGCAACACCTGGTGCAGGACGCCGCCGTCATCGCGCGCGAACGGGTCGTCATGGTGCGGGCACCCGAGCGTGACAGCGGCGCTGTCGAACTTTTTGATTGAGGGTTGGATGAACGCGGACTCGACACTCGAAAATCTGTTCCTGGGCCTCTCGGACGAGCTGGCCTGCTGGGCCCTGGCCGGCGAAGGCCTGCAGCATCTGGCCGGCCAGCTTCTGGCCAGCCATCCGAAGTCCCACGAGGCGCTGATCGAGGTCCAGCAGCTCGACGCCCTGGTCCAGCACATCGAGCAGATGGCGGTTTTGTGCGGTCGTCTGTCTCTCGCTGCGGCCGCGAACGGCGGGACGCTCGACATCGGTCTGGTTCGGGCCGCGGCCGAGGCCTCGACCCTGAGCGGCCTGGCGCAGCGCTTTCACGGTGAGAGCCGAGCGATCCCCGAAGCGTGCCCGGGCGAGTGCGAGCTATGGTGACTCCACCCAGTTCGCAGCCGCTGCCGTCGCGGATCAACCTGCGGTCAATCAAGGCTCTCTGTATCGATGCCATTGCCCAGGGCCTCGACATCCTCAGCCAGACCCTGCTGGGTTTCGGCGTCGATCGTATCATCCGCGCGCTGAGCGCCGAAGAAGCCAAGGCCATCCTCCAAAAGGAGACGATTGATCTTATCCTGTGTGACGCCCAATTGGGGGACGAAAGCGGCAACGACTTCGTGCGGTGGCTGCGCCGGTCCCAACTGGAGCCCAATTGTCATGCGCCCGTCTTCGTCCTTACCGGTCATGCCCTTGCGCACGAGGTCGCCAATGCGCGCGATTGCGGCTCCAGCTTCGTGATCACCAAGCCGCTGTCGCCTGCGGTTTTGATGCAGAGAATTCTGTGGGTTGCGGCGGCTGACCGTCCATTTATAGAGTGCGACAACTATATGGGACCGGATCGGCGCTTCAAGTTCGAGGGCGTTCCGGCGGATGTCCCGGCGGGCCGCCGAAAAGGCGATGGTGGGACCAACCTCGGTCTGCCGACCGGAGCGAACATGAGCCAGGAAGAACTCGACGGCATGGTCAAGCCTCAGAAGCTGTCCCTATGACCGTCATCATCCGCAAGATACGCACCGCCCTGCAGCGGGAGTATCTCAAGGCCGGTGGTATCCAGATTCAGGCCGCGATCAATCAGGCCGAAGAAAATCTGGGCGCTCTGGCCGATCAGTCTTTCGACGAGATCGACCAGACGATTGACCTGATCGCGCAAATAGCGGCCGATCCGCGCCGGCGCCCGACAACAAACGAGTTGTTGAGAATTCACGCCCTCGTCAATGTTATGCTGGGAGCCTGTGCGGCGACGGACACTCCGGGCCTTGTTGATACCCTGTATGCGGTGGCGCACCTTGTGGCTGGGCTTCTGGCGACAGACACCTGGATCGAAGGGACGCTGACACCGGCCGTCAACCTGCTGCGTCTTGTCCGCCGCGGCGTCCTGAGCCCCGAAGAAGTTCAGGCTCTCATCGTGGGGATCGATCAATGTACGGATCGAATCAGTCACCATCATCAACTCGTGAACGGGTCCTGAAACGCAGTGCGCGATCGGCGTTTGCCGGCACGAACAAACCTTTTCCCAAGACGACAGCTTGCGGCGCTTGAGGGGCCTCGGCTAAGCGCGCGTCCGCCGCACCGGTAGCCGTCGGTCAGATCGGGACGTGCCGGGTCACGCTCCCTCCCGCGCTCGCCAGCCTGGCTCCCGGCAACCGCCGCCCGCGCTCATCTGGCCGCCTGGAGGCGATGCTGGACGTGGCCGGCCCTGAGGGCCTCGTCTTCAGGTTACCCCACGCCTTCTTTGCCGCCTCGGGTGTCTGGCACCAGGATGGATGGTGACCGACGTCTGCCTGCCGGAGATTTCCAGGATTCCGCTGGCTGCGCTCAATGCAAGCGGTCGCCACCAAGGGCCGGCCGTGGTGATCAGCGGGCATGTGGACGTGCCCATGGCCGCTGCCGCCATCAAGGTCGGTGCCTGCACATTGCCGGAGAAGCCGATCTCTCCGCCGGTTCTCGTCGAAGCGATTGACGCGGCTCTTGCCGCCCGGCAACCGATGTCGACAGCCCTTCCCGCTCCGGATCTGGTCAAGGGTGCCGACAGCAAGATGACCGCGCGGGTTCTGGGGATCAGCCCGAGACCAGTCGCCGTGTTCAGGGCCAATGAGCCGGTGCTGTCATTCCAACGCCATCTCGTCTTAAACCGGCCACTCGGGCGAGACTGTCCGTCTGGTGGCAGAGTGCACGGGGCGATAGTATGACCAACTTCTATGACGGTTATATCCTGCCCCGCTTGATCGGCTGCGCCTGCGGGTCCGGGCCGATCCGGCGGCAGCGCGCCAAGATCGTCCCTCGTGCCCGAGGACGCGTGCTCGAACTCGGCATCGGCGGCGGCCTTAACCTGGCCTTCTACGACCCCGACCGGGTCGATGGCGTCACGGGTGTCGATCCCTCTGATGGCCTGCGACGCCTTGCGGAGGCCGCCCCCCGACCTGCGAACCTGAGAGTCGAAATCGAGGCGGGACATGCCGAAGCGCTGCCGTTCGACGACCAGAGCTTCGACAGTGTGGTGTGTACCTTCACGCTTTGTTCGGTCCAGGCCCCTGCTGCCGTTCTGGCCGAGGCCCGCCGGGTGCTCAAAACGTCGGGCGTCTTCCTTTTCAGCGAACACGGCCTCGCGCCTGATCCCGGCGTGCGCCGCTGGCAGCGCCGCATCGAGCCGTTCTGGACCCCGTTGGCCGGCGGCTGTCACCTCACGCGCCCGGTCGCTTCCTCGATTGAGGCGGCGGGCTTCATCGTCGAGCAGGTCGAGACGATGTATCTTCCCAGGATTCCGCGCGTGCTCGGCTGGTGTGAATGGGGTCAGGCCCGACCGGCCTCGTGTGCATGAGGCGCGCGGTGCGCGGCGCATGCCAGGCGACGGTGACGGTTGGGGGAATGGCTCTCGGGCGCGGGGCCGTGAGGCGGGTCTCTGCTGGTGAAAGACCTGCAGCTGGGTCCGTGGCGCTGCCCATCCGCGCTATGCTCGCAATGCAGGAGCCTTCCACAGAGGACAGCGCCAGCTTTGGGTGCCTGGCGGTTTCCCACAGTCCGCTCCAGCCTGGCGGCACTCACAGAGTGGCGTTGTAGTGATTCGTGATTTGGATAGCGTTGGTCGCTCGAACTCATCAGTTGACGAAATGGCGTGCGGACGAGCCTCACGTCCGCTCGAGGGTGGCCTCGATTGGAACGACCACAAACCCTGCACCGCGCGCCCGACGTTGCGGCGAGAGTCAACCCCGTGCGGACGCGTGCTGACTGGCAGGCCATGCGCGATTCGTGTCCCGATGGGCGATGTCAGCCCTGCCTTCGCCGTCGCCAACTTCATCAAAACAACGCTGCACGCGTTTCCCGCGACGCTCCCGGTCGAGAATGAGCGTCTGGTGCACAACGTCCCGATCAACCAGCTCAACCTGACCCGCCGGGTCCGTTCGGAAGGGCCGCGGAACCTCGACGAGCACCTTGAAGAGGTCAAGTGGTTCGCCCGTGGCGTGCTGTTACTGGAGGCGCCGCTCCCCGATGCCGAGGATTCCCGCTATCGGGCGCGGATCTATCGCGGGATGGCCATGACGGTGTGAGCCCGGCCTGGAGCGCGACGCATGCAACCGACCGTAGCGGTCGCCGAACAGCGCCCTGACCGGACCCAAGGTGTCGGTTGGAGAGAGCCGCGTTGCGACGGTCTTTGCAGGGTCAGGCCTGGGTGGTCGATCGCCGGCGCGCAAACGGGGCCGTGCAGAGGGCCAGGATCGTAAGGACGGCCAGCAACATCCACGCCTCGTTGATCGCGTGCACCAGCGCCAGTTGTTCGATCAGGGGCGTCAGCGCTGCAGTCGTCGCCGCATCAATGGGCTGACCGAGGCGGCTGGTAAACAGCGCCAGGGGAATACCCAGGGCCTGGGCGGTTTCAGTATCGCCCGCCTGAAGCCGCGCGACGATCTGCTGGCCCAGGATCGGCGCGCGGCCGTAGATGACGGTGTCGATCAGGGCCAGGCCGATGGCCCCGCCCAGATTGCGCATCAGGTTGAACAAGCCGCTCGCGTCAGGCACCTGGGACGGGGCAAGATCGCCCAGCGCCAGCCGGGTGGGCGGCAACAGGCACAGCATGATGGCGACGCCCCTGACGATCTGGGGCCACACCATCTCGTTGAAATCGGTTTCGGCCGTCTGGAACGCACTCATTGCCAGACCGGCTGCGAACATCGCGAACCCGAAGCCGATCAGGAGCCGGGCATCCACGCGCCGTTCCAGCAACACGGCCACGGGCGCGGCGGCGAGTTGTGCGAGACCGGTCACAAGCATGATTGAGCCGATTGTCAGGGGTCCGTGGTCCCTGACGAACGCCAGAAAGACAGGCATGAGATAGACCGATCCGAACAGGCCCATCCCGAGGACGAAGCTGAGAATACACCCGACCGCGAAGCTGCGGTTCCCGAGCGTTCGCAGCTCGACCACCGGAGCCCGGCGACCCAGACTGCGCCTGACGAAGCCCACGCCCGACGCCAGGCTGAGTGCGACCAGTCCGAGCACAAGCGGTGAGGACCAGCCTCTATGGGGCGCTTCCTTGAGCGCGATCTCGAGCGTGGCCAGCGCCAGCGCCATGAGGACGAGCGCGACGAAATCCAGTTGCTTGATCCGGGCGGGCTCGGCCTTCTCGCGCGGCAACAGAAAAGCCGCAGCAACGGCGCAGACGAAGCCCGGCGCGAGGTTGATCAGAAACAGCCAGTGCCAGGAGTAGGTCTGCGTGATCCAGCCCCCGACGATCGGGCCGACGGTCGGAGCCAGGACGGCGACGACGCCCGCGACTGTCGTCGCGATGCCTTGCCTCCGTTCCGGAAACAGCAGGAACACGGCCGAGAAGACGGCCGGGATCAGGGTGCCGCCCGCGAAGCCCTGGACGACCCGCCAGAAGATCAGGCTGCCGAAATCCTGACTGAGCGCGCAGCCGAGGGAGGCCAGGCTGAAGACCGTCACGGCGAACACGAAGAGCCAGCGCATCGTAAACGCCCGCGTCAGCAGGCCGGTCAGCGGGATCGCGATCACCTCTGCGATCAGATAGGCGGTCTGGACCCAGATCATCTGGTCCGGGGCCACGCCGAGGTCAGCCTGGATGGTCGGAAGAGCTGTTGCCACGATCTGGATGTCGAGGATGGCCATGAACATGCCGATGCACATCACGACGAAACCGATCCAGAGCCTGATCGGATGGCCTGGGGGCATGAATGCGGGGCTCAACATGAGTGACGTCTCTGAACGCGACCTGACCCGGCGCTGTTCCTCCACACGGTGTCCGGGATCCTGTTAGGTCATGTCGTCCGGTCCCCATCAATCCCGAAATTGCCGGGGCGGGGCCTGCGCGCAGGCCAATGACGGGCGTTGTGTGGTCCTGTTTGTCGCGGGGGATTTCTGGAACTCCCCTGCGCCAGTATGGTTACGGTTGGAGCCGGCGATTGTGCGTGGCCGGAACCGACAAAATGCCCGCCCCCGTCAGTCTGATATCCTTGGCGACCGCCGACGCGCCTCACCAAATGACCCAGTCGGATGTGGTTCAGGTCGCCCGGTCGCTTTTCACCGAGCGTTTTCCGGGGTTCGACAGGATGCTGCCGGTTTTCGACACGGCCGGGATCCGGGTGAGGCAGGCGGCCATGCCGCTGGACTGGTATCTGAGGCCGCGCGGCTGGCCGGAACGGACCCGGGCCTATCTTGAGGTCGCGGTCGACATGTTTGCCAATGCCGCTGAAACCGCTCTGGCCGAGGCGAATCTCACCGGCTCGGATGTTGATGTCATCGTCACCGTGTCCTCGACCGGCATCGCAACGCCGAGCCTTGAGGCGCGCGCCATGGCCCGGATGGGGTTTCGGTCGGATGCGGCGCGCGTGCCTGTGTTCGGGCTCGGATGCGCGGGTGGTACGACCGGTCTGGCGCTGGCGAGCAAGCTGGCCCGGGCCACGCCCGGTGCCGTGGTGCTGCTGGTCGTCGTCGAGCTCTGTACGCTGTCGTTCCGGATGGAGGACCTGACCAAGGCCGACATCGTGGCGACCGCCCTGTTCGGTGATGGGGCTGCAGCCTGCGTGATTCGATGCGGAGAGACCGGCTTTGCCTCGATCGAGGCAACCGCCGAACACACCTGGCCGGACACGCTCGAGATCATGGGCTGGCGGGTCGATCCGACCGGCCTCGGCGTTATCTTTGATCGCGCCATCCCGCCGTTCGCCCGCGAAAACCTGCGCCCGGCCATCACCGGTATACTGAAAAGCCAGGATCTCAGCCTGGGCGACATCGACCGGTTCATCTGCCACCCCGGCGGCATGAAGGTCATCGACGCGCTGGAGGGCTCGCTGTCTCTTGATCAAGGTAGTCTGGATCATGAGCGTGCCGTGCTGGCGGATCACGGCAACATGTCGGCCCCGACGGTGCTTTATGTTCTGGACCGGGCAAGACGGGGCGGCCTGCCTGACCGTTCGGTGATGACGGCGCTCGGCCCCGGATTCACTGTGAG
>JBBSCK010000071.1:0-14110 GCA_038250335.1 Caulobacterales bacterium
AGGGCAACGCGTTCCAGTTCCAGGGCCACCTGCAGCAGCGGATCGTTCGGGTCGCCGACGGCCTTGAGCACCTCGTGGGCGCTTTCCTGCATCACCTTGGCGCGCGGATCGTAGTTCTTGTAAACGCGGTGACCGAAGCCCATCAGCTTGTATTTCTTGGCCTTCACGCCCTCGATGAATTCCGGGATCTTGTCCGGCGTGCCGATCTCCTTGAGCATGTTCAGCGCCTCCTCATTGGCCCCGCCGTGCGACGGGCCCCAGAGGCAGGCGATGCCGGCGGCGATACAGGCGAAGGGGTTCGCACCCGAAGACCCGGCCAGCCGGACCGTGGAGGTCGAGGCGTTCTGCTCGTGGTCGGCATGGAGCATGAAGATGCGATCCATCGCCTTGGCCAGAACGGGATTGACCACATACTCCTCGGCCGGGACGGCGAAGCACATGCGCAGGAAATTCTCTGAATAGTTCAGGTCGTTGCGCGGCCACACGAAGGGCTGACCGATGTGGTATTTGTAGGCGCGTGCGGCGATCGTCGGCATCTTGGCGATCAGGCGGATGGCTGAAATATTGCGTTGGACCGGATCATGGATGTCCAGGCTGTCGTGATAGAAGGCCGACAGGGCACCGACGGCACCGACCATGATCGCCATCGGGTGGGCGTCGCGGCGGAAGCCCTCGAAGAATCGGTCGAACTGCGCATGCAGCATGGTGTGCATGGTCACGTTGCGCTCGAACATTTCGTAATCTGCCGCGCTGGGCAGTTCGCCATGCAGCAGCAGGTAGCAGACCTCGATGAAGTTGGACTCCGATGCCAGCTGATCGATCGGATAGCCGCGGTGCAGCAGCGTTCCGATGTCGCCGTCGATGAAAGTCAGCGCGCTTTCGCAGGACGCCGTCGAGGTGAAGCCCGGGTCGAAGGTGAAGGCGTCGGTTGCGGCATACAGCTTGCGGATATCAATGACGTTCGGGCCGGTTGAGCCCGCCATCACGGGCAGTTCGACGGAGACATCGCCGTAGGTCAGGGTCGCCGATCCGGCGGATTTTGGAAATTCGGTCATGATGCGCGCCCTTGCGATGGTGTGCGGTCCGGACGAGAGAACCCGGACGCCGATGGGTTACGGATGATCACTTAGTCTGTTGCAGCGCATCATCCAAGCGTCCCAAGGCCTCTTCGCGGCCGAGGGCCGAAAGGATGCGGGCGATGTCCGGCGAGACGGCACCTCCGGTCAGGGCGACGCGCATCGGCGGACCGATCTTGCCGAAGCCAACACCTTCTTCCTCGGCGAAGGCCTTGAGCTCCGCCTCCAGCGCGAACACATCCCAGCTGCCGAACAGGGCGAGGCGGGCGCAGATCCGGGCGATGCGGTCACGCGTTTCGCCCGACAGCAGGGCGAGGGCCTTGTCGTCGAGTGAAATCGGCCGGGTCCTGAGCACAAAGGCGGTTTGTTCCGCGAGCTCGATCAGGGTTTTCGCGCGGTCCTTCACGAAGGGCATGGCCTGCTGCAGCCGGGCTTCGTCCCCTTCGTGCAGAAGCGCTCCGGAGGCCAGATGAGCATCGAGCGCAAGACCGGCCAGACGGTCGTCGGCCGCCAGCCGCAGCCAGTGGGCGTTGACATGGGCCAGCTTGTCGAAGTCCAGGCGGGCAGGGGCCTTTCCGATCCCGCCGAGATCGAACCACTCGCGCGCCTGATCGTCACTGAATAATTCGTCGTCGCCATGCGCCCAGCCGAGGCGCGCCAGATAGTTGCGCATGGCCTCGGGCAGATAGCCCATGGCCGCATATTCGTGCACGGCCTGGGCCCCGTGGCGCTTCGACAATTTGGCCCCGTCGGGACCGTGGATCAGCGGGATATGGGCAAAGACGGGCCGGGCCCAGCCGAGGGCGTCGTAGATCAGCGACTGGCGGGCGGCATTGTTCAAATGGTCATCGCCCCGGATGACGTGGGTGACGCCCATGTCGTGGTCGTCGGCCACCACGGCGAGATTATAGGTCGGGGTGCCGTCCGAGCGCAGCAGAACCAGATCGTCCAGATCCTCATTGCCCCAGCTGACCTCGCCCTGGACCGCGTCCTCGACCACGACCCGGCCGGGCAGGGGACGGCGAAAACGGACCACATGAGGCTGCGACAGGTCGTCGACCGAAGGCTCGCGGTCGCGCCACGGGGATTTGAAGGCCCGCCGCGCGGCCTTGGCCTCATCGCGCAGCCGTCCGGTCTCCTCGGCCGAGGTGAAGTCACGATAGGCCGCACCGGTCTCGAGCAGGGCGTCGACGACCTCGCGGTGACGGTCGCTGCGCGCGTGCTGGAACACTGGCTCCTCGTCGGCGAACAGCTCCAGCCAGCTCAGGCCGTCAAAGATCGCCTTGACCGCATCGTCGGTCGAGCGCTCGCGGTCGGTGTCCTCGATCCGGACCAGGAACTTGCCGCCGCGGCCCTTCGCGTAAAGGTAGTTGAAAAGCGCCGTTCTTGCGCCGCCTATGTGCAGATAGCCGGTCGGCGAGGGAGCGAAACGGGTGACGACCCGGGAGGCGGCGGAGGAAGGGGGCATGGAAAAGGCGTCCGGACGGGCGGTCCTTATACCCCCCGATGCGCCAAAACCTAGTCCGGCCGAGCGGATCCGCGCAGCGTTGAGGGCCGAGGTTGGGGCGCAGGGCCTCCGCTGGCGGCTTTGGGCCCCGGTCGCCTTCGGCGCAGGCGCGGCGTTCTATTTCGCCCTGAGACAGGAGCCGCCCTTCTGGCCCCTCGGTCTCGCCGCCGTCCTTGCCACGGGCATCTGGCTGGGGGCGCGGCGGCGGGGCAAAGGGCGGGCGATCACCCTGCCGCTGATGCTTGTGGCCTGCCTTGCCCTGGGTCTGGCAGGCGCGAAGCTGAGGAGCGACCGGGTCGCGGCGCCGGTCGCCCCCGCCATGGCCGGGCCGATGACGATCGAGGGCTGGGTCGTCGATGTCGACAGCCCGGGCGAACGGGGCCACCGGATCGTGCTCGCGACGGTCCGGATCCGCGGACTGGCTCCCGAGGCCACACCGATCCGGATCCGCGCCACCGTGCGCGGCGAGCCACCCCTGCCGGGGTCGCCCATCCGACTCTTCGCCATTCTGAACCCGCCCCCGCCTCCGGCCAGCCCGGGGGCCTATGATTTCGGTCGAAACGCCTGGTTTCAGCGTCTGGGCGGCACGGCTTTCGCCTTGGGCGAGACCCGTCCCGCCCAGCTAATGCCGCCGCCCCGGGGTCTGCGGCTGGCCATGGCGGTCAACGCCACCCGGTTCGCCCTCGCCCGGCGCATCGTCGAGCGCCTGGGCGAGCGGACCGGCGGGGTCGCTGCGGCCATGACCACCGGACATGAAACCTGGATCGGACGGGAGGATCTCGACGCCATGCGGGATTCGGGACTGGCGCACATCCTGTCGATCTCGGGCCTGCATATGGCGATCGTCGGAGGGTTCGCCTTCTTTGCCGCGCGTCTGGGCGTGGCGGCCTGGCCGTGGCTTGCGTTGAGGGTCTCGGGCAAGAAGGTTGCCGCTCTGGTGGGGCTGATGGCGGTCGGGAGTTATCTGGTGCTCTCGGGTGCACCCGCCCCGGCGCAGCGAGCGGCGATCACGGCATCTGTCGCGTTCGCCGCCATCCTGCTGGACCGGCAGGCCATTACCATGCACGCGCTCGCCGTCGCCGCCATGATCGTGCTGGTCCTGCAGCCCGAGGCCATCGTGACGCCAGGCTTCCAGATGTCCTTCGCCGCCACCGCTGCCCTTGTGGCCCTGGCCGAGGCCTGGCCGCCGCGCATCCGGGAGCTGTCGATTCCCTGGCCGATCGCCCTGATCCAGTCGGCGCGGCACTGGCTCGTGGTGGCCGTGACTGCCAGCCTCGTCGCCGGGGCTGCGACGGGGCCCTTTGCCGTGCAGCATTTCAACCGCGCCGCGATGTACGGTCTGCTGGCCAATCTGGCGACGTCGCCGATCGCCGACTTTATCATGATGCCGGCACTGGCGCTGGGTGCCCTGCTTGAGCCCGTGGGGCTGGGTGGGCCGTTCCTGTGGGTCGCCGGCAAGGGGGTCGATCTGATGCTGGCCATCGGCCACTGGACCGCCAGCCTGCCCGGAGCCGTCCGGACCATCGCCAGCGCGCCGGATTTCGTCCTGCCGATCTCGTTTCTCGGCGTGCTTTTCATGTGTCTCTGGCGCGGGCGATTGAGGTGGCTGGGCCTGCCCATTGCCTGCGCGGTACTGCTCTGGCCGCGAGCCTCGACGCCGTCGGTCTGGATCGGCGACGGGGGAACCAACGCCGTGTTCGCACAGGCCGGTCGGGCGGTTGTGCTGAGGCCGGGGGTTCGTCAGTTCGCGGTCGATCTATGGACCCGGCGCAGGGGCCTGGCTGCGACCCAGCGTCCCGACGAGGGCTGGCTGTGCCAGCGTTCGGCCTGCGCGCCCGAACACTCGGAGGGCCCCGTCGCCCTGTGGTGGGGGACGGCCGCGCCCGACCTGGCACAACTGGTCGCCCTGTGTCAGTCGGCACGGCTGGTCAGTGTGCGGGCTGTGGTCGACACGCTCCCGCCGGACTGCGACGGCCGGCTGGTGCTGGACGGGCTCGACTATGCGCGTGGGGGCTCAGTGGAACTGTGGAGCACACCCTCCGGCTGGCGCGCCGTCTGGGCTGCCGAGGTGCGCGGCGACCGGCCGTGGACCCGTCCCGGATAACGACTGCGTCGTCTCCGGGATGACACACGCCTCTCCTTGTCATCTCCGGGCGTACACACGCCTCTGCTTGTCATCTCAGGGCGTACACAGGCCTCTGCTCATCATCCCGGACTTGATCCGGGATCAGTGATAGCGGCGGATAAGGCCGACCAGCTTGCCCTGTACCTCGACCTGGTCGGGTCCGAAGATTCGGGTCTCGTAGTTGCGGTTGGCAGGCTCCAGCGCGATCGAGCCGCCCTTCTTGCGCAGACGCTTCAGTGTCGCTTCCTCGCCCTCGACCAGGGCGACGACGATTTCGCCGGAGGAGGCCGTATCGACCTTCTTGATGACCACGAGGTCACCATTGAGGATCCCGGCCTCGATCATCGAATCGCCCTCGATCTCGAGCATGTAGTGTTCGCCCGCACCCAGCATGGCCTCGGGCACCTGATAGCGGCCATGATCCTGCTGCAGGGCGGCGATCGGAACGCCGGCGGCGATCTTGCCGACGAGCACCAGTTCACGCGTGTCGTTGGCGGGCTCTGCGTCCCGGGGACGCCCGCCGCCCTCAATCACATCAGGCCGGAACGGGGTGCGGCCGCGCGCCGGCCCCGTCGTTGCCTGTTCGGGGAGCTTGGTCACTTCCAGCGCCCGGGCCCTGTGGGCGAGGCGGCGGATGAAGCCGCGTTCTTCCAGCGCTGTGATCAGCCGGTGAATGCCGGACTTCGACGCCAAATCCAGCGCCTCCTTCATTTCATCGAACGAGGGAGAGACGCCTGTCTCCTTGATCCGTTCGTGGATGAACATCAGGAGTTCGTGCTGTTTGCGCGTGAGCATGGCGTAGACTCGTCCAGAACAAGGCGTGAACCGTTGACGATGTTCTGTAAGTGTTCTTGCCTAATGTCAACTTAACGGCGTGGGCGGTTCCAGCAGCCTCTCCGTGGCGGCGCGAACGTCCGACTGTCGCATCAGGCTTTCGCCGACCAGAATCCCCTCCGCGCCTGCCGCTGCGACCTCGGCAACGTCTGCCCGGGTGAAAATTCCGCTCTCGGCAACCAGCAGGGCACCCGGCGGGGCCATCGCCGCAAAGCGGGCCGTGGCCCCCAGATCGACCTCGAAGGTCCGGAGCGAACGGTTGTTGATCCCGATCAGGTCGCCGCCCAGCGCCGCCGCACGGGCCATCTCGGTCTTGTCATGGGTCTCGATCAGGGCGTCCATACCGAATCGGCGGGCCTCGGACAGCAGGTCGGCGGCGAGGGCGTCGTCGATCATGGCCATGATGATCAGGATACAGTCGGCCCCCAGGGCCCGGCTCTCGGCCACCTGCCAGGGGTCAACGAGGAAGTCCTTGCGCAGGCAGGGCAGGGCCACAGCCGCCCGGGCCTGAACCAGATAGTCGTCCTGCCCCTGGAAGCTGGGTTCGTCGGTCAGGACAGACAGACAGGCCGCGCCGCCGGCCTCATAGGCGCGGGCCAGGGCCGGCGGGTCGAAGTCGGCGCGGATCAGGCCCTTGGACGGACTGGCCTTCTTGATTTCGGCGATCAGGGCGGGTCGGCCCGGACCGGTATCCCTGCGCAGGGCGGCGGTGAAGCCGCGCGGCGCGTCGGCGGCCATGGCGAGGGCCTCGATGGCGGCGTGGGACTGCAAGGTCTTTCGCGTGGCGACGTCGATACGCTTGTAGTCGGCGATGCCGGCAAGGACGTCGGTCATGGCAGGTCTTCAATCGGCGGCAGGGGCGTGGAGGTGATCCGCGCGAGGCCGGCCAGGGCGTCGGCGGCCTTGCCGTCATCGATGGCGGCTGCGGCCAGGGCGACGCCCGATTTCAGGTCCGGCACCCCGTCCGCGACGACGAGCGCGGCGGCGGCGTTCAGCAGGACGATGTCGCGATAGGGGCCGGTCTCGCCGGCCAGAAGCGCCGTCAGGGCCGCCGCGTTGGTCTCGGCGTCGCCTCCGCGCAGGTCTTCGATGTCGGCGCGCGGCAGGCCGGCCTCCTCGGGCGTGACGGTGAAGCGCCGGACTGCTCCGTCTTTCCACTCGGCCACATCGGTCGGTCCGGTTGTGGTCAGTTCATCAAGGCCTTGGCCATGGACGGTCCAGGCGCGGGTTGCGCCCAGCCGGCCCAGCACTTCGGCCAGCGGCTCTAGCAGCCTGGGGTCATAGACGCCCATGACCTGACGCTTTGCTCCGGCCGGATTGGACAGTGGGCCCAGCAGGTTGAACACGGTGCGAAAGCCGATCTCGGCGCGGACCGGTCCGACGTGGCGCATGGCCCCGTGGTAGGCGGGGGCGAACAGGAAGGCGATGCCCGCCTCGTCCAGCGCCCGACGTTGGCGGTCCAGGCCGGCCGTCATATCCACCCCGAGCACGCCCAGCACATCGGACGATCCCGACTTCGAGCTCATGGCCCGGTTCCCGTGCTTGGCGACCTTCAGGCCGGCCCCCGCCAGAACCAGCGCCGCTGCGGTCGAGATGTTGAACGTATGGGCCCCGTCGCCGCCGGTGCCGCAGGTATCGATGACGTCGTAGGGATGGTCCAGCGTCAGGGCCGCGTCGCGAAGGGCCTGGGCGAAGGCGGCGATCTCCTCCACGGTCTCGCCACGGATGCGCAGGGCAGTGACGGCGGCGGCGACCTGGGCCGGCGTCGGCTCGCCCCGCAGGCAGGCCGAAAAGAACTCGCCGGCCTCGGCCGAGGTTAGCGTCCGCCCCTCGACCAGCCGGGCCAGAAGCGGCTTGAATCCGCCTGCCGGAGAAACTTCGCTCATGGCCTCAGACCATCGCCAGGCGCTTGACCCCGGCGAGGTCGAGGAAGTTGGCGAGCAGGGCGTGGCCGTGCTCGGTGGCGATGGATTCGGGGTGGAACTGGACGCCGTGGATCGGCCGTTCATGGTGCTGAACGCCCATGATCTCACCGTCGGCAGTCCAGGCAGTCACTTCGAGGCTGTTGGGCAGCGTCTGCCGCGCCACGGCCAGGCTGTGATAGCGGGTGGCCGTGAAGGGCGACGGAAGACCCGCGAACAGGCCCCTGTTTTCATGAATGATCGGCGAGGTCTTGCCGTGCATCAGGGTCTGGGCCCGGACCACGTCGCCGCCGAACGCCTGGCCGATGGCCTGGTGGCCCAGACAGACGCCCAGGATCGGCATGTCGTGGGTCGCGGTCGTGATCAGGGGCAGGCAGATACCGGCCTGGTCCGGCGCGCAGGGGCCGGGCGACAGAAGCACCGCTTCGGGCTTCAGCGACCACGCTTCCTCGACCGTCAGATCGTCATTGCGCACGACATGAGTCTGCGCGCCCAGTTCCGCGAGGTAGTGGACGAGATTATAAGTGAAGCTGTCGTAGTTATCGACGACCAGGATCATCCGGCGCTTCTAGAGGGTGGTTCGTCCGCCGCCAAGCGGACGCGTGCGCACACGGATCGTTAACCGTCGGGGTTCGAAATCGGGGTCCGATCCGGAGCGCGATTCGATGACCACCCCCGTTGACCAGATCCAGGCTGCCCGCGAGGCTCTGAGTGTCGCCGAGCCCCGGCCCGGCGTGCTGGGCGCACTCGGTGCGGCCGCGCTGGCGGCGACGGCAGCGGTGCTGCTGGCCGGTGTGATGGTCCTGGGGCCGGGGGTCGCGATCGAGGATCCCGCTCCCGCCTCCAGCACCGCGTTCTAGATTTCGCCGTCCCGGTTCAGGGGCGCGCCCAGCTCGAACCGCCAGGCCTCCTGGGCCGCCCGCATCGGCGCGCGCGCCTTGGCTCCGGTCTCGGCGTATTCGGCTGCGGGATCGCTGTCGGCTACGACCCCGGCCCCGGCCTGGACGAAGACCTCGCCGCGCGCGAACAGGGCCGTGCGCAGCACGATACAGATGTCGGCCTCGCCGCCGGCCGAGATATAGCCGACACCGCCGCCGTAGCCGACCCCGCGCTTTTCCGTCTCCAGTTCGTCGATGATTTCCATGGCCCGGACCTTGGGTGCCCCGGACAGGGTACCGGCGGGCAGGGCGGCCAGCAGGGCGTCGACGGCGTCAATGTCGGGCCGGGCGCGGCCCTCGACATTGGACACAATGTGCATGACCTGGCTGTAGCGCTCGACGACGAAGCTTTCGGTCACCCGCACGCTGCCGGCTGCCGCCACCCGACCCACGTCGTTGCGCCCCAGATCCAATAGCATCAGATGCTCGGCCCGTTCCTTGGGATCGGCCAGAAGTTCTGCCTCGAGCGCCCGATCGGCCTCTGGCGTCTCGCCCCGGGGGCGGGTGCCCGCCAGCGGCCGGATGGTGACACCGCCGTCCTTCAGCCGCACCAGAATCTCGGGACTGGAGCCCGCCAGCTGGAAATCGTCGAAGTTCAGAAAGTACAGATAGGGCGAAGGGTTCTGGCGTCGGAGAGAGCGGTAGAAGGCGAATGGATCGCCGGTCCAGGGCGCGCGAAAGCGGTGGCTGAGCACGACCTGAAAGATGTCGCCGGCGGCGATATAGTCCTTTCCGGCGGCGACGAGGTCAGCGAAGGCCGGGGCGTCGACGGGCGTGCGGAACTCAAGGGCGTCCGGCTCTGTCAACGGCTGACGCGCCAGCAGGGGGCGTCTCAGACGGGCCTCGAAATCGTCGAGCCGGCGGTCCGCAGCCGAAAGCGCCGCATTGGCGTCATGTCCAGCCTCGGGCCAGACGGTGGCCATGACGACGATTTCATGCTGCACGGAATCGAACACCGCAACGATCGACGGCCGCGTCAGGACGGCGTCAGGCAGATCAAGGGGGTCGGGGTTCGGCGCGCCGAGGGGCTCGAGCAGCCGGACCATATCATAGCCGAACACGCCGAACAGCCCTGCGGCCATGGGCGGCAGGCCTTGCGGGAGGTCGAACCGGGTCTCGGCGATGAGGGCGCGCAGTGACTGAAGCGCACCGCCGGACTGGGGCTCGTAGCGCCCGGCCTCAATGTCGGGGCCCCGCGCGATCGCGGCCTGGCCGTCGCGGCAACGCCAGACCACGTCGGGGTCCAGGGTGATGATCGAATAGCGCCCGTTCAGGGCACCACCCTCGACCGACTCCAGCAGGAAGGCGTGGGCCCGGCCCCAGCCCACCTTCAGATAGGCCGAGACCGGCGTTTCCAGGTCATCAACGATACGCCGGACCACCACCTGTGGCCGGCCCGCGACAAGGCCCCGCCGTGCCGTGTCCCGCTCGACGGTCCCCGCGACGCCTGCGGTCATTGGCCCGGGGCGGGCGTCGTCGGCGCGGTTGCAGCGGCCGGCGGCGTGACACCCAGCGCGGTGAGGGCCGCCTCGGGGTCATTCTTTGCCTTGCTGGCGCGGGCGGCGGCGGCGACCAACTGATCACCGGCAGCCTCGACCACGTCCTGGGCCAGACGCGGGCGGATCTGGTCGGCCAGCGGCGCGGCAGCGGCGGCCGAGGCGGCACGCACGGCGTCCACCCGACCCACAACAAAGGCTGTCTCGGACGCCGGTCCGGTGAAGATCTGACCCCGGCCCTGGCCGAACAGCCCGCCGAGAACGCCAGCACCCAGGGCCGTCTGTGTCTCCGCGTTCTGCAGCACGCCGGTTCGAGCCTGCAGGGTCGCACCGGCTGAGGCCGCAACAGCGGCGATATCCTCGCCGCCACGGACGCGGGCAGCCAGTTCCTCGGCCTTGGCAGTCAGTCGGCGGGCATTTTCGCGTAGCGTCCACTGCTGTGACAGGGGGGCTCGCACATCGGCCAGGCTCGGCAGGGCCGGCGGCTGGATCTGGTCGAGGCGCAGCACGAAATACTGCCCCTGGCCTGCGTCGATCACTTCGCTTTCGGCACCCTGGGTCAGGGCAAAGGCGTTCTGGACGAGCTGGGGCGGAGCCTGCATCGGCTGTCCGTCGGGCAGGCGCCCGTCCTCGGTGAAGGGCGGCAGCTGGACGATGCGGGCACCGACCTCGGCGACGGCAGCCAGCAGGGTCTTGCCGTCCTGGCGGGCCTTCTCATAGCCCTCGACCCGCGCGTAGATGCGGGCCTTGCCGTCCTCGTCCTGCAACTCGGACACGACGGCCTCACGGACGCCTTCCAGTGTAGCAGGAGCACCTGGGGTGATCGCTGACAATTTGGCGACGGTAAAGCCGACGCGGCCCTGGATCGGTGCGGACACCTGCCCTGCAGCCAGGCCGAACACGGCGGTTCCGACGGTTGGGTCAGGCACGGCGCTCTGGGGCTGTGCGGCATATTCGGCGGGTTGGATCCGGTTGGCTTCGGCCACAGCGGCGGGCGACTGGCCCGCGCGCAGGGCGGCTGCGATCCGATCGGCCGCTGCGCGGTCGGGTGCGGTCAGGGTGGTGAACGTCCGGCGCTCGGGTGTCGACAGGCCGTCCTTGCGGAAGTTGAAGCGTTCGACGATGCGCGCTTCAGGGATCGCCGGCACCGTCGCACCGGGCGCGTCGGTGAAGACGATCACCGACGCCATGCGGAACTCGGGCCGGCGCAGCTGGGCAGCGTTCTCAGTCAGGAAGGCTGTCAGCTGTACGTCGGTGGGGGCTGCGGCGTTTCCGGCCATCGCCTGGGTGACGGTGAACCAGCGGCCATCGCGGACCTCAAGGGCGCGGCCGGCGATCAGGGCCCCGTAGATTCTCGGCGTCCGGAGACCGGCCTGGATCGCGCTCGCAAAATGTTCGCTGACGGCAGTGTCGCGGAATTCATCCTCCAGCTGGATCGGGGTCACGCTCTGGGCGGCCAGGGCCTGTTCATACTGAGCCTGGTCGAACTGTCCTGTGATCTGATTGAAGAAGGCCGGGATTTCGCGGATTCGCTTCAGTACCAGCTCCTCACTTGGCCTGATGCCGACCTTGTGCGCCCAGGCGAGAAAGCCGAGGCGTTGGGTCTGGCCTTCCAGATAGCGGGTGTGCACGCCGGCCTCGACCAGTTCCTCCGTCGTCAGCGCGCGGCCTTCCTGTTCCTGGGCATTGCTGCGGATGCGTTCGAAATCGGCCCGGAACTGCGTTGCGTCGACCGAACGGTCGCCGGCCGAAATCACGTGTTTGGGTCCCAGGCCCCCGAACACGTCTGTTTGCGTACCGCCCACCACGGCGAAGCTGAGGATCAGCATAACGAACAGGCCGATCGCCCATTTCGATTTGGCAAAGTTACGGAACAGCGAAATCATGGACGGGCCTGACGGACGAGCGGCGAGAAGCGCCAACGGGCCGTATAGGGGAGGGGGCATGACCCTCGCAAGCGCCGGGCTTGGCACCGGGCAAGACGGTGCCTAGAGAGGCCCGATGAAACAATCCGTGAAGATGATCGTCGGCAACTGGAAAATGAACGGGCTGACGGCCTCGCTGGTCGAGGCGAATGCGGTCCGCTCAGCTCTGGAGGCGGAACCGGCGACGGCCCGGGTGGCATTGTGTCCGCCGGCTACGCTGATCGCGCCGATGGCGTGGCAGCAGAAGGACGGCGCTGTGGAGATCGGTGGACAGGATTGCCACGCTGAGGCCTCAGGGGCCTTCACCGGGTCCGTTTCCGCCGAAATGCTCGCTGACGCGGGGGCGAGTCTCGTGATCGTCGGCCATTCGGAACGGCGGGCCGGTTTTGGCGAGACCGATGCCGACGTGGCGAACAAGGTCGAGGCGGCGCTGGGGGCCGGGCTGGCCCCCATCGTCTGTGTCGGCGAGACGCTGGAGCAACGCGAGGCGGGCCAGGCTGAGGCTGTCGTCCGCGATCAGATTCTGGGTTCGCTGCACGACGATCTCGCGGGACGCGACTGGGCGCTGGCCTATGAGCCGATCTGGGCCATCGGCACCGGCCGGACCCCCACGCTGGACCAGATCGCCGGGATTCATGTCGCTGCGCGCGCCGCCATTATTGAGCGGCTGGGCGAGACGGGGCGGGCGACGCCCATCCTCTATGGCGGCTCGGTGAACCCGGCCAATGCTCACGACATTCTGGCCGTGGCCGAGGTCGGCGGGGCCCTCGTCGGCGGGGCCTCCCTGAAGGCCAAAGATTTCCTCGACATCATCCGCGCGGCCGAGGCGGCTGTCGTTGCCGCTGACGCACAAGGGTGATAGACGCCGCCGCTTGATCGGCGTCTATCCGCCACACATGTAAGCGACCATGCTCCAGACCATCCTCCTCGTCGTCATGATCCTGATCTCGGTCGCCCTGACCGGGATCGTGCTGCTGCAGAAGTCCGAGGGTGGCGCGCTCGGCATGGGCGGCGGGCCGTCGGGCTTTATGACTGCGCGCGGGGCAGGCAATCTGTTGACGGTCACGACCTGGTGGCTGGCGGGTGCCTTCTTCGCCTGCGCCATCGGCCTGACGATCGTCGGCAATATCGAGCGGGCCGGCCGGTCGGTGGTGGATGCGGATGCGGTGGGCTCCATCGCCCTCGATACCGCGCCCGCAGAAACGGCACCGGCCACGGCCGCACCCGCGGTTCCGGCCGCTCCGGCCGCGCCGTCGCTCGACGATCTGGAGGCCAGCCTCCCGACTGCCGGCGCTCCGGCCCCCGCGCCGGCCCAATAAGGTGTCGGCGGGAACTCTCCGCCGCTCCTCCCGCCACCATCGCCTCCCGCACCCTGCCAATCGGCGGGCCGGCATAGCGTTTTCAACAGATGGATCGTGGAACGATCCGCAAGGTCCGCGAATCAGCGGCAAGGTGATCCTCCGTGGCTAGATATGTCTTCATCACGGGCGGCGTAGTCTCCTCGCTGGGCAAGGGGCTGGCGTCGGCGGCTCTGGGCGCTCTGCTTCAGGCGCGCGGCTACAAGGTCCGGCTGCGCAAGCTCGACCCCTATCTGAACGTCGATCCCGGCACGATGAGCCCCTATCAGCACGGCGAGGTCTTCGTGACCGACGATGGGGCCGAGACCGACCTCGACCTCGGCCACTACGAGCGGTTCACCGGGGTGTCGGCTGCGAAGTCCGACAACATCACCACCGGCCGAATCTATTCGACCATCATCGAGAAAGAACGCCGGGGCGACTATCTGGGCGCGACGGTCCAGGTCATTCCCCACGTCACCGACCAGATCAAATCGTTCTGTCTGACACCCGCCCTGACCGATGAAGGCGAGGAGGTGGATTTCGTGCTGGTCGAGATCGGCGGCACGGTCGGGGACATCGAGGGGCTGCCCTTCTTCGAGGCCATCCGCCAGCTGGGTCAGGATCTGCCGCGCGGCCAGTCGTGTTTTGTCCACCTGACCCTGCTGCCCTTCATCAAGACCGCCGGCGAGATGAAGACCAAGCCGACCCAGCATTCGGTCAAGGAGCTGCGCTCCATCGGTATCCAGCCCGACATCCTGCTGTGCCGTTGCGAGTTCCCGATCCCCGCCGAGGAGAAGCGCAAGATCGGCCTGTTCTGCAACGTGCGCGAGACCGGTGTGATCCAGGCCATGGACTCCGACGACATCTATGCCGTGCCGCTGGACTACCACCGCGAGGGGCTGGATGCCGAGGTTCTGGCGCATTTCGGCATCACCGACGCGCCGGAA
>JBBSCK010000072.1:0-13954 GCA_038250335.1 Caulobacterales bacterium
GAGGCCCTGGCCTGGCTCTACGAGCACGGCCGCGTCACCGCCCGCGACACCGACGATCAGGGCCGGATGCTTCTGACCGTCCGCCTCGACCCGCAGGCCATGGGGCGGTACGAGCGGCAGTTCGGCTAAATCGCGGTAGCCCTTCCCCCGTCCTTCGCGGGGGAAGGGTCGAGTCGTGGAGCGCAGCGACACGCGTGACGATGGGGGAAGTGAAACGCCTCGTCGTCAGCAGGAAAGTCCCCCCATCGGTCCTGTTCGCGCAAGGGCGATCGCTTCGCTCCCGTGCGCTCAAGCCCTCTCCCAACGGGAGAGGGATCAGGATTATGCGGCGTTTCTCTTCCCCACGACCGAATCTGACGCAGTCCCGTGTCAGGCTCCCGGCATGGCATCGAACACCCAGCTCAATCCGGCCGGCCAGCCCGGTTTCGCTCCGCCGGCGGTCGAGTCCAGTCGCGCGCCGTTAATGTTGGTCGCGGCGGAAGAAGAAAATGCACAGTATTTCTGTATTTTGTCTCACAGTCCTGAGATACGACCGGAGGAATTGCACGTTTTGCACCCGGTTTTTTCGGAGTCCAATCCGCAGCCGCCGCCCGCCACCGCGCGGACCTTTCAGCCGCCAAACCCGCCCTGATCCAGGAAGGCCTGTTCGTCGACCGTGGTCTCGCGCCCCAGCGCGGCATTGCGATGGGGGAAGCGGCCGAAGCGGACGATGATGTCGCGGTGGACGTGGGCGAACTTCAGGGTGTCGGGCATGTCGGCGACCAGCGGCAGCAGGTCGTCCTGGTCCTCGAGGGCCTCCGAATGCATCAGCGGCATGACCAGGAACTGGCGCAGGTCGGGCTCGAAGGCGCTCGGGTAGTCCCGCGCAATGGCGTCGCGGGCGAACAGCAGGGCCAGCGGATCGGTGGCGAACTGGTGCGCCGTGCCGCGAAAGCTGTTCCGGGGGTACTGGTCCAGCACGATCATCAGGGCCAGGGCACCCTCGGCCCGGTCGATCCAGTCGTCCAGCTGGCGCCGTGCGGCGGCGAAATGGGCGGCGCGAAGGGACTCACGAACCACGAAGTCGAACTGCGGGTCCTTGCTGTACCACTTGTCGCGCCCGGCCTCTTTCCAGAAGCCGACGATGGTGGATGGCGTTATGAGACCGGGCATGACCCAGACCATACCCACCCCTTTGCCCGTGTTCCATGACCGCGACTGCGATCTGTCGATCATTCGCGGCAAGCGCGTCGCCGTCATCGGCTATGGCAGCCAGGGCCGCACCCATGCGCTGAACCTGCGCGACTCGGGCGTCGCCGACATCGTGGTGGGGCTGAAGCCGGGCTCGGCGACCCGGGCGAAGGCGCAGGCGGACGGCTTTCCGGTCCGGACAGCGGGCGAGGCGACTGCCGGGGCCGACGTTGTGGCCATGATGGTCTCGGACGAGGCCCACCGCGACCTGTATCGCGACGAGATCGAGCCCAACATCCGGCCCGGCGCGGCGCTGATCTTTGCCCACGGCCTGTCGGTCCGGTTCGGCCTGGTGACGCCCCGCGCCGACCTCGACGTCATCCTCGATTCGCCCAAGGGCATCGGACCGCGCATCCGCGACCTCTATGAGGCCGGGGAGGGGGTCTTCTGCCTGTTCGGCGTGCATCAGGACGCTACCGGCGGGGCCCACGCCCTGGGCCTGTCCTATGCGGCGGCGCTGGGCTGCGGCCGCAAGGGCATCCTCGAAACCACCTTTGCCGCCGAGTGCGAGAGCGACCTGTTCGGCGAACAGGTGGTGCTGTGTGGCGGCGTGGGCGAGCTGATCGACGCGGCCTTCATGAAGCTGGTGAACGCGGGCTATCCGCCCGAGGTGGCCTGGTTCGAATGCTTCTACGAGGTCAAGCTGGTCACCGACCTGATGTATGAGCGCGGCATCGCCGGGGCCTTCGCCAAGATCTCCAACACAGCCGAATACGGGGCCTATCTGACCGGCCCGCGCGTGATCGGCGAGGCGTCGCGGGCGGCGATGGACGAGGTCCTCGGCGAGGTCCGCGACGGCTCCTTCGTGAAGCGTCTGATGGCCGACTACGACACCGGCTCGCCCGAACTGCTGGCCCGGCGCAGGGCCCTGGGCGAACGGACCATCGAGACCATCGGCGCGCATCTGAACGCGGTGGCCGCAAAGGCGGTCGATTGAGAGAAGGCGGTGAGGCGGGGAACCTCGGGGCCCCGAAGGGCTGTCTCGTCTTTCCGGGGAAAGATGGTCGGAGTGAGAGGATTCGAACCTCCGACCCCTGCGTCCCGAACGCAGTGCTCTACCAGGCTGAGCCACACTCCGACTTGAGGACGGGGCTTATAGCGACGGGGTTCGGGGGCCGCAAGCGGCGTTCTGGACAGAGTGGAAATAGTCCGGCGGCCGGGTGTTGCATCCCCTGCAGCCTTGGCGTATTCGACCGCCTCCCCGAGCCGCAGGCCCCGGGAGGCGCTGGCCCTGCTGGGGAATGGTGTAATGGTAACACTCCGGTTTTTGGTACCGTCATTCTAGGTTCGAGTCCTAGTTCCCCAGCCACTTCCCCGCGATCTGCGGATCCTGCAACGGCAGGTCCGCCAGCGGCCGTCGCCACCCGGGCCCTTCAGTGACAACCCCTCTCCGGCCCGATCCGGCGGGGACGCCCGACCAGATCCATTGAAGGCCCAATGCGTCCGACGAGCCACGGACCGGCCAGGCCCGCGCGAGCTGGTCACTGGATATGAGGATGGCCAGGTCGCCTCACAGGCCTCTGACGGCCGGGTCGGATAGGTGAGGGGCCTGAACGCGTGTCGTACACAACGCCTTGAGGCCCGAGCTGGCTCCGCGGGTAGGATTCGAACCTACGACCAGCCGATTAACAGTCGGCTGCTCTACCACTGAGCTACCGCGGAACAGAGGCTCGGGAGGCGGGCCTATAGCAGCGGCCGTCTCCGTCGCGCAACGGGAAAAGTCGACCATGTCCACTCAGTTCATTGATGATCCCGAGGATCCCCGTGTCGCAGCCTATCGCGACATCCGCGAGCGCGATCTGACCGGGCGCGAAGGCCTGTTTATCGCGGAGGGAGAGGTCGTTTTGCGAACCCTGCTGTCGCCGGCATCCCTGTGCCGGCCGCTGTCTCTGCTGATCGCCTCCAGCCGGCTGGAGGCCCAGGCCGGCCTGATCGCCGCTGCCCCGCCCGGGACGCCGGTCTATGGCGCGTCACAGGCGGTACTGGACCGGGTGGCCGGTTTCCCCCTCCATCGCGGCCTGCTTGGGCTGGGCGAACGCCCGCCCGCCCGCACCGTGGAGGCGGTGCTGGCCGAACTCCCTGCCGACTGTGTCGTCCTGGCCTGCTCGGGCATCGGCAACCACGACAACATGGGCGGACTGTTTCGCAACGCCGCGGCCTTCGGAGCTGCGGCGGTCCTGTTTGACGATCGCTGCTGCGATCCCTTCTACCGCAAGGCGATCCGGGTCTCGGTCGGGGCGGTGTTGCGCACGCCCGCCGCCGCTGCCGCCTCGCTGGAGGCTCTGGTGGCGGCCCTGCAGGCCGAACGGTTCGAGGTCATCGCCCTGTCGCCCGGCGCCCGGGAGCCGCTTCGGGCCGTAAAGGGCGGCGGACGTCAGGCGATCCTGGTCGGCTCGGAAGGGCCGGGTCTGCCGCCGGCGATGATCGCCCGGCTGAGGAGCGTCGCCATTCCAATGGCCGGCGGATTCGACTCCCTCAACGTTGCCGTGAGCAGCGCCCTGGCCCTGCATCAGGTGTCAAACATGTCGGTGCGCTGACAGATACGTGAAATCAGCGTGTTAACGCTTCATACACCTTGATGAACCGGGATTTGTATGGCGCTGTGGATGTCAGGGAGGACATCATGGCTGGCATATTGGGTTTCATGGGCCGCAACCTGCGGATTGCCATCGCGGTGGCGGTGGTCGCGGCGGCCGTCGGCGGCGCGGGTGCGATAGGCTGGATCACCGCGCCGATCTGACGAGTCCTGCGATCCCCAAGGATCGCGTTGGAGGCCTGACCGGGAATCGAACCCGGGTGCAAGGATTTGCAGTCCTCTGCGTCACCACTCCGCCATCAGGCCCTAGGAGCCGTCGAAGGCCCCCGAGATCGCGAGGGGCGTTCGCTATCAGATCGGATTGTCGGCTGCAACGCGCGGACCTATAAGCGCGCAAGTTTTCCAACCGAACGCTGTCAGGGTGCCCGCTCCTATGGATTTCGTCGCTGCACGCAAGGTCATGGTGGATTCGCAGGTCCGGGTGAACGACGTCACCGATCGGGGGCTTCAGGCCGCCTTGCTCACTGTGCCGCGCGAGCGGTTCTGTGCGGCGGACAGGGCCTGGACCGCCTATGGCGAGGTTGAGGTGCCGATCGCGGGCGACCGGCGACTGATGCAGGCGCGCGAAGTGGCCAAGCTGCTTCAGGCGCTGGACGCGCGGCCGGGCGAAACGGCCCTGGCCATCGCTGCGCCCTATGCCGCTGCCGTTCTGGCGGTGCTGGGCGTTGCGGTCACGGCCCAGGAAGCCGATGCGGCCGTACTGGACGTCGTTGGGGCGGCTCTGGGCGAGGCCGGGGTTCAGACCGTCCTGGCCCCCCTGAGCCAGCCGACCGGTCAGGACTGGGACATGATCGTGTCCGAGGGTGCGGTCGCCGTGAGGCCGTCAGCGTGGCTGGACCGGCTGCGCGTGGGCGGCCGCCTGGCAGTGGTCGAGCGGTCCGGCCCCAGCGGCCGGGCCGTGCTGTATGTGAGGGGTCGTGAAGGGGTCTCGCGCCGCGAACTGTTTGACGCGGCACCGCCGGTGCTGGCGGAAATGACACCGGCCCCCGCATTCGTCCTTTAAAAGCGTCCGGAGGCACGGGTCAGCACTGGCGGCCGCGTGAAAAAAACTTAACTGGCGTAGAGAGGGCGACTTCCCGCACTACGCCGTCAGAGAGATACCGGCGCCGCTCGAGACGCCCATCAGGATATGGTCATGTTCAAACGTTCGCGCGCGCTCGCTTCTGTCGCCCTTGTGGCCGTCACCGCGTCACTGGCAGCACCAGCCTGGGCAGAGACCCTGCAGGAGGCCATTGCCCTGGCCTATCGGACCAACCCGACCCTGCAGGCCCAACGCGCCCAGCAGCGAGCCCTTGACGAAATCGTTCCCCAGGCGCGGGCCGGCCTCCGTCCGAACCTGACCGTCAGCGGTACGGCCAGCTATACCCGTCGCGACGCGCCCGACACCGCCGGGTTCGACTTCAACGGCGACGGCGTGTTCGAAATCCCGCCCTCTGACTCCGTGACCGAGACCGATTCGACCGGGGCGAGCATCGGCCTGACCCAGTCCCTGTATTCGGGCGGCCGGATCGCGCGCGGCATCGACGCAGCCGAGGCCAACGTCCGCAGCGGGCGGGAATCTCTGCGTGGCATCGAGCAGCAGGTGCTGGCTGCGGTCATACAGGCTTACGTCGACGTGCAGCGTGATCTGGAGATCCTGCGGATCCGCGAAGCCAATCTCTCGGTCCTGGGCCGCCAGCTGGAAGAATCGAACGCCCGCTTCGAGGTCGGCGAGATCACCCGCACCGACGTCTCCCAGTCCGAGGCGCGCCGGGCCCAGTCGGAAGCCGATCTGGCCGGTGCCCAGGCCCAGCTTTCGGTCTCCCGCGCCGCCTATGCCGCTGTCGTGGGCCAGGCGCCGGCCAACCTTGAGACGCCGCCGACCCTGCCGGGCGTGCCCACGGACTTCGATGTGGCTCTGGACATCGGCCTGGCCGAGAACCCCGGCGTGCTCACCGCCCAGTACGACCTGATGGCCGCCGAATCCCGCCATGCTCAAGCGAAATCCGCCTATATGCCGTCGGTCGGTCTTTCGAGCAGTTATGGTGGTTCCACTGCGATCTCGGGCTTCGACCTTGCGAACCGGACCTCCCAGTTCCAGGCTGGGGTCAACGTTTCAGTGCCCCTGTTCACCGGAGGACTGAACCGGTCCCGGGTGGTCCAGGCCCTTGAACAGGCCAATGCTGCCCAGATCCAGATCGAGCGCCAGAAGCGCGGCGTGCTGCAGAATGTCAGCAGTGCCTATGCGAACCTCATTTCCAGCCGGGCCCAATTGCAGGCCGGCGAAGCTGGCGTGCGTGCGGCACGGGTCGCCGCCGAGGGCGTGCGTCAGGAACAGCAGGTTGGCCTGCGGACCACGCTCGACGTGCTCAACGGTGAGCTTGAGCTTCGCAACGCCGAGATCAATCTGGCGGTCGCGACCCGCAATCAGTATGTCGCCCAGGCGGCCCTGCTGAGCGCTATGGGCCGGTTGAGCGGTGAGGACCTGGCGCCCGGCATCGCGATTTATGATTCGAGCGCAAACGCCGCGCGGGTCCGCAATCGCGGAGGCCTGCCTTGGGACGGACTGATCGAAACGCTGGACCGGATTGCGGCCCCGGGCATCACCCCGGCCAATGATACCGAAGATGCTCCGATCGATACCCGGCTGAAGGCCGGGCGGGTTGGGGCGGCTCCGCAAGCCGATTAACCAGAAAGGCGAAAAAGTCTCGTTGATTCACATGGGCGTTGATGCGACGAAACGGAGCGGGGCGGGGGCACTGAGCATGGCCCTTGCGTGTCTCGTTCGTCGCGCACCGACCCAGTGCGTATCCGCAGCGTCGCCGAAGGCCAGATCATGACCGACACCACCGCCCAAGAGCCGACGATGGAAGAGATTCTGGCGTCGATCCGCCGGATTATCTCTGAGGACGACGTGCCGGCTGCAGCGCCTGCTCCTTCATCGGTCGCGCCGGAACCGGAGCCCGCACCGGCTGCGGCGTCCACACCTCCGCCGGCCGAGGAAAGCGAGCCTGCCCCTGCCGAGCCCGCCGCTTCCCAGGATGACGACGAGGAGATCCTCGACCTCACGGACAGGTATGAGGCCCCGGAAGCCGAAAGCATCGGTGATCTGGACATCTCCGCGCCGGCCGAAGAGGCTGAGCCCGAGCCCTTTCCTTCTGCCTTGGCCCAGACGCCGCCGCCACTCTCCGATCCCGACTCGCAGGATGCCATCGTCGGCGACATCGCGGCCGCCAGTGCGGCCTCGGCCTTCGCCGGTCTGGCGGCCAGCTTCCGGTCCCCCGAGCCGGTCCCGACCGGCGGAACGGGACCGACCATCGATGACCTCGCCCGCGCCCTGCTGCGGCCAATGCTGAAGGAGTGGCTGGATGCCCATCTCCCCGGCATCGTGGAGGCGGCGGTGAAAAAGGAAGTCGAGCGGATCGCCCGCTCGGCCTGACCGCCCGACCCGGTCAGAGCGGGACGCTAACCCTGGACTTCCGTCTCGGGCCGGTCGTGGCCGTCTGCCCGTTCGGTGATCCAGGTCCCTGACGTGTCCTCGTATTCGATCATCGCCGTCTGGTCAGCCACCGTCTGCTCGCGGCTGGCTGCAACCGCGGCGCGCCGGGCCGCATCGTGGGTCGAAAAGGTCTCGGAGAAGGTCTCGCCCACCCTGTAGGCCCAGCCGCCGTCGTGTTGGACGATGCGATAGGTGACGTGGGTCATGGGGGCGCTCCTGACGGCGGAATGCATAGCTTATTCGCAAGTTCCGCCGGACCGGACGTGCATTTCGCGCTTCCGGCGCAAGGACTCGCTGACAGGGCGACAGCTAGCGTCCCGCCCGGACTGACACCTTACGAAGATTTCACGTCGATCGGCGCATCCGTTGGGCCCATCTGCCGCCTCTTGTGATCATAAGGCCCGAGCAACTGGCTTTGGTCGGAAAAAGGAAGAGGCACACCCCATGGCCGGATTTGAGATTCTCATCCCGCTGGCACCATTTCTGATGGTGGCCGCCATCGTCGTCGTTCCTGCCTGGCTGAAAAGTCGGGAACGCAAGGAAATGCAAGCCACCTTGCGGGTGGCCATCGAAAAAGGGCAGCCGCTTCCCCCCGAGGTGATCGACGCCCTCAGCAAGGACAACGTCAAGACGCCGTCAACCGCCGGGCGCGACCTGCGAGTCGGCGTGATTCTGCTCGCGGTCAGCATCGGGGTCGCCCTGTTCGGCTATGCGGTCAGCTTCGAGGAGAGCAAAGCCTTCTATCCGATCGTCGGCATGGCCGGCATCCCGGGCATGATAGGTCTGGCCTTCATCATTCTCAGCTTCTTCAACAAGAACAGGGACTGAGGCCTGGCCGGACAGGGGGATCTGGAATGGCCAAGGCTTTGATGGACCACCACGACGTCGAACTCGCTGCTCTTGCAGCGGCGGGCGGGCGGCGCGAGTTCGGCGAACTGGTCCGCCGCCACAGCTCGGCTGTGCGCGCCCTGCTTCGGCGGATGGGGGCGCAGGGGGCGGAGGCTGATGATGTGGCCCAGGATGCCTTCCTGCAGGCGTTCGAGAAATGTACCGAGTTTCGGGGCGAGGGCACCTTCGCCGCGTGGGTCAAACGCATCGCCGCGCGTCTGTATCTGAAGCGCAAGGCAAGGGACGCCCGCTATGTCGCCGAACTGGGCACCGTGGAGATCGCGCCGGCGGTCGACACACCCGGCCTGGTCGATCTGGACGAGGCGCTGAAGTCGCTCAACGCGACCGAGCGCCTGTGTGTCTCGCTCTGCCATGGCGCGGGCCTGTCTCATCCCGAGATCGCCGCGGCCATGAATCTGCCGCTTGGAACGGTGAAGTCTCATGTCAAACGTGGTCTGGATAAACTCCGCGCCCGGCTCGCGCCGGACACCGGACAGTCAGGGAGGGCGTCCCATGTCGTCAGATGAATTCGATCCCATGATCGAGCGGCTGTTCGCACGGACGCCGCAGATGGCGGATGCGGCGCTGTTTGCCGCTGCCGTAGAGACCCGACTCCAGTCGTCGAACCGGGTGCGGACCTTGGCCCTGACCACGGCGGGGCTGATCGGTGGCGTGATCGCGGTGCGCGAGTCGGTGAATCTGAACTTCCGTCTGTCAGACGCCGGTGTGCCCGTGGCGGGCCGGGCGATCGGACAGGGCCTGCAGGCCGCCAGTCTGGACGTCCAGGGTGTGGTGACCTCGGCACTGGGACAGTGGGGTCTTTCGGACCTGACGCTTGGGTCCATGGGCGGAATGCAGCTATTCTGGATTTCCGCGGGCGCATTGATCGCCCTGGCCGCTGCGGCGGTTGTGAAGTTGTCCCAGGAGGTCTGATCGTGTCGAGCCAGAAACAGGAGATGGTCAAACGCCTCGCTGCGCCGGATATCATGAAGCGCAAGGGCGGCGAGCCTGTTGTCTGCCTGACCGCCTATGACGCGCCCACGGCGGCCCTGCTCGACGATCACTGCGACCTGCTTCTGGTCGGCGACAGCGTGGGGATGGTCGTCCACGGCCTGCCCAACACCGTCGGCGTCACCCTGGAGATGATGATTCTTCACGGACAGGCGGTCATGCGGGGATCGCGACGGGCCATGGTCGTCATCGACATGCCGTTCGGGTCCTACGAGGGCGGCAAGGAGGTCGCCTACGAGAACTGCGCGCGGGTGATGAAGGAAACGGGGGCGCAGGCCGTGAAGCTGGAAAGCGGCCCGACCGTCCCGGAAACCATCGCCTATCTGGTCCAGCGCGGCATTCCCGTCATGGGCCATGTCGGCCTTCGTCCCCAGGCGGTGCTGACGGAGGGCGCGTTCAAGGCCAAGGGCAAGACCGACGACGAGCGCCTGAGGGTGATCGCCGAGGCCGAGGCCACCGCCGACGCGGGCGCTTTTGCCATCGTTATCGAGGGTACGGCCGAGGGCGTGGCCCGCGAGATCACCGAGATCATCGATACGCCCACGATCGGCATCGGAGCCTCGGCCGCCTGCGACGGCCAGATCCTGGTGACGCCCGACATGCTGGGTTTGTTCGACTGGACCCCGAAATTCGTTCGCAAATACGCAGATCTGCGCGGCGAGATCGACCGGGCAGTGGCCACCTATGCCTCGGACGTGAAGGCCCGCCGTTTTCCTGCCGAAGTCGAGACCTACTTCTCCAAAAAGCCGGCGATGCCGTAGTCCTCGCGTTGCGAGGGCGGGGTCGAACCTCTAGGGTCCGCGCCGATTGGCTTTTCAGCGTTTTTTGGGGCGGCTCCACCAGTGACTGATGTCTTCGAAGAGGTCGAGGAGGAGATCCGCTCCGAGCGGCTCAAGCGCCTGGCCCGCACCTGGCTGCCCGTCGTCGGTGGCATCCTCGCCCTCGCCCTGGTCGCCGCCCTGGCCTGGTGGGGCTGGCAGAGCTATCAGACCAGTCGCGCCCATACGGCTTCGGTCGCCTATCAGCGCGGTCTGGAGGCGCTGCAGAGCGGCGATGGCGCGGGGGCGGAAACCGCCTTCGCCGAGGCTGAGAAGTCCGGCAACGGGGCCTACAGGGCGTTGGCCCTGCAGCAGCGCGCCGGCATTGCCGTCACCGCCAACCGCATGCCCGACGCCGTCGCGCTGTTCGATCAGGCAGCCAAGGCCTCGGGTGATCCCATCCTGGCCGATACGGCCCGGCTGAAGGCCGCGATGCTGCTGATGGATACGGTGACACTGGAAGAGATCGAGACGCGCCTCGAGCCGCTCGCCGCCGAGGGGCGCCCCTTGCGACCCTTCGCCCAGGAAGCGCTCGGCATGGCCCGACTGCAACATAACAAGCCTGCGGAAGCCCGCGAGATGTTCGTACTGCTGACCCTGGGTCAGGACGTGCCGGATTCGATCCGGCAGCGGGCCCAGGCGGCCACTGGCATGATCGACAGCAATACGGCCAGCGGGCTGGTTCCCATCATCGCCGCCCAGTCGATCACGCCCGCAACTCCCCCGGCCATGCCGGTGGGGCCCGACGGCCGGCCACTCGCGGCACAGGCCCCGCAGCAGGCACCGACGACGCCAGATCAATCCGCCCAGTGACGACCCGCCTTATGACGACCGGAGTTCGGATGACGACCGTGACGCGCGTGCTGAAGACCGCCATCGTTCTGGGGCTGGCCGCCTCGCTGGCATCGTGCGCCTCGGCCCGTCGCATCCTGCCGTTCGGTCTCGGTGACGACAACACGCCCCAGGCGACCGCCAGCGAAGGCCAGCGGATCTCGATCCTGGCGTTCGAGCAGCAGCTTGCGCCCGCCGCCGGTCTGGCGGGGCGCGACTTCTTCCTGCCCGGCCCCGTCGCCGCGACCGCCTGGCCGATGGCCGGCGGCACGGCGGAGGGTTCGGTCGAACACGTGATCGCGGCCCCGGCGTTCACCGTCGCCTGGCGGCGTCGGATTGGCTCGGGTTCGGCCGCGACGCGTCAGGTGATGTCGCCCGTAGTCGCCAATGACGGCCGGGTCTTCGTGATGGACGGCGAATCCACCGTCACGGCGGTTGACGCCGCCACCGGCGCGATCGTCTGGGAAGTGGATATCAAGCCGGACGGCCGCGAGGCCTCGGGCGGAGCCGCCCTCTTTGGCCTGCCTGTTCCCTTTCTGCCCGGAACCGGCGGCGGGTCCCTGAGCGGCGGTTTCGGCGGCGGTGTCGCCGTCGGCGGCGGCAAGGTGTTCGTCTCCTCGGGCTATCGCACCATGTCCGCCCTGGACGCAGCGACCGGTGCTGTCCTGTGGAGCCAGCCGGTCGACGTGCCGATCCACGGCGCGCCGACCGTTGCGGGCAACCGCGTCTATGTCATCGACGTCGACAACCAGATCATCGCCTTCAACACCACCACAGGGCTGCAGGACTGGTCCTATCGCGGCATTGTGGAACCGGCCCGGATCCTGCGGGCCTCCAGCCCGGCGGTCAGCGGCGATACGGTCATTGCCCCCTTCTCGTCCGGAGAGGTCGTCGCCCTGCGTGCCTCCAACGGCCAGGCCGTGTGGAACCAGGTCCTGTCGCGCACCAGCCGGACCAGTGCCCTGTCCGAGATCCGCGACATCGCCGGCCGCCCGGTGATCTCACGAGGCTTCGTCTACGCGGTCAGCCATTCCGGCGTGCTGCAGTCGATGGACATCCGCACCGGCCAGCCGAAGTGGAGCCTGCCGGTCGCGGGCGTCAATGCGCCGTTGCCGGCCGGGGATGTGGTCTATGTGGTTTCCAAATCGGGCGAACTGACCGTGATCAACCGCGAGTCCGGCGCGATCTACTGGACCCGGGACCTGAATGAGGGCCGTGTGCGCCAGGAAGGCGGCCTGTTCGGCCTCTGGGACAGGACCGTTCGCCCCGAATGGTCGGGCCCCATCCTGGCTTCGAATCGCCTCGTACTTGTCAATTCCGACGGTGACGCGGTCGCGTTTGACCCCAAGACCGGTCTGCAGACGGCCTCAATCCCGCTCGGCGGCCCCGCCTATATCGCGCCCGCCGCCTACAACGGCGCGCTCTATGTCCTGACCGACAACGGCGAATTGGTCAGCATCCGCTGACCCATAATCGCAAAACACGCTAGAAGGCCGACATGGCATTGAAGGTCGCCATCGTCGGCCGCCCCAACGTGGGAAAATCGACCCTGTTCAACAGGCTGGTCGGCAAGCGCCTCGCGCTGGTCGACGATCGCCCGGGCGTGACCCGTGACCGTCGCTATGCCGAGGGCAATATCGGCGACATGGACCTGACCCTGATCGACACGGCGGGGTACGAAGACGTCACCGACGACAGCCTGGAAAGCCGCATGCGCGAGCAGACCGAGCTGGCGCTGGAGGACGGCGACCTGATCCTGTTCATGATGGATGCGCGCGAGGGCGTCACCGCCCTTGACCGCATCTTCGCCGAACGCCTGAGGAAACAGCACAAGCCCGTCGTCCTGCTGGCCAACAAGGCCGAGAGCCGCGAGTCAGGCGGGGGTGTCGGCGAGGCCCACGCCCTGGGCTTCGGCGAGCCGGTCGCCATCTCTGCCGAGCACGGGGAGGGGATGGCCGACCTGTACGGTGCCATCCGCGACGCGTCGGCTGACATCTTCATCGAGGAGGTCGACGAGCCGGACAAGCCGATCCGCATCGCCATCATCGGCCGCCCCAATGCGGGCAAGTCGACCCTGGTCAACCGGCTGATTGGCGAAGACCGGCTGCTGACCGGCCCCGAGGCGGGCATTACGCGCGACAGTATTTCCGTCGACTGGGAGTACGAGGGCCACAACATCCGTCTGGTCGACACCGCCGGCATGCGGCGCAAGGCCCGGGTCCAGGAGAAGCTGGAGAAGCTTTCGGTCGCCGACACCATCCGGGCCATCACCTTCGCCGAGGTGGTCGTGCTGGTGATGGACAAGGACAACGCCTTCGACGTCCAGGACCTGCAGCTGGCCGATCTGGTCGAGCGCGAGGGTCGGGCGCTGGTCTATGTTGCCGCCAAATGGGACCTGGAAGAGAGCCCGCAGGCGAAACTGGCCGACCTCAGCCGCATGGCCGAGGACAAGCTGCCCCAGCTCAAGGGATCGCCGTTCGTTGCCCTGTCGGCCCACTCGGGTCGCGGCATCGACCGTTTGATGCCGGCGGTGCTGAAAGCCCATGCGACCTGGTCGGTCAAGGTCAAGACCAAGGACCTGAACGACTGGCTGGCGCTGGCGACCCAGAGGCATCCGCCCCCCGCCGTCGATGGCAAGCGGATCAAGACCAAATACATGGCCCAGACCAAGGCGCGCCCGCCCACGTTTGTGCTGTTCGCCAGCCGGGCCGCCAGCCTGCCGGAACACTATATCCGCTATCTGACCAACAGCTTGCGCGAGAGCTTTGACCTGCCCGGGACGCCGCTACGGCTGACCATCAAGGGCGGCTCGGACAATCCCTATGCGGCGGGCGGCGCCAAGTCGGGTCCCGAACGCTACAAGGGCGACGCCAAGACCGCGCCCCGCAAGGTGCGCAAGAAGGAAGACGAGGAATCCCGCCTGCCCGGCAAGGCGCTGGAGCAGAAGAAGACCCGCGTCGCCAAGCCCCGCGTCATCGGGGCGGTGAAGTCGAGCGCGTCCAAGAAGGCGGGCTCGTCCGTCGCGATCCAGAAGGGCGCGCGCGGCGGGGCCAGGCAGGTGTCGCGTTCAGGCCGGGTCCGGACCGGCCAGAAGCACGCGCC
>JBBSCK010000073.1:0-13652 GCA_038250335.1 Caulobacterales bacterium
GGTCCTGGGCCCAGGACGCCTTCCCCGTGCGACGGGACAGCCACAAGTCTGGCACGCGTTCAGATCAGGGCGAGGATCGGGGGGCTTAAATCGGAGGTGGCGTTGATATCATGGGGGAATTCGGCGCCTCTGTTGATGACAGGGGCGTTTTGGTTATCCTAATTCGTCAGGCTCGGAGGCGGGCTACCGGTTCCGGAAGCGGACCGACCGACCGTCTGTTCGGGGTGGGCAGCGGCTATCCGCCGGGCAACCACTGCGTCACCTATCGACTGCCCGATCCTCCGCCAACTGTCTGAGGACGGCAGTGTTGGCGTCGACACTATCGTCCTCGCCGTTGTTGGTGAGCTGGATCACCACGATGCGCGACGCCGGGTAGGAAGACAGGTCTGCCTTGAAACCCCGCCAGTGACCGGCGTGCGAGATCCGGGCCGCACCCTCGATATCCGGCTTCAGATTAAAGCCAAACCCGTAAGGTGCGGTCGAGCCGTCCGACAGGTGGACCGGGGTGGTCGCGCGGTGCCACAGTTCAGCCGGCAGAAGGTGGCGGTCCAGCGCGTTCTGCCACGCGAGGAGATCGCCCACCGTGGAGTATAGACCGCCGCCTCCCCGGATATAGACTCCCGGAATCTGGTCGTAGGGACGGCGCTCGTCGTTCGGCCGGGGCTGGTAGGCTTCGACCCGGTGCCTGATTGCGGATTCGGTCAGCTCACAGACGAAACCCCTGTCGGTTCCGGGGCACCCGGTCTCGAGGCGGACGGGGCCAGCCGCCCCCTCTCAGAAGCCTTGCGGCGCATGGGCCGACCAGGCGGCGGCGATGCGGGCGGTGCGGGCGTCCGGGGTGAAGGTCCGGTCGTCAATGGCGCTGACCGCACAGGCCGGGGTGGCGCTGTTGCAGATGAAGGCCCCGTCGAAGCGGGCGAGGTCGGTCAGGCGAACGGGTTCGGTGGTGCCGGTCAGGCCGACCTCGGCGAGACCCCTTTCGATCAGGGCCTGGGCCACGCCCGGCAGCATGGGAGCCTCGGGCCAGACCACGGTGTCGCCCTTGAGAAAGCCGATGTTCCACAGACTGCCCTCCGAGATCAGGCCCCCGGCGTCGGCGAACAGGGCGTCGTCGAAGCCGGCCTCGCGCGCCAGGCGACGGGCACGGATCAGGGGGAAGGTCGCGGTGTGCTTGATGTGGGCCGCGTCGCGGACATAGGTCTGCACCTGCAGGCGCAGCGTCTCGGCCAGCGGCGGTGGCGGGGACGAGACCGCCGTCATGACTTTTGGCCGGGCGCGGACGGACGGGGCTCGGGCCGAGAGATCGGGCGAAAACAGGCTGAGGCGCAGCCAGGCGTCGCGGCGGTCGCCCAGGGCGATGCGCATCAGGGTGCGGAGGACGTCCTGTTCGACCGGCTCACCGAACAGTTCAAGCGCCGACGCGTGCAGCCGGGCGAGGTGAAGATCAAGGCCGCGCACGCCGCCCGCCTCGACGCGGAACGAGGTGTAGGCGCCGTAGTTGACCACGGCGAGATAGTGGAGATCGGCCTCGGTGGCGGGAAGGCCGTCGATGAGGAGATCGGTCACCATTCTTGTCTCTGCTCATCCCGGCGAAAGAACTGGATCCCGGCTTTCGCCGGGATGAGCGGAACTGACTCAGTCCTCGCCGCCGCCCTCATCACCATCCGCTGCGCCATCCGCCGCTTCATCGCCACCGCCTGAATCGGCCAGCCGTTCGACCGAGACGACCTTCTCGCCCTCGGCGGTGCGGAAGATGGTGACGCCCTGCGAAGACCGCCCGACGATGCGGACCTGGCCCACGCGGGTGCGGATCATCTGGCCGCTGGAGGTGACAAGCAGCAGGTCGTCGGTCTCCTCCACCGGGAAGGCGGCAGCGAGGCGGGTGCCGGCGCGACCGCCCAGGCCGTGGGCCGTCAGCCCCTGCCCGCCCCGCCCGGTGCGGCGATACTCATAGGCCGAGGAGCGTTTGCCAAAGCCGGTTTCCGTGACCGTCAGGATGAACTGTTCGGCGGCCCCAAGCGCCGCGATCCGCTCGACGGTCAGGGCGGCGTCGCCCGAACCCTCGGCCTCATCGCCCTCATCCGGCGAAGCCTCGACCACAGCGGTGTCGTCCTCGCCGTCGGTGGCCCGGCGCATGGCATTGGCATGTTTGACATAGGCGGCGCGCTCATCGGGGGTGGCGTCGACCCGGCCGAGGATGGCCATGGAGATGACCGCGTCGTCGCGTTGGAGCCGGACGCCGCGCACCCCGGTCGAATCCCGGCCCTTGAACACCCGCACATCGTCGGCCTTGAAGCGGATGGCGCGACCCAGCGCCGTGGTCAGCAGAACGTCGTCCTCGGCGGTGCAGAGCGCGACCCCGACCATATGGTCGCCGTCCTCCAGCTTCATGGCGATCTTGCCGGCGCGGTTGACCGTGGCGAAGTCCGACAGCTTGTTCCTGCGCACATCGCCCGAGCGGGTGGCGAACAGGATGTCGTAGTCGCCCCAGGTGGTCTCGTCCTCGGGCAGGGGCAGGACGTTCATGATGCTGTCGCCCGGCTCGATCGGCAGCAGGTTGACGAAGGCCTTGCCGCGCGAGGTCGGCGCGCCCAGCGGCAGGCGCCATACCTTCAGCTTGTAGGCCTTGCCGTTGGTGGCAAAGAACAGCACAGGGGTATGGGTCGAGGCAGAGAACACGCCCGTGATGGCGTCCTCGTCCTTCATCGTCATGCCGGACTTGCCCTTGCCGCCGCGATGCTGGGTCCGGTAGGCGTTGAGCGCCACCCGCTTGACGTAGCCGCCGTGGGTCACGGTCACGACCATGTCCTCGCGCGGGATCAGGTCCTCGTCTTCCAGCTCGAAATCGCCCTCGCCAATGACGGTGCGACGCGGCACGGCGAACTGGGTGCGCACATCCAGCAGGTCCTCGCGGATGATGGCGAGGATATTCTTCCGGTCCGACAGGATGGTCAGATGGCCCTGGATGGTGTCGGCCAGTCCCCTCGCCTCGCCGAAGATGTCGTCGCGGCCCAGGCCGGTCAGGCGGCTGAGGGTCAGGCCCAGGATGGCACGGGCCTGTTCGTCGGTCAGGTTCAGCTTGTCGCCGTCGATCAGCACGCTGCGCGGGTCGGCGATCAGTTCGACCAGGGCGATCATGTCGGCCACAGGCCAGGGCTTGGCCTGCAACCGCTCGCGCGCCTGGGCCGGATCGGCAGAGGAGCGGATGATGTGGATGACCTCGTCGATATTGGCCACGGCCACGGCCAGACCGACCAGGACGTGGCCGCGGTCGCGGGCCTTGGCCAGTTCGAACTTGACGCGGCGGACCACCACCTCCTCGCGGAAGTCGAGGAAGACCTCGAGCATCTTGCGCAGGCCCATCTGTTCCGGGCGGCCGTGGTTCAGCGCCAGCATGTTGACGCCGAACGACGACTGCATGGCGGTATAGCGCCACAGCTGGTTCAGGATCACGTCACCGGACGCATCGCGCTTCAGCTCGATGACGATGCGCATGCCCTGGCGGTCCGATTCGTCGCGGACGTCGGAGATGCCTTCAAGGCGTTTCTCCCGGACCATTTCGGCGATCCGCTCGATCAGGGTCTGTTTGTTGACCTGATACGGAAGCTCGGTGACGACGATGGCCTCGCGGTCCTTCCTGATGGTCTCGACCGAGGCGACGCCGCGCACGATGACCGAGCCGCGGCCTTCGCGCAGCGCAATTCGGGGCGCGGTCCGGCCGAGGATCTCGCCGCCGGTGGGGAAGTCGGGCCCGGGCACAATGTCCAGCAGGGCATCGTCGCTGATGTCGGGATCATCCAGCAGGGCCACGGCCGCATCGACGATCTCGCCGAGGTTATGCGGCGGAATATTGGTGGCCATGCCGACGGCGATGCCGCCCGCGCCATTGACCAGCAGGTTGGGGATCCGCGCCGGCAGGACGACGGGCTCCAGTTCCTTTTCGTCGTAGTTTGGCTGGAAATCGACCGTGTCCTTGTCGATGTCGGCCAGCAGCGCCATGGCGGCCGGGGCCATCCGGGCCTCGGTGTAGCGCATCGAGGCAGGCATATCGCCGTCGACCGAGCCGAAATTGCCCTGGCCGTCGATCAGCATCAGCCCCATCGAGAAGGGCTGGGCCATGCGCACCAGGGCCATATAGACCGAGGCATCGCCGTGCGGGTGGAAGCGGCCCAGCACGTCGCCGACGACGCGGGCGCATTTCGAATAGGACCGGTCCGGGGTCATGTTCAGGTCGTGCATCGAATACAGGATGCGACGGTGGACCGGCTTGAGCCCGTCGCGCGCGTCCGGCAGGGCGCGGCTGACGATCACGCTCATGGCGTAGTCGAGATAGGAGCGTTTCAGCTCGTCCTCGATCGAGATGATCGAGATATCACCGCCTGGCTGGAAGGGGCCGGCCCCTCCCCCGTTTGCAGGCAGGCGTGCGTCGTCGTAGCTGTCGTCGGTCAAGGAATATTGGCTTTAGATGGCCGGAATCGGAACGTGATCCGCTGTCCGGTTTTGTAGCATCCAGAACCCCGTGAGGCAAAGACACGCCGGGCGTTTGACCGGCTGCCGCCTCATCCGTCAAAGGACGAAATCCATGCGCTCCATCGCCCTCGCCGCCGTCATCGCCACCCTGCCGCTGGCGGCCTGTGTCAGCGTGACCAGCAACGACTACAGCGACGCCGCCATGGTGCGCGCCACGCCCGGCGATTTCGGCGAGGCACAACTGGTGAACGCTGCGGGTGCCCGCATCGGACGCGCTGTTCTGACCCAGGGTCCAACCGGCCTGCTGATCCGCATCGAGGCGACCGGTATGACCCCCGGCTGGCACGGGGTGCATATCCACGCGACCGGGGCATGCGCCGCGCCCTTCACCTCGGCCGGTGCCCATGTGAACCACGGCGAGCCCGGAGCCCCGCACGGCCTGCTGAACGCCGAAGGCCCCGACGACGGGGACCTGCCCAACATCTACGCGACGGCGGACGGGGCGATTAACGCCGAGGTGTTCACCACGGAGGCGCGCATCGCGCGGGCCGGTCCGGGCCAGTGGCTGTGGGACGCGGACGGCTCGGCCATCGTCATCCACGCCAGTGCGGATGATCATATCAGCCAGCCAATCGGCGGAGCCGGTGCGCGCGTGGCCTGCGGCGTGATGGCGGCGGGTTAGGGCTTCCCCTCTCGCGAGAGCCGGCTACGCCTTGGCCGCGCCGGCCCTCAGGCCCCGCTCCGCGAGTGCGACCACGGCGACGCCGGCCATCGTAAGGGCGGCGCCGGTCAGGATCTGCGGCGTCAGCACATCGCCCAGCAGCCCCCAGCCGATGCCGATCGAGACCACAGGCGTGGCGAGGAAATAGGGCGTGACCCGCCCGGCCTCGCGTTTCTGCACCAGCCAGAACACCATACTGGTGGCGAAGACCGACGAGATGACCCCGGCCCAGAGCAGACAGACCCAGATCAGGGGTGTGGCCGCACCGACAGCCTCGACCTGACCGGTCTCGAACACAGCCGAGCCAAACGCCAGGGTCGGCAGGGCGACGAAGGCGAGCAGACCCTGCATCTTCAGCGGCGGGATGGAGGTAGTCCGGCGCGCGATCACGGTGGTGGCCCCCCAGAAGGCCGAGGCGGCGATGACCAGCAGGATGGCAGGCCAGTCGAGCAGGGCATGGGGATCGGCCGCCATCCAGGCGACACCGGCCAGGGACACCACCATGCCGACGAGGGCGGCGATCGACAGACGCTCGCCCAGCAGCAGGAAGGCGAACAGGGCCGTGAACGGGATCCAGAGCTGCGACGCCACCGAGACCGGGCTGACGTCCTGGGCCAGAGCGAACCCCAGATAGAGCAGACCGTAGTGCAGCGGTCCGCCCAGGATGACGATCAGCACGAGGCTCTTCCAGTTCGGAAAGGGCGGACGCACGAAGGGGATCAGGCACAGGGCGGCGATGGCGAAGCGGATGGCCCCGGTCAGCAGGGGCGGCAGCACCTCGGTCGCGACCTTGGCCGCCGCATTGTTCGCGCCCCAGATCACCACAATGGCGACGATGGCACCGATCTCCAGCAGGGTCAGCGGGCTATGGAGCTTGTCGGGGATCACGGGCACGGGCGGGTCATCGCACGGGCGGGCGGAGGATGCGCGTCACACTGGGTGACAGGGCGTTTCCGTTGACATGTACGTTTTTGCTGCCGATTATGTACGTATGATAGAGATCACAGCCACCGACCTGCGCAAGGACCTCTTCCGTCTCCTGGAGCGAATGGCCGAAACCGGAGAAGTGCTGCGGGTGAGCCAGAAAGGCCGCGTCATGGACCTGATGGCCCGCCCGGCAGTAGACGCCGCAGTGAAACTCACGCCTGAGCAGCGCTGGGAAAGGTTCTTGAGGAAGCCGGAACGCAAAACCGACCTCCCTGTAGATTTCGAAGACCTCGAATATGGTCACTGGACCTGGCATGGCGAGGTCGAACATCGTTGATCTACATTGATACCCACATCGCCGTATGGACGTTTCTCGGCCAGACTCGCCGTCTCTCTGCAGCATCGAAGAAGGCTATCGCTGCGGGGCCGGTCTGGTACTCGCCGATGGTCCGGATGGAACTCAACATTCTGCACGAGCGCCGGAAACTGCCGGCGGAATCTCCCGCACTGGTCATAGCCGACCTGGCGAGAGACTTCGACGCCCAGGAATATGACGGCCCCTTCTCAGCCGTGGTCACGATTGCCGAAACGCTAAGGTGGACCACCGACCCGTTCGATCGCCTCATCGTGGCGACAGCAATGGCGGACGATGCCAAGCTCGTGACTGCGGATGGCGACATAATCCAGCACTTCTCCGGTGCTGTCTGGTGACGTCGTTCTAGAACGGGATGTCGTCGTTCAGGTCGTAGCTTTCCTTGGGACCGCCGGGCTTGTTGGCACCGCCGGTGGAGAATCCCGACGAATAGTCGTCGTCACCGCGAGCGCCGCCACCCGACCCTTGCGACGCGCCACCACCGTCGCGGCCGCCCAGCATGGTCAGTTCGCCCTTGAAGCGGCCGACGACGATCTCGGTGGAGTATTTCTCTACCCCCTGCTGATCGGTCCATTTGCGGGTCTGGAGCTGGCCTTCGATATAGACGGTCGAGCCCTTTTTTACATAATTTTCAACGACTTTGACGATGTTGTCGTTGAAGATCACGACCCGGTGCCATTCGGTCTTTTCCTTGCGCTCGCCCGAGGCCTTGTCGCGCCACTGCTCGGAGGTGGCGATCGACAGGTTGGCGATACGGTCGCCATTCGGCATGGACCGGATTTCCGGGTCGCGGCCCAGATTGCCGATCAGGATGACCTTGTTGACGCTACCCGCCATGATGTCTGTCTTTCTTAAGTTCGCCTGCGGACGAGGCACGCCCGGGCGGATAATCCGCGACCCAGCGGGCCACGCCCGCTGAACCGTTAACATTTGTTCCGACTTTGTTCTAGTCCGACGGAAACGGCGGCAGCGTCGGCGGTGCGGCTTCCTCGACGATCACACCCAGTTCGGTAATGTCGCGCTCGATAGCACCCGGCACGGCCAGACGGCCGTCGCCGGTCCGCGCCAGGGCGAAGAACCGCGCGCCTTCCAGGGTCCGGCTGAACGCGACGCCCCGGCCATCGACGAAGATGAACTGGCCTTGGTAGGCCCCCACGACCTCTCTGCGGGCACCGCCCATGCGGTTGAACCGGAGCCGCATTTCCTCGAGCCGGGCGGCGCACATCTCGATCTGGGCCTGGTCGCGGGCGAGCACATTGAAGGTCACGTCCCGCGCTTCGGGCCGTTCAACGGCATAGCAGACGCCAGGATCGAACGGGGCCTTGGCCGGCTGGGCGCAGGCGGCAAGGGACAGGCCGAGCAGGGCCGGGGCGAGGAGGACCGCCCGGCTCATCCGGCGAGGCCCGGAAACTGGCAGTTACGATCCTGATCGGCCAGGATGCGGAAGCGGGTGTTGTCATTGGACTGCTCAACCCGACGCGGCACCAGTCGCAGGGTCAGATCGCCGTGGCGCCCGTACTGGGCGTCGCCGGGGCGCACACAGGTGCCCGCATAGAGAGCCTGGACGCACTGGTTCAGGCTCATGTCGCCGGAAATCTGTCGCCAGTCGGACCCGGTGAAGCGCAGGCACGGCGCGCCCGAAACGCGCTCCACGCGCGGCTGCGGCTCGGTGGTGGGCTTGCCGGGAACCCGGTCCTCCGCAAGGCCGGAGCCCCCGCCGATGTCAGTGATTTCGGCCTGCGGCAAGGCCGGTGGAGGGGCGAAGGAGGCCGTCGGAGCGGCTGCCAGATTGCCCGTCTCGTCCAGGCCCACATCGAGGGCGTCTGTGGCGAGACCGTTGCGCCGGGCGCAATCCGACAGGGTCGCCATACCGATGAACTGACCGTCGACGAAGCATCTCAGTTGCCGCGTAGGTTCCAGCGCAGGCGCGTCTGCCAGATCGACCTGAAGCCCTCCGGGCGCATCGGTCGGCCCCGCCGCCGGCGCGGCCTGCCGGTTGCCGCCGAACACCAGCGCCAGAACCACCGCCGCCAGAACGGCGAGGCCGGTACCGATCGCCAGAATGACCCGGTTGTCGTTTGGAAACTTCATGAAACGGAGCTCGTTGGGCGTCGGGCCCTTGGACGGCTCAATAACCCCGCGAGGGCCCTTGGCGTCAACCGCCAAGCGAAACAGCCCCCGCCTATCCGACCAGTCGGTTGAGCGCAGCCTGATAGTTGGCGAGCTGGTTGGTCAGATAGGCCGGCACGGGACCGGCTGCGGCGGCCCTGTTCTGGGGCGCAAGGGCGCGATAGGCGTCGCGGATCGCCTTCAGGGCCCCCTGGATCTTCTCTCCGGCGGTCTTGATGGCGTCTTCGTCGTTCAGGGTCAGGCCACCGGGCAGGTTCAGACCGAACGTCTTCAACGAAGACTCAGCCGCCGACGGACCGATGTAGCCCGGCGAGAGGCCGAGGCCCAGCAGGGCATCCCTGCCCGTCTCGCCCGAGGTCAGGACGGCACCGGTCCGACCATCCCTTGCCGCGATCGACAGGCGCTGGAGGCCGCCCGTGGTCGTTGTGGTCTCGCCGTCCTTGCCGGTCACCGCCCCGCCCTCGGATGCCACGGTGACCTTCAGCTTGCCGCCGGACGCCACGGTGATCTTGCGGGCCAGGGTGGCCAGGGTGTCCCGGGCGTCGATGGTCACCGCAGCAGCGCGTCCGCCATCGGCGGGAGAGACATAGAACCGGTCGCCGACCCGCAGCGAGGTCGCGGCGGTCAACAGCTTGGAATCCTTCTGGTCGATCTCCCCCTGGGGCAGACCCAGCCGGTCCAGAACGCTGGCACCGCCGGACGCTACGGCCAGTGTCAGGGGCTTTGCCTGGTCGCCGTCACCCGACCAGGTGCGGCTGTATTCGACCGCGCCCGTCAGGGGATCCAGCCGGCTCAGATAGCCCCGGGTCGGATCGGTATCCTTTGCGCCGGCCGGGCGGTCGGCAACGCCTGTGATCCAGACCTTGCCGTCGTGGACCTTCACATCGGCGGCCGAATCCTCGCCGGCCCCGCCATACCAGCTGAGCCGATCGGTTCCGGCTGCGGTCAGGTCGGCGGACAATGCGGCGACGAAGACATCCCTGCCGCCGGAGTGGGCCGTGGTGGTGGTGCCCGCCGCCAGTCCGCTGTCGCGGCTGGTTCCGGTCAGGATGACCCTGCCGTTCGACACGGCGATGCCGGCGATGTCGCCCGAGATGACACCCAGATCGCGGGTCGCAGCGAGGGTCGGCACACCGGACGCATCAAGGGTGAAACTCCGGACCACCGCCCGGCCATTCTCGATCCCGGCTGTGTAGAGGTTGGACCCGTCAATCGCGATCGCATCGACGCCGTCGTCGGCCGAGGTTCCGAACTGGGCCTGACCCACGGCCCCGGCGATGATGCCGGCCGTGGGATAGGGCTCGCCCGCCTTGAACGCCTGAACATAGCCGTCCCAGCCGCCGACGGAGCCCGTCCCCGGGATCGCAGACCTGGAACGCCCGCCGATGTAGACCAGGCCGTCGGGGCCGAAGGCGACGCTGGTCGCCTCGTCCGCTGCGCGCGCTCCGCGACGCTGGGTCCACTGCTCCTCGCCGTCCTTGTTGAAGACCGTAACGAAGCTGTCGGCGACGTTGGCGACATCGCCCGCCTTTCCGGCGTTCGCGCTCGAGGTGTTGAGCGCCCCGGTCACCGATCCGGCCACCGCGACATTGCCGCTCGCATCAATTGCGATGGCGTAGCCGCTGGCGGTCGAGGCCGCGCCCAGGGTGCGCGTGGCCACGAGGCGACCGGCCGAGTCGTATTTCATCAGGGCGACGTCCTGAACGCCCTTGACCGGCTGGCGGTCACCCCCGGTCGTAACGTCAGCGACGACCCATAGCGAACCGTCGGGTCCCACTTCGCTGGCCCGGATCGCCGAAATGCCGTCCGGCAGCCTGTCCTGCGACAACCGCCCGTCGACCCATTGGGTCTCACCGACATTGCCTCGGGTGGGAGCCGAAGCGGCTCCGCCGTCGCTCTGGAACTTGAGCAGCTGGTTCACCCCGGTCGCGCCCGCCGACTGGACGACATAGACGGCGTCCGACGTGTCGGCGGCGGTAAAGCCGACGGTCTCGGTGGAACTCGCCCGGATCGCCAGGGCCCATTTGTCGGGGCCGGCAGGCAGGGTCACGGGTTTGCCACCGACCTGGATGATCTTGGGCTCGGCCTTGATCTGGTCGCGCCCGATCCGGGTGGCGAAGCCGGCGGCCTCGAGCTTGCCGTTGATATGCCCGAGCACCGCATCCAGCGTCCGCGGCGTTGACCCGAGATCGGCGAGGTCGATCGGGATGCTGGTGGTCTGGCTTCCCAGACCGACCGGCACCCTGATGGTGATGGCGAAGCGGGTGTCCCCGGCGAAGGCGGCGACCGGCGTGGAGATCGAGCCTTCGTGGACGGGTCCGGTGATGGAGTTGGCGCTGTCGCGCGGAACGGCGGCGGTCGTCTTCGACAGGGAGGACGACGTCCCCTGCACCAGCCGCAAGGCCTCGAAATCGGCTTTTCCGACGTAAGAGCCGATCTCGGCCAGGCCGGAGGCGAAACGCTTCTGCACCAGGGCCAGGTCGCTCGATGTCAGGCCCTTGACTCCGGCGCGGTTGGTGAGCGCGTTCAGGGTCTCGAGCCCCTGGTAGAGTGCAAACAGCTTTCTGTAGTCCGCAGAGGCACCCTTCAGGTCCAGCTGGGCGGCATCCTCGTTGACCAACTTTCGCCCTGCCAGGGCCTGGCGGACGAGGGCGTCCGCCTTGGGCGCGGTCGCCAGCGCGGCAGTGCTCCACGGGGCGGTGGGCTGCGCCCTCTTCTTGATGGCCGGAGTCAGGGCGGTCGCGGTCGAAGGGTCGTAGAATCCCCCGAACAGGCCAAGCAGATAGCTGTTGTTAACGGCCACGATCGCCTCCTCGTGACACCCTGCCTGAGCGGCCTCAACGGGGCATTAACGTCCGGGTCAGGAACGATGGAACGCGAATCGTGTTCTGCTTTGGTCAGACCGGAGCGAGGCCATGATCTTCCCCAGTTCGCTTATCCAGTCCCTGCTGGCCCTGTATGGGTTCGGTGATCGTTCCCACGGGCCGCGCCGTCGACCGGCTCCCGTCATGATCGGTCACGGCCGCGCGGGGCGCTGATAGCGCTACTGGAACAGCGACAGGATGATCTGCGGAGCCTGGTTGGCGATCGATAGCGCCTGGGCTCCGAGCTGTTGCTGGACCTGCAGGGACTGAAGCCGGGCGCTCTCCTTGGCGAGGTCGGCGTCGACCAGATTGCCGATCCCGGATTCGAGCGTGTCGGTCAGCTTGCTGACGAAGGTATTGTGGGCCGAGATCTGCCGGGCCTGGGCCCCGATGTCGCCGAGTGCGGAGTTCAGGGCAATGATAGAATCGTCGAGCCTGGTCAGGGCGTCCGTGGCGCCCGTCAGCGTCAGCAGCTCGTCCGTCATGCCGAGAGAGATGATGGATCCGCTGAGCGTGAGATCCTTGCCCGACAGGGTGATGAAGGAGGTCGCGTCGGCATTGGCGAGGAACCTGAGGCCGCCGGACAGCGAGCCGTTCAGGATGTTGCCGCCATCGAAGGCGGCGTTCTCAGTGGCCGAGGCGATGGAGCGCAGGATGGCCTTGAAGTCGGCGTTCAGCAGTTCGCGCGACTGTGTCTTCAGCGACAGGTCCTTGGCCGCGACGACCTTTTCCTTGAGCTGGTTCAGCAGGTCCGAGATCGATTCGCCCGCCGACAGGGCGACGTCGGCGATGGAGGTGGCGCGGTCGAGGCTCTGTTTCACGGCCGACAGCGCACCGATGTCAGCGCGCTGACCCTGGGCGATGGCCCAGATCGCGGCATTGTCCTTGGCCCCCTGGACCTTGAGCCCCGTGGAGATACGGTTCTGGACGCCGGTCATGTTCTCGGTTGTGCGCGACAGGTTCTGCAGCGCGATGGCCGCGGCGACATTGGTGTGAACGCTGTTCGTCATAGGTCTTCTAGCCCCGGGATGTTCCCCAAGAGGCTAGCCCGTTAACCATGAGCGTATGGTTAACGGCGATCCACCACGCCGATTGCCCGCTCCGGGCTGGCCCGGGCGGTTGTGTCGGCTGGTCCTGCACCCTTCAGATCAGGCGCGGGTCTCGATCAATCCCCCGGCAGAATAGTCCCCGCTCTGGGTCATCTTCAGGACCTCTTCGCGCGGCAACTGGCGGATGACTTCACCGGTCGTGCTGTCCAGCGTCTTGTAGACAAAGGAGCCGGCAGCGGTGCCTTCCTCAATCACAAGGCGATACCGGGCCAGCTCTTCGGCCTTCTGGGCGTCGCGTCCTCGCCTGAAATCTCCGCTGGGCGTCGAGGACGATGCAGCGGCGACGGCAGTGACGACGGGGACGGTCAGGATCTTTGCATTGGTGTCCATGGCTCCTCACGCCGGGATGGCCGGCGGCTCCGGGGAAGCGGTCGGACGGGGCATGATGCCCCGCCCTTCCGTCTTGGCTTATCGGAACAGGCCGAGCAGGATCGAGCTCGACTGGTTGGCGATCGACAGAGCCTGCACACCCAGCTGTTGCTTGGTCTGCAGCGACTGCAGTCGCGCGCTTTCCTTGGCCAGATCCGCATCGACAAGGTTGCCCACGCCCGCTTCGATGGCGTCGGAGAGTTTGCCGACGAAGTTGTTGGTGCTGTCGAGCGCCTTGGCACCGGTGCCGAGGCGAGCCAGCGAGGCCGAGACGTTCTCGATCGAGGCGTTCACGAGCGCGAGCGCCGCCGTGGCCGCACTCGCGGTGGCGATGCTGGACGTGGCCGCGACGGTCACGTTGGCTCCACCCAGCGACAGGTCTTCACCCGCCACCTTGATGGTGGAGCCGGCTGTGTTGGACAGGGCCCCGTAGCCCGCCGAGCCGGTCGAGCCATCCAGCAGATTCACGCCGTTGAACGACGCGTTGTTCACCGATGACGTGATCTGGTCTCGGATAGCCCTGAAGTCCTCGTTCAGAGCAGCGCGCCCGGCCGTCGTCAGAGACGTGTCGGTCGCCGAGAGCGCCTTTTCCTTCAACTGGATCAGCAGATCGGAGACGGCTTCACCACCGGCCAGGCTGACGTCCACGGCGGAGGAGCCGCGGTCCAGGCTGTCCTTGACGGCGCTCA
>JBBSCK010000074.1:0-13501 GCA_038250335.1 Caulobacterales bacterium
CCGCGCCAGTGCCGGCAGCAGTTCGGTCTCGACCGCAGTCCAGAACCTCTGGGCAGGCGGATCGACCTTGTCGCTCAAGGTTTCGCGAAGCGAGGCCGGCAGGGACGAGTTCGCCCAGAACTCCATTCGGGCCGAATACTGCTGGCGCAGCTCGGCCAGTCTCTGACGCCGGACCTGGAGCTGGTCGGGGTTCAGCATCGCCTGGGACGCTTCCAGATTGGCCTCAATGACATAAGCCGGCGGCGGCAGGATGTCCGCGACCAGGTCCTTGTCGAGGACGATCGACTGATACGCAGGACCGCCGATACGCACGGTCGAGATAGCCAAGGCACCGCCCGCGATGACGGCGATCATCAGCAGCGCGAAGGCCGCTGCACCAATGGAGAAGGTCTTTTTAAGCACGCTACAGCCTTGCGACGAAAATCAGCACCAAGCCCTAGCGCGTTAATCGTCAACGATCGGTGTATTGCAGAGCTCTGTTGAAATAAGCGCTGCCCAGGCGCTCAGTCGTTAACTCCCGTTAACACTATTCCTGAGTCCAGGTTGTTTGGGCTATCCGTACTTCGCGTTAAAAGCGTCTGAACAGGCAGAGCTGTGGCCACGGGCAACCCATGGCCACGATCCGTTCAGCGGCCCCTCGCTAGCCCGGCCTCAGCCCACGATGACGCCGGGCGGTGGCAAACTGTCCGCCGGCACGAAGAAGTCCGGCATCAGGGGTTTGGTCGGGTCCAGCCGATAGACCTCGAAATCGCGCACGCCCCGCTCGTAAAGGAAGCTGTCGTCGATCAGGAATCGGCCGGTCAGGCTGCGCGACGGGCTGGTGAAGATTGCATGGGCAGCGTCGGCCATGATCTCCGGCGACCGGCAGTGGGCCAGACCGTCCTTGCCGGTCAGGGCGAACTCGATGGCAGCCGTGGCGATGCCGGTGCGCGGCCACAGGGCGTTGCAGGCGATACTGTCCGCACGGAACTCCTCGGCCATGCCCAGCATGGCCAGGCTCATACTGTATTTGGCCATGGTGTAGGCGACGTGCGGCCCAAACCAGCGCGGTGATAGATCGAGCGGCGGCGACAACGCCAGAATGTGCGGATTGGCCGCCTGTTTCAGATGCGGAATACAGGCCTTGGAGACCAGAAACGTCCCGCGCGCATTGACCTGGTGCATCAGGTCATAGCGTTTCATGTCGGTGCCCAGAGTGCCGGTCAGCTGGATCGCCGAGGCATTGTTGACGCAGATGTCGATGCCGCCGAACCGGGCGACCGCCGCCTCCACGGCGGCCAGCACCGAGGCCTCGTCGCGGACATCCACCATCAGCGGCAAAGCCTGACCGCCCGCGGCCTCGATCTCGGCCGCCGCCGAGTGGATGGTGCCCGGCAGATGTTTGTGGGGCTCGGCCGTCTTGGCCGCGATCACCACATTGGCCCCGTCGCGCGCCGCCCTCAGCCCGATCGCCAGGCCGATGCCGCGACTGGCCCCGGTGATGAACAGCGTCTTTCCGTGCAGCGACATCGGGCTTGGCTCCAGCATGGTTTCGATAGAAAACGGATTAGCGTCCATAGGCACAGACTCGCGACGCAAACGAAAGGCCGGCATGACCGCATTCGACATCACCCGCGACGGATCCGTCGCCCATCTCCGCCTGACCCGGCCCGAGGCCTCGAACGCGCTGGACCTCGAGTTCTGGCGCACCTTCGGCCCGGCGCTGAAGACACTCGATGCCACGGGCGAGGTCCGCGCAATGGTCCTGTCGGGCGAGGGCCGCAATTTCTGCGCCGGGATGGACATCTCGGTCTTCTCCGGCGGAGCCATCCTGCAGACGGACACGGCCGCGCAACGCCAGGCCTTCCACCAGGCCGCGCGCGAGTTGCAGGAGACTTTGACCGTGCTGGAGCGGGTGCGGTTTCCCGTCATCGCGGCGATCCAGGGAGCCTGTGTCGGGGCCGGACTGGATATGGTCGCAGCCTGCGACCTGCGGCTTGCGTCCAGCGACGCCTACTTCAAGGTCGAGGAGATCAACATCGGCATGATGGCGGATGTCGGCAGCCTGCAGCGTCTGCCCCGGATCCTGCCGGACGCGGTCGTGCGCGAGATGGCCTATCTGGGCACCCGCCTCGGGGCCGAACGGGCCGAGCGTCTGGGGTTCGTCAATGCAGTGTCGGCCGACGCCGGGGCCGTGGTGGCCGACGCCCTCGCCATGGCGCGACAGATCGCCGCCAAGGCCCCGCTGGCAGTCTCCGGATCGAAGGCGGCGCTGATCTATGCGCGGGACCATACGGTCGCCGAGGGCCTGGAATGGGCCGCCGTCATGCAGGGCTCGATCTGGCACACGCCGGACATCCTGGCCGCGATCCAGGCCCGCCGTGCGGGAACACCGGGCGATTTCGCGAGCCTGGCACCGCTGGCTGGCATCGGCTCGTCAGAAGGTTGAAGGCGTCGGGCCCGAGACATCCGGCCTGGCTTCCGCTATCCGGATCGCGCCCGCCGGGGCGCGCGCGGCAAAAGCCTGGTCCCGGCGGGGCTGAAGACGACACACCAGGGCCGCGGCGCAGATCGGGCCCTTCAGGGAAGACAGAGCGTGATGACCCTCCCCGCCCCTCCGACGGTTCTGGCACCAATGACGAACGGAGAGACCTTTCCTGTCCGCCGGGTCTTCTGCATCGGCCGCAACTACGCCGCCCATGCGCGCGAAATGGGCAACGACGACCGCGAACCGCCCTTCTTCTTCACTGCCTGGGCCGAGACCGTGGTTCCGGACGGCAGCGTCATCGCCTATCCGCAATCCACCGCCGACTATCACCACGAGGTCGAGTTGGTCGTCGCCATTGGCCGGTCGGGGCGCGAGGTCCCGGTGGCGAGCGCGCTGGAACTGGTGCACGGCTACGCCGTCGGTCTCGACATGACCCGCCGTGACCTTCAGACGACGGCGAAGGACGCTGGCCGTCCCTGGGACGCGGCCAAGAACGTCGAACAGTCCAAACCGCTGGGGCCCGTGCGCCCGGCTGCGGGCTTCGACCCGTCCTCGGGCGCGATCACCCTGGGCGTCAACGGCCAGTCCCGGCAGACCGGCGATCTGGCCGACATGATCTGGTCGGTCGACGAGATCATTGCCCACCTGTCGCGCTTCTACCGGCTTGAGCCGGGTGACCTGATCTATACGGGCACACCCGCCGGCGTCGGCGCAGTGGTGCCGGGCGACGTTCTGGTCGGACAGATCGCGGGGCTGGACGACCTGACCGTCACCATCGGTGCCCCGGCGGCCTGAGGACTGGACGATGATCCTGCACGGCTATTTCCGTTCGTCCGCCGCCTGGCGGGTCCGCATCGCGCTCAACCTCAAGGGACTGGAAGCGGAGATGCGCTTTCACCACCTCGGCAAGGGCGAGCAGTTCCAGCCGGACTATCTGGCCCTGAACCCCCAGGGCCTGCTGCCGAGTCTTGAGCTCGATGATGGAACCGTCCTGACCCAGTCGCTGGCCATCTGCGAGTATCTGGACGAGCGCCATCCCGATCCGCCACTGCTGCCGGCCGACCCTCTGGCCCGGGCGCGGGTACGCGCCTTTGTTCAGGCCATCGCCTGCGACATCCATCCCGTGCAGAATCTGCGCGTGCTCAAGGCGCTGAAGGCCGCCGGCCAGTCGGAAGACGAGACCCGGGCCTGGGCCCGACGGGTGATCGAGCAGGGGTTCGACGCGCTTGAGGCCATCATCGCCGGTTCGGCTGGCCCGTTTGTCTTCGGCGAGCGACCGGGTCTGGCGGACGTCTTTCTGGTCCCGCAGATGGGCAATGCCCGACGCTTCGCCGCGCAGATGCGCTGGCCACGGCTGGAGCGTGCCGATGCCGCCTGCGCCACCCTGCCGGCCTTCGCCGACGCTCGTCCGGATCGACAGCCGGACGCGGAACAGTGATAGCGACCGAGGCGATGAAGGTCGTGATCGTCGGGGCCGGCCACGCCGGCGGCTCGATCGCGGCCCTGCTCCGCAGTCAGGGTTTCGAGGGGCCGATCGTGCTGGTCGGCGACGAACCCGTCGCCCCCTATCAGCGGCCGCCCCTGTCCAAGGCCTGGCTCAAGGGCGAGGCAGATCGGGAGAGCCTGCTGCTCAGGCCCGCCAGCTTCTATGCGGATCACGGCATAGACCTGAGGACGGGCGTCCGCGTCGTCTCGATCTCGCCGGCGGACCACACGGGAACCTTCGCGGACGGCGCGGTCGAAACCTGGGACAGGCTGATCCTCGCCACCGGGTCGGTCTCGCGCCGCCTGGCCATCCCCGGCACCGACCGGCCGGACCTGATCGAGCTTCGCACCCTGGCCGACGCAGAGCGTCTCAGATCCTGCCTCGGCGCCGGCCGTCGGCTCGTCATCGTCGGCGGCGGCTATGTCGGCCTCGAAGCGGCCGCCTCAGCGCGGGCGCTGGGCGCTGAGGTCGTTGTGCTGGAACGCGCGGACCGGGTTCTGCAGCGGGTGGCGTCGGAGCCCCTCTCGGCCTTTTTCACCGCCCGTCACCGGGCCGAGGGCGTCGACATCCGGAGCGGCGTCGACGTCGCGGGGTTCGAGGACGGGGGCGTGCGTCTGGGAGACGGGGAGTTCATCGCGGCGGACGCGATCCTGGTCGGCATCGGTGCCCTGGCCTGCGACGGCCTGGCACGCGCGGCCGGACTGGCATGCGCTCCCGGCGGATCGGGCGGCATTCTGGTGGATGAGACCGCCCGGACGTCGGACCCTGCGATCTTCGCCATAGGCGACGTGACGGTGCGGCCCATCCCGGTGCACGCGGCGCGTTTGCGGCTGGAGAGCGTGCCCAACGCCCTGGAACAGGCGCGACAGGCGGCCTGCGCCATCACCGGCAAGCCACGGCCGGCACCCGAAGTCCCTTGGTTCTGGTCAGACCAGTACGACATCAAGCTGCAGATTGCCGGACTGGCGCAGGAGGGCGACCGCAGGGTTATCCGCGGAGATCCGGCGACCGGGCATTTCGCCGTCTTCCATCTGTCCGGCGACCGGATCGTCTGCGTCGAGGCCGTCAATGCGCCACCCGAGTTCATGGCCGGCCGACAACTGATCGCAAGGCGCACCCCGGTCGCTGCGGATCGACTCGCCGATCCGGCCGTAACGATGAAGGCCGTGGCCGCAGAGCCTTCAGCTTGACAAAACGGCTTGCCCCGAGCGGACCTCGCTGCCTAGTCTGGCGTCGTCCGGGAGCGATCCCCGGCTGGAGTTCAGCAGCGTTGCACAGTTTTCTCGGAGTCCTTCTCGCCAGTATGGTCTGGCTCCCGGCCGGTGCCCAGACTCCCCCCATCTTCCAGCCCGGAGCGCCCGGTGCGGACACCCGGACCATCACGGCGGAGCAATCCGTTGCGTTGAGCCGGACGCATTTCACGCCCGCCGACGTCCGTTTCATGCAGCATATGCTGGTCCACCATGCCCAGGCCGTGGAAATGGTCGACCTGTTGCAGACACGCGGGTCAGACCCGACCATTGCTCGACTGGGCCAGCGGATCACCCTCAGCCAGGATGCCGAAATGGCCCTGATGCGCGACTGGCTGGTCGCGCGGGGCCAGCCTCTGGCGATGGCCGACGCCCATGCGGGGCATGCCGGTATGGACCATTCCATGGCAGTGATGCCCGGCATGCTGAGCCCGGCCCAGATGCAGACGCTGGGCGCTTCGGCCGGGCCTAACTTCGACCGCCTGTTCCTGCAGGGAATGATCCAGCACCACCAGGGTGCGCTCGACATGGTCGGCGAACTCATGGCCGAACCCAACTCGGCCGAGGACCCCCTGCTGTCCGATTTTGCCGCCTCCGTCGTCGCCGACCAATCGGCGGAGATCCTGCGCATGCAAACCCTGTTGTCCGACCTGTGACCCTATCGCCCCGAGGAGCAATCATGACCCTTCGCCGCCGCGCCCTGCTTTCCACGGTCGCCGCACTCGGCAGTCTTTTCGTCGCCGCCCAGGCCACCGCCCAGTCCCAGACGATCGCACCGGACGCACGCAGCGTCCTGGCCCCCGGGTTGCGCGACGCGGGCGAACTGGCATCGAACATGACGCTGGAGTATTCGGTCGCGCCGCCGCCCGGCTTCTTCGATCCGGACGCCCTGTTTGCCGTGCCTCAGACGCAGGCCCAGCGGGAGGCCTTCATGGCACAGGCCCGCGAAAATCTCCCGAGATACACCCCGCTGGCCCTGGCCAACACCGACATGGCCCTGTCGAACGGCCGGCTGTTCGTGGGCAATTTCCACGGCTTCAACGCCTATGACGTCACCGGCGGCAGGGCCCCGGAACTGGTGCTGTCGGTCGTCTGTCCGGGCGGCCAGGGCGACGTGTCGGTGCACGGTGACCTGCTGTTCATGTCGGTCGAACAGAACCGGGGCCGGCTTGACTGCAGCGTCAGCGACGGCGCGGGCGACAATGCCAACGATGACATCAACGCTGCGCGTTTCCGCGGCATCCGCATCTTCGACATCAGCGACCTGAATGCCCCGCGCCAGATCGCGGCGATCCAGACCTGCCGCGGATCCCACACCCACACCCTGGTCCCGGCTCCGGGGGACCCGAATGTGCTGTACATCTACAACTCGGCCACCGCCGGCGTGCGACCGACCGGCGAACTGTCGATCTGCAGCGCCGGCGAGCCTGGCGAGAATGCAGAGACCGCCCTGTATTCGATCGACGTCATCCGGGTACCCTTGGACAACCCGGCCGCCGCCGCCATCGTGAACCGGCCCCGGATCTTCGCCGACCGCGACACCGGTCAGGTCGCCGGGCTCTGGTCGGGCGGCGCGGCCGGCGTGGCCAGCCAGCGAACGGCCCAGACCAACCACTGCCACGACATCACGGTCTTTCCCGAGATCAACCGGGCGGCCGGTGCCTGCAGCGGCAACGGTATCCTGCTGGACATTTCGGACCCCGAGAACCCGTCGCGGATCGCGGACATGTTCGATCCCGACATGGCCTACTGGCACTCGGCCACCTTCAACAACGCGGGCGACCGCGTCGTCTTCACCGATGAATGGAGCGGCGGCATCGGTGCGCGCTGCACGGCCGAGAGCCCGGCGACCTGGGGGGCCAATCTGATCGCGACCATCGACGGCCCGTATCTGCGGGGCCAGAGCTTCCACAAACTGCCGTCGACCCAGGGAGCGACCGAGAACTGCGTCGCCCACAACGGCTCGCTGATCCCGGTTCCGGGCCGCGATCTGATGGTCCAGGCCTGGTACCAGGGCGGTGTCTCCATCATGGACTTCACCGATCCGAGAAAGCCGGTCGAGATCGCCTATTTCGACCGCGGACCGATCGAGGCCGAACGTCTGGTCGTCGGCGGAGGATGGTCCGCCTACTGGTTCAACGGGCGGATCTACACCAGCGAGATCGCGCGCGGCCTCGACGTGCTGAAACTGGTCCCCAGTGACAAGCTGTCCGCTGCCGAGATCGCGGCGGCGGAAAGCATCATGATCGCTGAAGTCAATCCCCAGACTCAGACCCGAACTGTCTGGGCCGACAGCCCGGACGTAGCGGGTGCCTATCTGGATCAGCTCGAGCGGTCGGACGCGCTGGACGACCAGTTGGCGGGACAGGCTCGCACCGCCATCGCCGGCTGGCGGGACGGCGCGCCTGACACGGCACTGGCTGCGGTGCTGGACCGCGGGCTAACGATCGCCTCCTCCGCCGCGGCCGCCGCCGACAAGGCCCGCATCGACGCCTTGGCCGGCATCTTCCAGCGGCTCGCAGGATAGCCGCAGGCGATCGAGTCCCGTCAGGTCCGGGTTCCGACAGGACTCGATCGCCGCACTTCAGCGAGGTCGAGAAAGTGCGCCCTGGCTGCAGGTTAAAAATCGCCGATACCTGAACACATTAACATTTCGACACCTTTGTTCCTGAGTGTTTGACCTGACCCTGAGCAGCGTCAAAGATGCTCCATCAAGTGATCGGGTGTCAGACCCCGGGGTCTGACGGACCACGGGCCTGGCCCATCGATCGTGGGGCATTGCCGGTGGAGATAAGCCTTGGATAGACGTTCATTCCTCGCCGCGTGCGGGATCGGCACCGGGGGCGTTCTGCTTCCCGGCTTCATGGGGCGCGCCATCGCGGCACCCCAGCTGCTCGAGACGATCGACATGGCGGTCAAGAAGCGCCTGGCCGACGCCGGCCTCGGCGCCGCCTCTGCCGCCGGGTCCAGCTACTGCGACGTGCGGGTCGGGCGCTACCTGCGCCAGTTCGTGATCACGCGGGAAGCCAACGTCCAGAACATCGTCAACACCGAATCTACGGGTGTGGGCGTGCGCGTCATCGCCGACGGTGCGTGGGGCTTCGCGGCGACCAACGACATGACGCCGGAGGCCGTTGCCGGTGCCGCCCGGCTCGCCACGGCAATCGCCAGGGCCAATGCCAGAAACCAGACCCAACCCGTCCAGCTGGCCCCGACGCCCGGCGTGGGCGAGATCAGCTGGAAGACTCCCATCGGCCGCAACGCCATGGAGGTGCCGATCCAGGAAAAGGTCGACCTGCTTCTGGGCGTCAACGCCGCAGCGACCGCTGCGGGCGCCAGCTTCGTCAACTCGCAGCTGTTCCTCGTCAATGAGCAGAAATACTTCGCCAGCTCGGACGGGTCCTACATCGATCAGGACGTGCACCGCATCTGGGCACCGCTGACGGTCACCGTCATCGACCAGTCGACCGGCAAGTTCCGCTCGCGCCAGGGCCTCTCGGCTCCGATGGGCCTCGGCTACGAATATCTGGACGGCCGGGCCGAAGACAAGCTGACCGCCTCGAACGGGGTCGTCAGCTACGGCATGTCGTATGATATGCGCGAGGACGCGATTGCCGCTGCCCGCCAGGCGCGCGAGAAGCTGACCGCAAAGTCGGTCGAGCCTGGTCAGTACGACCTGGTTCTGGACCCCGACCATCTCGGCCTGACCATCCACGAATCGGTCGGCCACCCGCTCGAACTGGACCGGGTCCTCGGCTACGAGGCCAACTTTGCCGGCACCAGCTTCGCCACCCTCGACAAGCGCGAGGCGCGCTTCCAGTACGGCTCGGAGATCGTCAACCTATTCGCCGACAAGACTCAGCCGGGCAGCCTCGGTGCCGTCGGCTATGACGACGAGGGCGTGGCCACCAGGCGGTGGAACCTGATCGAGAACGGCAAGCTGGTCGACTATCAGGCGACGCGCGATCAGGCCCACATCCTCGGCAAGACCGCGTCGGACGGCTGCTCCTATGCCGACAGCTGGTCGGCGGTGCAATTCCAGCGCATGCCGAACGTCTCGCTGGAGCCGGGCAAGGTCCCCATGACCCGCAACGACATGATCGCCAATGTCGAGAACGGCATCTACATCCTGGGCCGGGGGTCCTTCTCCATCGACCAGCAGCGCTACAACGCCCAGTTTGGCGGCACCCTGTTCTACGAGATTAAGAACGGCGAGATCACCCAGCCGCTGGAGGATGTCGCCTACCAGATGCGCACGCCCGAGTTCTGGAATGCTTGCAGCGCCATCTGCGACGAAAGCGATTATCGCATGTTCGGCTCGTTCTTCGACGGAAAGGGCCAGCCCAGCCAGGTCTCCGCCGTCAGCCACGGCTCGTCCACGACGCGCTTCGACAAGATCAATGTCATCAACACCGCGCGTTCGCTCGGTTGATCGGACCCAAGGGAAAAATCACATGAGCATCATGACCGAGGCCGAGGCCAGAACGATCCTCGACAAGGTGATCGCGCTGTCGGCCGCCGACGAATGCACGGCGCAACTGGCGGGCACCATCGACGGCAATATCCGTTTCGCCCTGAACAACGTGTCGACCAGCGGGGTGATCTCGAACACCGAGCTGTCGGTGCAGGTCGCGTTCGGCAAACGGATCGGGACGGCTGCCATCAACGAGTTCTCGGACGCGGCACTGGCGCGCGTGGTCCGCAGGGCCGAGGATCTGGCGAAACTGGCCCCCGAGAACCCCGAGTTCATGCCGGCGGTCCCGCGCCAGACCTACCGGGCCACCAACACCTTCAGCGCGGCGACGGCGACCATCACCCCCGAGAACCGCGCCGAGATCGCCCGGGCCTCAATCGATCCCTGCAAAGGCCAGAGCCTGATCGCGGCGGGCTTCCTCAACGACAACCAGAGCTTCGTCGCTTCTGCCAATTCGAACGGTAACTTCGGATATCAGCGGTCCACTGATATGGATTACACCTGCACGGTGCGGACCGAGGACGGCCGGGGTTCTGGCTGGGTCGCCCGGAACCTGCAGGATGCCGGTCGCTTCAACGTCGATAACGACATCCAGATCGCGATGCGCAAGGCCAGCGCCTCGGCCGACGCCCAGGCGCTGGAGCCGGGCAAATACACGGTCATCCTGGAACCGGCGGCGGCGGCCGGCCTGATCTCCTTCATGTTCAACTTCTTCGATGCCCGGTCAGCCGATGAAGGTCGCAGCTTCCTGTCCAGGGCCGGCGGTGGCAACAAGATCGGCGAGCAGGTCTTCGACCCGCGCGTCAACGTCTATTCCGACCCCCGCCACCCCGAGGCTCCGGCCCTGCCCTGGGACGGCGACGGTCTGCCGCGCGACCGGTTCGTCATGATCGAGAACGGCATCGTCACCAACCTGCGCTCCTCGCGCTACTGGGCCGACAAACAGGGCAGGCCGGCGATGGCACAGCCGGGCAACCTCATCATGGAGGGCGGGACGAAATCGACCTCCGATCTCGTGCGCGAGACCCGACGCGGGATCCTGGTGACACGCACCTGGTATATCCGCATGGTGGACCCCCAGACGGTGCTGCTGACCGGCCTGACCCGCGACGGCACCTTCTATATCGAGAACGGCGAGCTGAAGTATCCGCTGAAGAATTTCCGCTTCAACGAATCCCCCGTGATCATGCTGAACAACATCGACGAGCTGGGTCGGTCGGTCCGGCTCAGCGACGGCGGCCAGACGATGATGATCCCGCCGATGCGACTGCGCGACTTCACCTTCACCTCCCTGTCCGACGCCGTCTGACGGGAACGGCGTGTGTCGCGTTCCAGTCAGACACGCGCCGACTGTCTCCGGATTCTGGGCGGCGGCATGGTGGCAACCCTGCTTTCGGGATTGCCCCGCACCGCCGCCGCCCGGGCCGACTACGATTTCTGGTTCACACGGCTGCGCTACGATTCCGGCAACTGGGATGTCGACCAGCGGATGCCGGCCAATATCCTGACGTCGCTGGTCGACTACACCAACCTGCGGGTCGATCCGGAGGAGCGGGTGATCGCCCTGTCCGATCCCGCCATGCTCACGGCACCCTTCTGCTATCTGGCGGGTCACAAGCTGGTCGAGTTCAATGCCGCCGAGGCGCGCAATTTCGAACGCTATGTCCGCAACGGCGGCTTCGTCTTCGTCGACGACTGCAACCACGACATCGACGGCCTGTTCGCGACCTCGTTCGAGCGCCAGATGGCCACGATCTTCGGGGCCGGAGCACTTGAGAAACTGCCGAACGACCACGGCCTCTACAGCAGTTTCTTCCGGTTCGAGGACGGGCCGCCGACGACCAGTTTCGAGCTTAACGGCTGGGGCGACGACCTGGTCCACGACTATCTCAAGGGGATCCAGATCGAGGGTCGGCTGGGCGTCCTGTATTCCAACAAGGACTATGGCTGCGAGTGGGACTACGACTGGCGCAACAAGCGGTTCCTGGCCGAGGACAACACCCGGTTCGCGGTCAACATCGTCATCTACGCCCTGACCGCCTGACCTGACGCCACGACCTCTTCCTCCCCGGAACGCTCCATGACCAAAACGCCAAGCCCATCCGAGATCGACGCGCGCCTTCAACAACTGGGGCGGCTCAAGGCAGCGATCGGCCAGGCCATTGTCGGCCAGGACGAGGTGGTCGAGCAGCTTCTGATCGGACTGCTGGCCGGCGGTCACTGCCTGATCGAGGGGGTGCCGGGCCTCGGCAAGACCCTTCTGGTCCGCACGCTCGGCCAGGCACTGGCGCTGCAGTTCCGCCGCGTCCAGTTCACCCCGGACCTGATGCCCTCGGACATCCTCGGCACCGAGGTGCTGGAGGAGGACCACGGCACCGGCCGTCGCAGCTTCCGCTTCCAGCCGGGGCCGGTCTTTACCAACCTGTTCCTTGCCGACGAGCTGAACCGGACCCCGCCCAAGACCCAGGCCGCCCTGCTGGAAGCCATGCAGGAGCACACCGTCAGCTACGCCGGTGTCACCCACAAACTGGCCGAACCCTTCTTCGTCCTCGCGACCCAGAACCCGCTCGAACAGGCGGGGACCTATCCGCTGCCGGAGGCGCAGCTGGACCGGTTCCTGCTCAACATCCGCGTCGGCTATCCGACCGCCGCAGAAGAACGCGCCATTCTGGTGCAGACCACCGGCGGGGCGACGGGCGTGGTTCCGCAGGTCATGACCGGCGAGGATGTTGTCGCCCTGCAGACATGGGTCCGCGACGTCTATGTCGGCGATGCCCTGCTGACCTGGATCACAACCCTTGTCCGCGCCACCCGCCCCTCGCCCGAGGCCCCCCAGGCGGTGCGCGACTACGTCCGCTGGGGGGCTGGCCCGCGCGCCGGTCAGGCCCTGGTGCTTGCGGCCAAGGCCCGCGCCCTGCTGAACGGCCGGCTGGCGGCCACCCGCGAAGATGTCGCGGCCCTGGCGGCCCCGGTCATGCGCCACCGCATCCTGCTGTCCTTCGCCGCCGAGGCCGAACGCAAGACCACCGACGACGTCGTCGCCGCCCTGCTGGCCGCCCTGCCCACCCCGGCGTCCGACTGAGCGGCGGCATGTCCCCGCTCGATCTGCCTCCAGACCTGCGCAGCCGGTTGCGCAGCCTGTCCATCGTTCCGCGTCGCGCCGCGATGCTGGCCAGCGCGGGCCAGCACGACAGCCGCAACCGCGGCGGGGGACTCGAGTTCGCCCAGTACCGGGCCTATGAGCGCGGCGACGATCTGCGGAGCATCGACTGGAAGCTGTATGCCCGCTCTGACCGCTTCTTCGTGCGCGACGCCGAACGCGAAAGCCCCGTCGCGGTCTGGATCCTTCTGGACGCCAGCGCCTCGATGGACCAGGCGGATCTGGCCCGACCCGACTGGACCCGGTTCGACGCCGCCCGGCGGCTCGCCGCCAGCCTGATCGAGATCGCCCTCCATCAAGGAGACCGCTTCGGCCTGATCGTCGAGGGGGCCAACGGTCCCATGGTAATAACGCCGCATGCCGGCGGGAGGCACCGCGACCGGCTGCGGCTGGCCATGGCTCCGCTGAAAAGCACCGGTGTGGCCCGCTGGACGCGCGATTTGACCCTCTTCGGCGACCGCATCGGACCGGGCGATCTCATCCTGATCCTGACCGACGGTTTCGATGACGGTTGCATCGAGGTCGCCGAGCGGCTGGCCGCCTCGGGGCGGGACGTCTGCCTGATCCAGATCCTGACCGTTGACGAGCGCGACTTCCCGTTCGACCGGGGCTACCGCTTCCACGATCCCGAGACTGGCGCAGCCCTGGTCGCCGACGGCCCGGC
>JBBSCK010000075.1:0-13463 GCA_038250335.1 Caulobacterales bacterium
GAGCTGCCTTACGCCAGCGTCTGTATGGTCACCGACTATGACTGCTGGCGCGCCGACACGGCCCATGTCGAGGTCGCCGGGGTGCTGGCCACGATGAGAGCGAACGCCGAAACAGCGCGGCGGATGCTGGGTGAACTGGTCCGGGGCGTGCCGCAGACCCGACCCGCCTCACCCATCGACACGGGTCTGGATCAGGCCGTCGTGACCGACCCTGCATTTCGGGATCCGGACCTTACGCGCAAGCTGGCGGGGATCTGTCCCAGACTGTTCAGCGCCGACCCTGCGCCCTGAGGTAGCGCTGCAGCGACGGCCCATCATCGACGTCTTCCTGCACCCGCAGCAAAGCGATCGGCCGGTCCCCGACCGCAGCGACGGTGTCTGCGAGCGCGTGTTCGGTCGACCAGCGAACCCGGTCGAACGGAAGAGGCTGGCGCGGCCAACGACGCAGGCCGATCAACCAGTAGCCGCCGTCCCGGGCGGGTCCGAACACGGCGTCGTGGCGGCCGAGGGCTGCGAAGGCGTCGGCCACATCCCGACGTGTCACGGTCGGGGTGTCGGCTCCGATAATCACGACCGGCCCGGGCGGCAGGGCCCGCACGACGCGGCCCATCCGGTCGCCGAGATTGCCCGGTCCCTGGGCGATGGCGCGGGCGGGCGCGGTCCAGTCTGTCGGCCGGTCGGGCGAGACGGCGATCCACAGGACCCAGCGCGGGTCGGAGCCGAGCGTGCGACGCAGACGATCCAGCGAGGCCCGGGCGAACCGCAGCGCCTCCAGATCGCCGACGTCGGCGGCGAGGCGGCGCTTGCCCACGCCATAGCGAGGCCGGCGCGCGAACAGCACCAGATGCCGGTCAACGGCCATAGAGCAGCGCGATCCGGGTCGGGGTGACACCCAGAAGATAGAGGGCGAGACAGGAGAGGTTGAGGCTGCTCTGGCGGATCCAGCCGCGCCGCCGCCAGCGCTCGGCCGAGGTCACGGCGGCACCGTCGAGCAGGCGAAGACGCCGCCGACCCAGTCGCCGCACCAGATCGACATCCTCCATCAGCGGCAGGCGGGCGAAGCCACCGATCGCGTCATACAGGTCGCGGTGGATCAGAAGCCCCTGATCGCCATAGGGCAGCGCCAGAACCGTGCCGCGCAGTCGGACGCCGAACTCCAGCAGCCGGGCCTGCCAGGCCGGATCGTCGAGCCGAAAGCGGAACACCGCCGCCTGCCCGACAGCCTCCGGCTTGGCGATATGGTCGGCCAGGGCGGCCCAGGCTGCGGCGTCGGGCCGGGTGTCGTCATGCAGGAACAGTCGCCATGGCGCGCTTGAGGCCTCGGCCCCGAGGGCGAGTTGATCGCCGCGCCCGGGGGGCGAATGCAGGACGCGCGCGCCATGGGCCTGGGCTGTGGCGACGGACCCATCGGTCGAGCCGCCGTCCACGACGATGACCGCTTTCACCGGCGGAAGGGCGTTCAGGGTCCCGGCCAGGTGCCCGGCACCATTGAGCACAGGAATGATCACATCGAGGGCGTCCAGCCGGGGAGGCGGCGGTGACGTCACGTGGCGCTGCAACTGGCGCCCCCCAGCACGCAGAACTGGGCGCAGAAGGGATGATTGAGCTGAACCCGCCCCGAGGCCTCAGCAAGGGTTCGGCCCAGTTCGAACTGCGGATCATAGGGCGTCAGGGTGCAGGCGACGACGGCGGCCTCGGCCGCGCCCCTGCGGTGGACGACCATGCGGCTGGTCGCGCACATCATCTGCGCAGGTGCGCGGTCGAGAATACTCCAGCAGGCCTCGGTGATCTCGGGAACCGCACGGTCCGGCTCCATCTCGGGGAACAGCACCAAAGCCCCCGGATCCCCGGCATTGACCGGCAGACCTCGCAACCGGAACAGGGCGGCATAGCCTTCGCGCGCTGCAGCTTCGCTCTCGTCAGCCAGACGGCGGCCGGCGACGGCGACACGCAGGTCGCGCGCGACAAGCCAGTCCAGACCTTCCCACGCCCTGTCACATGAGCCGGTTCCGCGCTCGGCGTCGTGCACGATCCCGGTGTGGTGGTCGAGACTGACGCGAAAGGTCAGACGCTCACGATGGACCAAGGCCAGATCCGCCAGCCGCTCACCCCAACGCACCATCGGACGCATGGCGTTGGTCAGGACCAGGACCTCGTGGCCCGCCGCCAGCGCGGCATCAAGCATGGCAAGAATGTCGGGGTTCATGAACGGCTCGCCGCCCGTGAAGCCGATCTCGCGCGTCGGCAGGCCTGCGTCGGCAATCTCGGCCAGATAACGGGCGACATCATCCAGCGTCAGATAGGCCAGTGCGTCGTTGGTCGGCGAGCTCTCAATGTAGCAGTTGACGCAAGCGATGTTGCAGAGGCTGCCGGTGTTGAACCAAAGGGTCTCCAGTCGGGTCTGGTCCACCGAGGCGCGGCGTGATCCATCGGCGGTGACGAAGGGATCGACGAACCGGCCGGGACCGGCGGCGTCGCGACGGGTGGCGAAGGGCGAAGCGAGTGTCATCGTCATTGGGTCCCTTTTGACAGTCGCGGCTCCCGCCTCCCAGAGCCTGTGCGCGATTTCCCTAACCATTCGGCCTGCGGACGGGAAGGTTTCAACGGGTCGCGAAGTCGCGGGCGCTGGCGTAGCGGTGCCGAACGTGGAACGCTGCCGTGAAAAGGAGAACTGCATCATGTCCTGGAGATCCAAGAGCGCCGGCCTCGCCCTGACGGTGTCGCTGCTGCTTCCCGTCTGGTTCATGGTCTCGGCCCTCGGGGTGAAGTTCGGGCTCTGGTCCTGGCAGTTCGGGCTCGGGGTCCTGATCGTACAGTGGGGGCTACCTCTGTTGATCGCAGCCACAGTGGTCGCCGTCGTCGCCCTGATTGCGCTGCTGGTGCGCAAGCCCCGCCGCAGTTGGCCGGTCGCCCTGATCGCCCTGATCATCCCCGCCCTGGGTCTGGGGTATCTGGGCTGGATCAAGGCCCAGTCGGACGCGATCCCGCCGATCCACGACATCTCCACCGACATCGTCGATCCGCCGGTGCCGAGCGCCCGTCTGTTGGCCCTGCGATCTGCCGAAGAGGCCAATCCGGTGGTGGACATGACTGCCCCGCTGACCGCCGCCCAGGCCTATCAGGGCGAGGGTTTCGCCCGTTTCGGGGACAGGAGTCTCGGCCAGGTCGGGCAGGAGGCTTATCCGATGCTGCGGACGAAGGAACTGGCAGTTTCGCCGGTCGCCGCCTTCGCTGCTGCCCGCGACGCGGCGCGGGGCATCGGCTGGACCCTCGTCACCGAGGATGAAGCCGGCGGAACCCTGGAAGCGACGGCCGAGACCTTCTGGTTTGGGTTTCAGGATGACGTGATAATCCGGGTGCGCCCGGCTGCCGGGGGTCAGGGATCGCGCATCGACGTCCGGTCGATCTCGCGCGTCGGCCTGAGTGACCTCGGGGCCAATGCCAAACGGATCGAAGACTATCTGGCGCAGGTATCAGCCGAACCGGAGGCCTGAGAGGCAGACGTCGCCCCGGGCACCACCGGCCGCACCGTTCGGCCGAACTTTTTCGGTCGGCCTGCATTCCGTTCAAGCGTGTTCGCCGCCGCCGCCGACCGCGCGCGCCACCCTGCCCGGATCACTGCCCGATGTTTCTTCGAGGACCTGCCGAATGGACCGACGGTCAAGGTCGCCAATGACGATCCGATCCGCGCGACGGCCTGAATGACGCTTCGCCGACTTGTGCTGGTCGGTGCGGGGCACGCCCACCTGCATCTGGTGCGGGAGGCAGAACGGCTGCGCGCGGCGGGGCTGGCAGTGACCCTGATCGCACCGCCGCGGTTCCACTATTCCGGCCTCGCCAGTGGCGTCCTGTCCGGGGCGCTGCCGATCGGGGCGGCCGAGATCAATGTCGCGGCCCTCGCGGCGGAATTCGGCGTGCGACATCGGCCAGAATCCGTCAGCGGCATTGACCGCACTGGGCGGGTCCTGACCCCGGCGGACGGCGCGCTCGAGCCCTTTGACATTCTGTCACTGAACATCGGCAGTGTGGCGAATGACCCGCATGCGTTGGCCGCCCATGCCGGAGTCTGGCCGGTCAAGCCACTGGCGAACCTGTTCGCCCTGCGCACCCGGCTCGAAGGTGAGATCTCCCGGGGTGGCCCGGCACCGGGGATGGTGATCGCAGGGGGCGGCCAGAGCGCCCTGGAGATTGCCGCCAGCCTGTGCGGCCTGTTCGAAACCGCTGGACGGCGCCCCGACGTGACCGTGGTCTCCCCGACCTTCGGGGGCGGCCTGCCGGCGGCCGCCCGCGACCGGTTGCTGGCGTCGCTGAGGGCACGGGGGGTCGCCTTCCAGACCGGGGCCGTCGTCGGGCGCGAGGCGGGTGCCTGTCGACTGGCCGACGGCGCGACCTTGCCATGTGACCATCTGGTGCTGGCGACGGGTCTTATAGCCCCGCCCCTGATCGCCGGTCTGGGTTTGCCCGTCGATGGTGACGGACGTTTGAGGGTGACAGCGACCCTTCAATCGGTCGGCGAAGCGACGCTTTTCGCGACCGGAGACTGCGCCGTGATCGCCGACTCCCGACGGCCGGCTGCAGGGGTTTTCGGCGTGCGTGCCGCGCCGGTCCTGCTCGACAACCTGGTGGCGCTGGGCTGCGGTCAGACCCTTCGATCCTATCGGCCTCAACGGCGATGGCTGTCGATCATGGACCTGGGCGATGGCTCGGGCCTCGCACATCGGGGCCGGTTCTGGTGGATGGGTCGCCTGTCCCTCCGGTTGAAACGTTATCTCGACCTCGGCTTCGTCCGGCGCATGCGAGCGCCACCCCAAACGACAGGAGAGCGACCATGACGACCTATGACGATCTCAGCGCTGTCTTCATCAACACCAGCCTGAAACGGTCCAGCGAGCCCTCGCACACCCAGACCCTGGTGGATGTCGCCATCGCCATCATGAAGGCCCGGGGGGTGAAGACCACCACGCTTCGTGCCGCCGATCTGGACATTCCACCCGGCGTCCAGCCGGACATGACCGAACACGGCTGGGACAGTGACGGCTGGCCTGCGGTGCAGGAACAGGTGATGGCGGCCAACATCCTGGTCATCGGCACGCCGATCTGGCTGGGTGACAAGTCGTCGATCTGCACCCGGGTGATCGAGCGGCTGTACGGCTATTCCGGCAAGCTGAACGAAAAGGGCCAGTGGGCCTACTACGGCCGGGTCGGAGGCTGCATTGTCACAGGCAACGAGGACGGCATCAAACATTGCGCCATGAACATCCTCTATTCGCTTCAGCACCTCGGCTATGTCATTCCGCCCCAGGCCGATGCCGGCTGGATCGGCGAGGCGGGGCCGGGACCGTCCTACGGCGACGACGGCAAGGTCGGCCTCGACAACGACTTTACTCGGCGCAACACCACCTTCATGGCGTGGAACCTGATGCACATGGCCCGCATGCTGAAAGATGCCGGCGGCATTCCCGCGTACGGCAATCAGAAGGCCGCCTGGGACAGGGGCGAGCGCTTCGATCATCCAAACCCGGAGTATCGCTGAACCGGCACCAGGTCCGCCGTCGTCGGCCGGGCCCTGTTGCTGTCAGGCGAACCGTTTCAGGAACGAGACCAGAAGGCGGGTCCGGTCCGAGAACAGGGCCGGTGTGTACCATTTGCCGGCCAGGCGTTTGCCGATCTCACCGCGGGTCGGATACGGAGCGATCATGCTGGTCAGCTGACTGAGTTTAAGCCCGGCCGACAGCACCAGCGACCACAGATGGATATGGTCTCCGGCGTGGCGGCCGACGAGGGTGACGCCCAGCACCTTGCCCTTTTTCGTGGTGATCAGCTTGCCGAAGCCGCGGGTGTCGCCTTCGGCAATGGCCCGGTCATTCTCGGCGAAGTCAAAGGTCTCGACGCGCAGATCATCGCCGTGGACCTTGCGGGCTTCGGCCTCGCCCAGGCCGATGGCAGCCAGTTCCGGATCGCAGTAGGTCACGCGCGGCACCTGCAGGGCGTCCGCATTGACCGGCAGGGCGAAGACGGCCCGGCGAACCACCAGCGAGGCGTGCGCCCCGGCCAGATGGGTGAACTGGCCCCGGCCTGCGGCGTCGCCCACGGCGTAGATGCGGTGGTTGCTGCTGCGCAGGGATTTGTCGGTGACGATGCCGTTGCCGTCGGTCGCGACACTCGCCTTGTCGAGATCGAGACCGTCCAGCGAAGCTTTCCGTCCCACCGCGACCAGCAGGTGCGAGCCGGTGACCGTCCGGGTCTGGCCGTCGCAATCGACCTGCAGCGTCGGTCCGGCCTCGACCCGCGTCGCCTTGCAGCCTGACATCACCTCCACCCCGTCGGCGCGAAGCTGGGCCAGCACCACGGCGGCGGCGTCAGGGTCCTCGCGTCCCAGCAGGGCGTCGGCCTCGATGATCACCACCTCGGAGCCCAGCCGCCGGAAGGCCTGGCCCAGCTCGACCCCGATGGGACCGCCACCGAGCACGATCAGGCGCTTGGGCAGTGTGGTCAGGTCGAACAGTGTCTCATTGGTCAGATAGGGGACGGCCTCCAGGCCCGGAATCGCCGGCACGGCGGCGCGGGAGCCGGTGGCGACGATGATCTTGCGGGCCTGGACCCGCACGCTGTCGCTCGCGAGGGTGCGGTCATCGATGAACCGGGCCGCCTCGCGAACGACCCGCACGCCGAGCCCCTCGAACCGGGCCTGGCTGTCATTGGGTGCGATGGCGGCGATAGCGGCGTGGACGTGGGCCATGACGCCGGGGAAATCGACTTTCACCGGACCGACGGAAATGCCGAGCCCGGCGGCTGTGCGGGTCTCATGGGCGGCGCTGGCCGCTGCGATCAGGGCCTTGGACGGGACGCAGCCATAGTTCAGGCAGTCGCCGCCCATCTCGCCCTTCTCGAACAGCACGACCTTGAGCCCCAGCTTGGCCGCGCCCGCCGCAGCGGACAGGCCGCCCGACCCGGCGCCGATGACGGCCATGTCGACCTTGAGGGTCCTGGCGTTCACAGCGCGTCTCCGGTTCTGGCGCGGCGGCGCTGATAAAGGGTGACCCCCAGCGACAGGAGACCCAGACCGACCAGCGGCAGAAGGATCGCCGGCTCGAAGATGACCCCGGCGTCCGGTGCCTCGCCGCGCGCGATCAGGTCGCCGATCCCGGCCCCGATGCCGCTGTAGATGAAGGTCGCCGGCATGATTCCGAGGAAGGTCGCCAGCGTGTAGGCCCGGAGCGGTGCGTGGGCGAGGGCGGCGGCGATATTGACCAGCCAGAACGGGGCCAGCGGCACCAGCCGCAGCGTCAGGATATAGCCGAAGGCTCCGGCCTCGACGCCGTCGATGACGGCCTTGAGCTTGCCGCCCGAGGCCTCGGCCCGGCGACGCAACGCTGCGCCCAGCGAGGTGCGCACCGCATAAAAGACCAGCACGGCGCCGAGCGTGGCCCCGACCACGGTGGCCGAGCCGCCGATCCACGTCCCGAACAGATAGCCGCCGGTCAGGGTCAGGATCAGCGCCCCGGGCAGGCTGACGGCCGTGGCGACCGCATAGATGGCGATGAAGGTGACGAGAGCGAGGATGAGGTTGTCGCCAACGAAGGCACGCAAGGCGGCCTCGTGGGTTTGCAGCGCTTCGATATTGAGGTAGCGGGTCACGCCGCTGGCGAAGACCGCCACCACCACGACGACCAGGATCAGCAAGGGAAGATAGCGTTTGAGACCGGTCATCAGCGTCCTGTCGTGGCGTTGATCGCCCAGTTGTAAGTCTCGCCGGAAATCCGGTTGGTCTGCCTCAGCCGGGCCGCGAGGGGCGCTGCTGCATATTGGGTGAGGTGGGCGATCACCCGGGCGTCAGTACCGCCGAAGTCAGCCGCGTACCATTTGTAGATTGACGACACCGTCAGGGTCACGCCGTTGAATGTCACCCCGCGAGGATGGTTGACATAGGACCGCGCTGCGACATCGAGCGCCGGCCCGAGGCCTTCCCCCCGCCACGCCCTCAGCGGCAGGTTGGGACAGCCGAAGGAGGCGCAGTTGACCGCATAGTGGACGCGCGGATCGGACCAGCCCTTGCGCAGGATTTCGTGCTCGATGTCGTCCAGCGACAGATCGACGCCGCCGACCCGGGCGACGGTCTTCCTCCACGGTCCGGCCACCAGAAGCGAAGACCTGATGTCGCGGATCGACCGCACCGGCCATTCGTCCACCACCACGCGAATGGTCAGGGCGTTATAGAGATTGGCCCAGTAGGCGAACTGCTCGGGTTGGGTCAGGCTGAGGGGGTCGAGCGCGGACAGGGTGTCGATGTAGCTGCCCAGCGCGGCGCGATCGGCGGCTGAGCCGCGCCAGCCGGCGTAGTCAACCCGCACCACGCCGTCGCGAGAGTCGCGTGCGCGCCGGGACAGCAGGGCGTCAAAGGCGGCGTGATCGGCGACCCCGCCACCGGCCTGCCTACCCGTGAAGCGCGACACGCCCTGCGCTGTGGCGGATCCGGCACCGAGGCCAAGGCCCAGTCCGACCCCTGCCGCGACCAGACCGCGTCTGTTCAGATTGATCATGCTCAGGATCTCGCCGTCAGCTGAATGTACACGTCACCGCCCTTGATCCCGACCGGCGACACGATGTCCCGGGCCAGGTTGCCGAACGGGTTGGAAACGCCCGCCTCAGCCGAACGGCCGCACGCCGAACAACACGCCGTGGAGATAGAAGGCGAAGACGGCGAAGAGGAGGCTCCCCAGAACGACGACGCCGATCGTGTTGACCAGGCGCGGCCTCGGGCCCGCCGGCGCGGCAGGGCGCATCCGCGAGGACACGAAATCGACCGCCGCCCAGACGAGGAAGCCGCCGAACAGCGCGAGCGCCGGCGGCGAGGACTTCACCAGAAGATGGCCGCCGGCCCAAAAGAGCACGCCCAGAACCATGGGGTCCCTGACGGCCACCTTGATGTGATTGCCCGGCCAGTAGGCGGCCGCGTTGAGGATAAAGCCCAGCAGCACCAGGCTTGCGGCGGCATGGACCGCGCCCGGCGGTGGCGACCAGAGCGGTGGAGCGGTCCGCGCGGCTGCATAGCCCATGATCAGCAGGACAAATCCCGCGAGGGAGACGATCGAATAGATCCCCTTCCAGGGCCCCGGCCCGATCCGTGCGATCAGCGCGGCGCGCGGCCGTGACGCAAAGATATTGATCGAGTGGGCCCCGAGGAACACGGCAAGGCCGATCAGCAGAAGGGTCATATCGGGCAAGGTTCCCTTCGGGCGCGCCATGCGGACGCTGCGTCCCGAGGCCGGCGACGTGACAATGAGGCGATATGGCGCGTGCGTCCAGATGGTCGACCGGAAGCAGACAGGCCATCGGGCGGATCAGGCTGGCGGTACCATTGAACAGCGTTCAGACAGCCGGCGGTGACAGTCGCCAGGCGTTCCCGCCCTGAAATCGCGCAATCCCTTTTCAGGGATGATGGTGCCCCGGGCCGGGGTCGAACCGGCACTCCTTTCGGAACCGGATTTTGAGTCCGGCGCGTCTACCAGTTCCACCACCGGGGCCCGCGAACCGGTCTTGTAGGGGGCTATCGCGCGTCGCGCTACTTGGGTCGGGAATTTTCCCATGCCTCTTGCGTTCCATCGTGGTGTAACGCATGTGGCCGGGCATGACAGACGCCCTTCCTGCCGGCGACGCGCCCGACCTAGCCATTGTCTATGAGCATCCCGAATGGTTCGAGCCGCTGTTCGCGGCGCTGGACCGGCACGGCGTCAGCTATGTGAAGGTCCCGCTGGCGGGCCACCGGTTCGATCCGGCGGCGTCCCCGGCACCCGCCACCGTGGTGTTCAGCCGGGTGGCGATGTCGTCCTTTCTGCGCGAGCCGGAACATCCGATCTTCTATGCCCAGAGCCTGTTCGAGCACTGGGAAGGCCAGGGGACGCGGGTGGTCAACGCCTCGGCCCTGCCGATCGACACCTCCAAGGCGCGCCAGCTCAGCCTGATCGCGCGGCTGGGGCTGAAAGGCCCGGCGACGCGGGTGGCCCATCGTCAGGCGGACCTGCCCGGCGCGGCGGAGGGGCTGCGGTTTCCGGTGCTGGTCAAGGCCGACATCGGCGGCTCCGGTTCCGGCATTGTCCGCTATGACACGCTGGAGGACCTGGCGGCGGCGGCGGCCGAGGGCTCCGCGCCAGCCGGGGTCAACGGCATCTCCCTGATCCAGGAATACGCGCCGCGCGTCGGCGGCAAGATCGGTCGGGTCGAAACCCTGGGCGGCAAGATCCTGTACGCGATGGATGTCGAGAGCCCGGGCGACACCTTTGACCTGTGCCCGGCCGATGCCTGTCTGATCCGGCCGGGTGCAGCCGCCCTGACCATGACCCGGATCGAACCGACGGCGGAAGTCACCGATGCGGTCGAGCGGATCGTCGCGGCGGGTAACCTGGAGGTCGGTTCGGTCGAGTATTTGATCGACGAGCGCGACGGATCGGTCCTGTTCTATGACATCAACGCCCTGTCCAACTTCGTGGCCAGGCCGATGGAGGTTCTGGGCTTTGACCCGCACGACAACCTCGTCGACTGGCTGAAGGGAATCGTGGCGAAGGAGAAGGTGAAACGCGCCAGGGGAGCCGAACAATGAGATACGGATACTGGGCCCCCGTGTTCGGCGGCTGGCTGAGGAACGTCCCGGACGAGCGCGAGGCCTCGTGGGAAAACATGTCCCGCCTGGTCAAACGCTCCGAGGCGCTGGGCTATGACCTGACCCTGATCGCCGAGCTGAACCTGAACGACATCAAGGGCATCGAGGCACCGGCGCTGGACGCCTGGTCCACGGCAGCGGCGCTGGCGTCGATCACAGAGAGCATCGAGTTGATGGTGGCGGTGCGGCCGAACTTCCATCAGCCGGCCCTGTTCGCCAAGACCGCCGCCAATATCGACCGGATCTCGAACGGGCGGCTGGCCCTCAACGTCGTCTCGTCCTGGTGGGCGAAAGAGGCCGAGAGCTATGGCCTGCAGTTCGACCAGCATGATGACCGCTACGGCCGCACCGCCGAATGGCTGCAGGTTCTGGATCGTCTGTGGACGGAGAAGCGCGTCGATTTCGACGGCCGCTACTACACGCTGAACGACGCTATCGTGGAACCCAAGCCCACCTCGACCCCGGACCGCCCCCGTCCTGTCATCTACGCGGGTGGCGAGTCCGAGGCGGCCAAGACCCTGATCGCCCGGCACTGCGACGCCTATGTCATGCACGGTGACGAACCGGAGCATATCGCTGCGAAGGTCGCCGACATGAAGGGCCGGCGCGAGGCGTTCGCCCTGCCGCCCATGCAGTACGGCATGGCGGGCTATGCGATCGTTCGCGACAGTCAGGCCGAGGCTGAACGCGAGCTGGAACGCATCACGACGATCCCCGGTCTGGCGGACGGAACGCCTCCCGCCGGCTTCGCCAATTTCGACCAGTGGCTCTCGGGCACCGAGCTCGAACGCGAGCTGAAGATCCGCGAGTACAGCGTTTCCAACCGTGGTCTGAGGCCCGGTTTCGTCGGCACGCCCGAGACGGTTCGGGAACGGATTGAAGCGTTCGAGGCGGCCGGTCTGGACCTTGTCCTGCTGCAGATGTCGCCGCAGGAGGAGGAGATGGAGCGGTTCTCGGCGCAGGTCATGCAGGCGAACTGACGCCTGTCTACTGACGACGCGAAAGGCTGGGCGGCAGGTTGCGCGGGAGGCGGCTCGGCGGAGTCAGGTTTTCGGCCTCCGTCGCGAGCCGAAAATTGGTCCGGTACAGGATGCGCCTCAGCGGCACCGGTGCGGCGGCATCGTCCGTGTTTTCCAGCCGGGCGCGTCGCGTGGCGTGCAGCGCTGCGGCCCCAAACCCTCCGTCCCTCGGGTGTTCGGTCTCGACCTCGCAGGCGCGCAGGCGGCCATCCGGTTCGGTCATGCAGCTGATGACCGCGAAACCTGCCTCGTACACCGCAGTCGACGGAAAGCTGGGTCGCGGGAGTGAGGCCCAGCTCACTCCGCCCGGCAGGCCGCTGTCGCCCAGCGCCGCCAGCTCTGCATCCCGCGGATCGACCAGCGGCTTGCCGCAGGCCTGAAGGGTCCGGTCGACGGATGTGCTGGAGGCCGGCAGGTCCAGCACGTAACGCAGGTTTCGACCGCCTTCGGCGGCCCCCGGTGCCACAATCTGCAATCTCCCGCCTTCGCGAAGATCGCGGGCGAAGGACGCCGGTCTTTCGCTGACGGCGATCGTCGGATCCACCGCCACGTTCCACAGGGTGGGCGACGCCTGGCCTTCGCGAAACTGGATCGTCAGGGGACGGCGTTCAAGACCGACCACCGGCGGCAGGCCCGCCAGAACGGCTTCATAGCCGCCATCAACGCACCGGACGGCGACACTGAGACCGTTGTTGAAGTCCGTATAGGCCATGGTGAGCCTGTTGGACGGATCGACCAGGATGTCCCAGTCCTCAAGTGGCTCCTGACCTGCTGCGGGCACCGCCAGGAGCAGCAAAGCCATGACCGTCATCGTAGGCAGACGCATCGGATCACTCGGCAGAATGGAGCGGAGAGGCACTCGTTTGGGCTTGTCCGGACGGCCGCGCAAGCGGGGCTGTTCTAGAGCGGCTGCACCACCTGTTCGATGGCCCCGAAGATCGAGTGGCGTTTCTCGTCCAGCATCTCGATGCGGACCGTGTCGCCGTGCTTCAGGAACGGTGTCGTCGCCGCTCCTCCGGTCAGGGTCTCGACCGTGCGGACCTCGGCGATGCAGGAATAGCCCAGTCCGCCCTGGCTGACGGGCTTGCCGGGGCCGCCGTCGGCGTCGCGGTTGGAGACTGTGCCGGAGCCGACGATCGTGCCCGAGACCAGCGCCCGGGTCCTGGCCAGATGGGCGATCAGGACGCCGAAATCGAAGGTCATGTCGACGCCCGCGTCGGCGCGACCGAAATCCTCGCCGTTCAGCTGGACCGCCAGGGCACCGTGCAGCTTGCCGTCCTTCCAGCGATCGCCGAGGGCATCCGGGGTTACGAAGACGGGGGACAGGGCGCTGGCCGGCTTGGACTGGACGAAGCCGAACCCCTTGGCCAGTTCGCCGGGGATCAGGTTCCGCAACGAGACGTCGTTGACCAGCCCGACCAGCCGGATGTGATCGCGCGCGGCCTCCGGCGTCACGCCTTGCGGCACATCGCCGGTGACGACCACCACCTCGGCCTCAAGGTCGCAGCCCCAGCTTTCATCGGCCAGGGCGATAGGATCGCGGGGCCCAAGGAACTGGTCCGACCCGCCCTGGTACATCAGCGGATCGGTCCAGAAGCTGGCGGGCATCTCGGCCCCGCGGGCCCGGCGCACGAGCTCGACATGGTTCACATAGGCCGACCCGTCCGCCCACTGATAGGCGCGCGGGAGGGGGGCGGCGGCGTCGCGTTCGTGAAAGCGTCCCCGCGGCACGGCTTCATGGTCGAGGCTCTCGGCCAGGGCGCGCAGCCGGGGCTCGCAGGCGTCCC
>JBBSCK010000076.1:0-13282 GCA_038250335.1 Caulobacterales bacterium
AGATGGCGACGGTGCGCGGCGTGAGGGCTTCAGGCAGCTCGCGCTTCAGCGAGATCGACAGCAGGCCGTCGGCCAGGTTGGCGTCGGTCACGAGAACGTAGTCGGCCAGCTGGAAGCGGCGCTCGAAGTCGCGCTCGGCCAGACCGCGATGCAGATAGGTCCGGTTCGCGCCCGCATCGTCGTTGGCAGTCTTGCGGCCGGTGACGGTCAGCAGGCTCTCCTTGACCTCCAGGGTCAGTTCGTCGGGTTTGAAGCCGGCGACGGCAATCTCGATCCGGTAGGTGTTCTCGCCAGTCGTCTCGATATTGTAAGGCGGCCAGCCGGTCTCCTGGCCTGCGCGCGCGGCGCTTTCCAGCAGACCGGCGAGACGGTCAAAGCCCACGGCGGAGCGATAAAGGGGTGTAAAGTCGATGGTACGCATGTCGATCTCCTGATGATCAGCAAGATTGAACCGCCCCGCGTTTTGGCCCGGGACGGCCATGGGGTTCAGCCCACCCGGTCCCCGAAAGGCCCCGCGCGGGTTGCGAAAGCCCGAAACCGGCGCTCTCGGGATGGGATCTGGGGTGTCGGCTTGCGTCGTCAAGTCCCCCCGGTTTCGGCATCTTCGCTTGCCCCGGCGAGCCCGGTCCTTAATGTGTCCCTGACCTTGTCATTTTCCAGGAGCTGTTCATGCGCGCGTCGACTCTTGCCCTCGCTACCGCCTTCACACTGATGTCTGCGGGCGCCGCCCCGGCCCTGGCCCTGCCCGCCGCGAGCGAGCGCGAAGCCCAGGGGGCTGGCCATCGGGCGGCGATGTCGCCACCGGTGCTGCAGGAGGACGCCGCCCTGCAGGCTGCGATCGGCTCGGACGCCCGCCCGGCCGCCGACGTGGCCCGCGACCGCTATCGCCATCCGTTCGAGAGCCTGACCTTCTGGGGGCTGACGCCCGGATCCACCGTCGTCGAGATCTCGCCCGGCCGGGGCGGCTGGTGGACAGGGATCCTGCAGCCCTATGCCGCCGCGACCGGGGGCCGCTATGTCCCGGTCAGCAATCCGGCCGAAAGCATGGTCGTCGAGGACGGGACCGCCGACATGGTTCTGGTCGCCCGCGCCTTCCACAACTGGCATCGCGGCGGTCGAACCGACCCCTTCCTTCAGGCCTTCTTCAAGGCCCTGAAGCCCGGCGGGGTCCTGGCGATCGAACAGCACCGTGCCGCAGAGGGTCTGAATCCCGACCAGACCGCACCGACCGGCTATGTCTCCGAAAGCTATGTCATCCGGGCCGCCGAGGCCGCCGGCTTCGTCCTTGATGCGCGCAGCGAATTGAACGCCAACCCGCAGGACGATCGTGACCACCCTTACGGCGTCTGGACCTTGCCGCCGATCCGCACCAGCGCGCCGCGCCAGGGCAGCACCACGGATCGCGCCACCCCTCTGACCGACGCCGAACGGGCTGAGTACGATGCGATCGGCGAGAGCGACCGGATGACCCTGCGGTTTCGCAAACCCGCCTGAGCCGTCAAAGCTTTGACGCCCCTGCCGAACCCCTCTATCCCGGCCTCTTCCGAAGCGGCGGTGCCGTCCGGACGGTGCCGGGACGGGGAGTTTTGATGCAGGATCCGGCTCCGAACGCTCGAATGCGGCCTTCACGCCGGGCCTTGCTCGCCGGCGTGACGCTGATCGCAGGCCTGACGGGCTGCGGCCGCGAAACGCCGGACGCCGAAAAGGCCAGTGCCCCGACAGGCCCGCCCGAAGGTTCGCTGGAGTGGGCGATCCAGGGCCCGTGGCGCGCTGCGGACCGGTCACGAGACGCCTTTCGCCACCCACTGGAAACATTGAGGTTCTTCGGACTTCAGCCGGGGATGACGGTGGTCGAATTCTGGCCGGGAAGCGGCTGGTTCACCGAGATTCTGGCACCCTATCTGAACCGGGGGGACGGAGCCTACTATGCGGCGGGCCTGGCCGCCGGGCCCGGCTCCGACCCGGCCCAGGCGGCGCTCAATGCCAATTTCGAGCGCCGCTTCGGTGCGGATCGGCGGCTTTACGGCGAGGTCAAGTTCAGTCAGTTCGGTGCCACGACCGGTCCCGTGGCCCCTGCCGGCACGGCGGACATGGCCCTGTTCCTGCGCAACATCCATGCCTGGATGGCGGCGGGCATCGCGGAAAAGGCGTTTGCTGATGCCTATGCGGCGCTCAAGCCCGGCGGGATTCTGGGGGTGGAGCAGCATCGACTGGCCCCCGACCAGGACCAGGATCCGGCGGCGGCGAACGGTTATGTCCAGGAAGCTTTCGTGCGACAGCTGGCGGCCGAGGCGGGCTTCATCTTCGTCGCGGCCTCCGAGATCAACGCCAATCCCAAGGACACCAAGGACCATCCCTTCGGGGTGGAGACCCTGCCGCCGCGTCGGCTTACGGCCCCGCAGGGGGAGCCGCCCGATCCCGAATTCGACCGCAAAGACTACGACGCGATTGGTGAGAGCGATCGCATGACCTTGAAGTTCAGGAAGCCTGAGTGAACCGCGCCGCAGCCTTCGCCGCCAACGCCCCGCTGATGGGGGTCCCGGGTGCCGCCTCTCCGCCGGGGGGTACAGGAGAGTGGTTCAGGGGCGCGGGAGGGTTGCGTCTGCGCGCCGCCTTCTGGACCCCGTCAACCCTGGTCGCGTCCACGCCGCGCGGTACCGTCGTGCTGAGCCCGGGGCGCACCGAGCCGATTGAGAAATATTTCGAGGTTATCGGAAACTTCCTCGCGCGCGGTTGGTGCGTCCTGGCCCACGACTGGCGCGGACAGGGCCTTTCGGCTCGCCTCCTGCCGGACCGGCTGAAGGGGCACGCCCGGGCGGTTGAGGAGTTCCTCGACGACTACGCCCGGCTGCTCGAAACGTTCGAAACGCGGGCCCCGAAACCGTGGGTGATGGTGGGCCATTCCATGGGCGGCGTTCTGAACCTGCTCAGCCTGGAAGCGGGCGACAGCCGTTTTGCGGGGGCGATCCTGTCCAGCCCCATGCTTCGGGTCAAGACCGGAAAGCGGTCGATGTGGTCTGTAAAACTGGCCGTGCGCTGGAACGTGCGTCACGGCAAGGCCGGCGATTTTGTTCTGGATGACCCGGACGATCCCTTCGACCACACCTTCGACAAGGATGCGCTGACGTCCGACGAGAGCCGCTACGAAATGTGGCGCCAGCAGCTTTATGCCTGTCCGCATCTGGCGGTCGGCGGCCCGACCTGGGGCTGGCTGGCCTTCGGCATCGACGCAGGCGAGCGGTCGCTGAAACTGAAGGCCCTGAAATCAGTCCGCATCCCCTGTACCATCGTTCAGGCCGGGAACGACGACCTTGTCTGGAAACAGACCAGTCGCTGGGCCGCCAAACGACTGGGGCGCGGCCGGTATGTCGAGATCGACGGTGCCAAACACGAGGTCATCATGGAAACCGACGACCTGCGTGCGGTCTTCCTGAGCGAGTTTGACGCGATCGCGGACTATGTGTCGCCAGCCGACCCGTCGCCGGTGGCCGACCCCACGCCGGTCGAATCCGCCCCGGGCGAGGACCGTGTAGCCCCGCCCGCTGACCACCTTACATCGGGCGGGTGACGCGGCCGGTCAGGTTTGCGATGACCTCGCGGGCGTCGAAGGCGTTGGCGTCGCCGGCCGGCTTGGGACCACGCCCCATCACGATCTCGGCGGTGGCCTCATAGCGGTCGATCTGCTGGACGTCGAAGTCCGAGCGGCCCCAGAACGGATCGTTCCAGCGGCTCCAGCGTCCGAGCCCGTAGTAGCGCCAGGACGGCCGCCAGTAAGGTCCATACGTGTCGAAGAACGGGTCTCTGGTGGCCTGATACCGGGTGTCTCGGTCGGTGGCGCGGTTGACCGTCGAGAACCAGTCGTAGCCGTTTTCGGTGGTCAGTTCAGCGGCGCGCAACAGCAGCGACATCTCGACCTGCTCGCGTGAGGTGACAGAGTTCCCCGCGAAACTGACGTTGTAACGATTACTCTCAAGCCGCTGTTCGGCATAGCCTCCGCGCTGCCCGTTCAGGCCGGCCGGGGCGTAGGGGGTAGCGGTGGCGCAGGCCGCGAGCGTCAATGCGGCGGCGGCGACCACCATAAGGGTACGAGACGAGGGTTTCATCGGTGGCTCCGAAAGGAGGGGGGACAATCCGTCACTTCAGCTGAACGTGACATGAACGACGACGTTCCTTCGAGATACAAGTCGCTATAAACGCGAGATAATCAGTACAGCAGCGGTCAAGAGCAGCCCCCCGACCAAGGTGCCGAACAGACGGCGGAACCGGGGCTCGCCCATGCGACGCGCCAGAGCCGCGCCACCCAGACCGTATGCGCTCATCGTCAGGACGTCCATGCCGATCACCGCCGCCGCAAACAGCGCCAGCTGAGGCCCGGCGGGCCGGTCGACGTCGAGGAACGGTGGCAGCACGGCGGTGAAAAACAGCAGCGCCTTGGGGTTGGCGATCTGCACCAGAAAACCGTCGACGAAAGCCGGCCGGCGCGGCTGGACCCGGGCATCTGCCGGGGCTGCCGCGGGCCGGGCAGGGCTCCAGGCCGTCCATACGGCGGAACCGCCCAGCCAGGCCACATAGACGGCACCTGCGACCGCCATCCAGCGGAAGACAACGGGAAAGGCCCCAACGAGGGCACCGAGGCCCAGTGCGGCGGCCCCGAACCAGACAAGGGTCGCCAGGTTCATCCCGAGAACCGCGAGCAGAACGGCGCGCCGCCCCCGCTCGATCCCGGTGGCGATGGAGAACAGGTTGGCGGGTCCGGGCGTAACGGCCATCACGGCCATCACGCCCAGGAAGACCAGATAGAGATGCGGGTCGACGGGCAGGATCATGCGGACCGGTCAGGCCGACAGGCAGACGACCTGGGCGATGCGCAGGTCCCGCCGCAGGTCGTCGGCGACCCGGCCGTAGTTGTCGATCGTGACCGGCTCGCCGAGCAGAAGCTCGTCAGGCCGCTGCTCCCCGCGGATCGCAGGCCCAAGGGTATCCGGGGCGGTCGTATAGATCCGTCCACGACGGGGGGCCTCGGCGATGGTCAGGGCGACCACCCGCCCGCGTCGATCCAGGGCCGGGGCACCGGACAGGCCCGCGAGCGTGCCCTCCAGACCGAGCGTCCGGCCGACCTCGGCCCAGGCCAGGACCGGCTCATCGCGGGCCCCGCGCCCCCGCACCTTGAGGGTTTCACGACCCAGCAGGCGCGAGGTGACCTCACCGGGACGGCCCTGCGGAAAGCCTGCATGGAACGCGCGCTGCCCGACCTGAAGCGGGGTGGTGGTTGTGACCGGCAGCGCCGGCGGCCCGCCCGCCGTGATCAGCAGGGCGATGTCGGCGCGCGGCGACAGGCGCACGTCGGCGGCCACGGCCCGGCCGCCGCCGACCACCAGCGCGGGCCGACGGCAACCCTCCACCACATGGCGCGCGGTCAGCCAGCGACCCTGGCCGGCGATCGAGAAGGCGGTGCCGGAGGACGGCTGGAACGGCATGTCCGGCGTGGTCACGGTGACCGCCGGATCGAACGGGGTGATGGGGCCCAGCAGCGCACCCTCGACCTCGTCCGGCGGCGGCGGCGCAGGCGGGGCGTCGGCGTTTTCGCGGCGGTTGAGGGAGCCGACAATCAGGATCAGGACCACGCTCGAATAGATCAGCCAGTCCGGCGGGCGGGGAAGGCGCATGGGTCCGGCCGGCTCAGCCGGTCAGGGCTGCAGCGAGGATGAGCGCCGTCGCCAGTTTGGCCGAGACCAGCAGCACGGCAGCGGACACCTCGCCCTCCTGGATGCGCTGGGGCAGGCCGGTCAGCACCAGGTCCACAATGCGGAACGCCAGCAGCTGGAGCACCAGGGTCGCAACGCCCCAGAGCAGGATATCGCGGATCGAGGTGGAGACCGACATCGAGACCGCAAGGGGAATGGCGAGCCCCAGCAGCACGCCGCCGAAGGCGACGCTGGCCGCCGCATTGCCCTGGCGGATCAGGGTGATCTCCTTCCACGGCGTCAGCAGGGCATAGATCACAGCCCCGGCACCCAGCAGCCCGAGGGTCACTAAAAGGTGCATCACGAGCACGGGAAAGCCGGTGGCGAAGGCCTGGGCCTCCGGGCTGGAAAGGGCGTCTGACAGGGACGAGGGAGCCATGACGAAGCGCGCGGTCTCTTTTGGGCGGGGGACCCCGCCGGGCGTCGGCGGAACGAAGGCAAACCGTCTTGCCTGATTGCGGCCCCGGTCCGCAAGGACACCGCAGCCACACTGTGTGACCAATGATTGCAGACCGGTTACGCGAAACGGTAAGGGCGGGAATGACCGATCCCGCCCTGCCCACCGTCCTCGTGGTCGCCGTCGCCCTGATCGACGTCGACGGCCGCATCCTGATCGCCCAGCGGCCCGAGGGCAAGGCCCTGGCGGGCCTGTGGGAGTTCCCGGGCGGCAAGGTCGAGCCGGGTGAACGCCCCGAAGCCGCCCTGATCCGCGAGCTGCACGAGGAACTGGGCATCGACGTCCACCAGGCCTGCCTCGCGCCGTTCGTTTTCGCGAGCCACGCTTACGATTCGTTTCACCTGTTGATGCCACTGTATCTATGCCGACGCTGGTCGGGCGTGGTCGTCCGACGCGAACACGCCGCCCTGGCCTGGGTGAAGCCGGAACGCCTTTCGGACTACCCCATGCCGCCCGCCGACGCGCCGCTGGTGGCCTGGCTGCGCGACCTTCTGTGATATTGGCCCGGGAGGGTTCGATGATGACGCTGATCCGCCGGTTTCTGAACGACGACAGGGGCGCGACCTCGATCGAGTACGGGCTGATCATCGCCGCGATCTTCGTGGCGATCGTCGGGGCGGTCCAGCTGTTCGCCAACAACTCCACGGGCGCGTTCAATCAGGCCATGGCGACGATCGGGGATGCGATCCGCTAGCCGATGGATGCCGACACGGGCGACCGGGCGAAAGCCGGCTTGCGGATCAGGAACGGATGATCCGGATTGGCCCCGGTTCAGGTGCCGCCGGCCAGATGATCGGCCAGGATTTTCCAGGCTATTTCCGGCGCGCCGAGCATCGGCAGGGGCTGGCCGAACGCGGCCCGCCAAAGCACATCAAGTTCGGCGTCGTCGGGCGGGATATCTCTGGACATAGGCCGATAACTCGCCACAACCGACGCAGGTTGCCTGCGTTAACGACGCTGGCCGGCGGCTATTCGGTGTTCGAGCGGAACGCGCGGCCCTTTTCCCCAAGCAGACTCCAGCCGGCGACCGTGGGGCGATAGCTGCCCTTGGGCCCGGGTGACGCCAGGCCGAGAACGGTGAGTTGGGGTCCGCAGCTTTCAGCTGGCATCCGTTGGGAATCTACCAGGTCGAGCAGGGCTTCGATGCGTTCAGCGTCGTTCATGGGGTCTTTCTTCAGCATCGGGGGGACACAGACAACCCCAAGCGACGCCGGGCGCCGGCAGTTCCCTTTTTCTCCATCGACGGCACCGCCAAAGATTCCTGGCCGGAGCAGGCCGCGACGCTCCGGGACGTGGCGGCGGCGGCCGCAGGCGGCTATGTCATCGAACCGATGACCGTGCGCCCGATGTCCCGCTTCGCCCTGCTGCTCGCCAGCCTGCTGCTCGTGGCTGGCACAGCCCTGTCCGCAGCGCCCCAGATCAGCCGCGCCCCCGGGGTCGCAACAGCCGTCGAGGCCAGGGTCGCGTCGGGGGTCCAGCGCACGGTGCGGATCGAGGCCGAACTGGTGCCCATGAGCGCCTGGGCCGCCCCCGGCTCAACCGCCATCGTCGCCGTGCGCCAGAAAATCCAGCCGGGCTGGCACACCTACTGGCGCAATCCCGGTGATTCCGGCGGAGCCACAACGCTGGACTGGACCCTGCCGGCCGGGGTCAGCGCGGGCGACATCGTCTGGCCGGTGCCGGAACGCCAGCGGCTCCAGTCGCTGATGAACTACGGCTATTCCGGTGAGGTCTTCCTCCCGGTGCCGGTAGAGATTCCCGCCCACGCGCGGCCCGGCTCGGTCCTTGCCCTGACTGTCCGGGCCCTGTTTCTGGTCTGCAGCGACGAGATGTGCGTTCCCGACGAACTGACGCTGAGGCTGGACCTGCGGGTCCGCGAGGGTGCCGCACCGCTGGAGTCCCGCTATGGCCAAACCATCCAGCGCGTCGTCGAGACAGCCCCCCGGCCGGCCGGCATCACGGCGCGGGTCTCGCAGGACGGCGGCGCGCTCGTCCTGTCGGCCGCGGGCGGACCGCTGTCGGGGTCATCGCCCGAGCGCGCGGTCTTCTTCCCCTTCGAGGCGGGCGTGATCGCCCATGCGGCCCCCCAGCCGGGCGAGCGCGGCCCCGATGGCGTGACCCTGAGCCTCGCGCCGGGCGGCAAGGTTGCGACCGGGGGCCTGACCGGGCCGATCGCGGGCGTTCTGGTCACCGAGGCCGGGGCCTGGGAGATCGAGGCGACGCCCGGGCCCGCCGTTCCGGGCGCGACCGGCGGCGGCGCGCTGATGCCCTGGGAAGATCCATCATCGAGCGCGCCGGCCTCAGGGGCCGGCTTCGCCCGTGCCATGCTGTTCGCCCTGCTCGGCGGCCTGATCCTGAACCTGATGCCCTGCGTATTTCCGATCCTGGCCATGAAGGCGGCATCCCTGGCCGGATCCGCCCATGATCCGCGTCTGGCCCGGCGCGACGGCCTGGCCTTCCTCGCCGGGGTGTTGGCCAGCTTTTTCGTGCTGGCGGCCCTGCTTCTGGCCCTGCGCGCCGGGGGTCAGGCGATCGGCTGGGGTTTCCAGCTGCAGTCGCCGGCCGTCATCGCCGGGCTGGTGCTGCTGATGCTGGGTGTCGGGCTGAACCTGTCGGGCGTCTTCCACGTCGGTGCGGGGGCGCAGGGGCTGGCCGGGGCCGGACCTCTGGCGCGTCTGCCGGGCGGTATGGGGGCCTTCTTCACCGGGGTACTGGCGGTGGTCGTGGCCGCGCCCTGCACCGCCCCCTTCATGGCGGTCGCGCTCGGTGTCGCCCTGCTGATGCCCGCCCCCATGGCCCTGGCCGTGTTCCTGATGCTGGGGCTGGGTCTGGCGCTCCCCTATCTGGCGGTCAGCCTGTCGCCCGCCCTCCTGCGGCGCCTGCCCCGGCCCGGACCGTGGATGGACCGGCTGAAGGGCATTCTGGCCTTTCCCATGTACGGCACAGCGCTGTGGCTGGTCTGGGTGTTCTCGCGTCAGGTCGGGGCCGACGGCCTGGCCCTGCTGCTGGCCTCGGCCCTGGTCGTGGCCCTGGGCCTGTGGCTGCTCGGGGCGGCCCAGGGCGACCGAACGCTCGGACGGCGCGGGACGGGCGCGGCTGTCGCGGGCGGATTGGCCCTGGCGATCGGAGTCGCGCTGACGGTCTTCGCCGTTCGGGTGCCGGCGATGCCGGTCGGGGCCGGGACCGCGTCCTCGGCCCTGCCCTCCGCGCCCTGGTCGGCTGACGCGGTTGCCGCAGCCCGGGGCGAGGGTCGGGTCGTCCTGGTCAATTTTACGGCCGACTGGTGCGTGACCTGCAAGATCAACGAGGGTTCCGCCCTTGCATCCCCGCGGGTGGCCGAGGCGCTGGTCGCCGCCGACGCCGTCTATCTGGTGGGTGACTGGACGCGCCGCGACGACGCCATTACCCGAGAGCTGGAGCGTCACGGTCGATCGGGTGTGCCGCTCTATCTGGTCTACGCTCCGGGTTCTGACGCCCCCCGCATCCTGCCGCAACTGTTGACCGAGGGGCTGGTGATCGACGCCCTGAACCGTTCCCGCCCCTGACCCGGGGAGATGTGGGCTGATCAGGCCGCCGGCTGTGGCGGGGCCGTGATGACCTCGACATTGTCGTTCAGCAGATAGGACAGTTCGCCCAGGGCCATGGCCCGGTCCTGCGGCGTCGCTGCCGTCTCGACAGCCGCGACCTTGCGCGGAAGGTCTTCGGAAATGCCGCGCAGGATACAGGTCAGGTCGCCGTCGGTGCCGCGTTGCTTGAGGATCAGGTGCGCCTGCAGGTCCATGGCGGCCAGCTCCGCAGCCCGGACCTTGAAGCCCTCGAAATCGGAGGGCATCCCGTTCCAGCCATCGACCACGGCCTTCAGCGCGCTGGAGCGGGCGATGATATCGATGAACAGCGGTTCGGATGCGACCGGGACGGGCGCAACGGCGACTGCCTCAGGCTGGGCCGCGGCCAGCGCCACATTGGGGTCGCTGAGCAGGAGGGCGGCGGCGAGGGCGATGCCACAGGACATGGGGATGGGCCTTTTCGCGAATCCACGATTGATCCGGTCTACGCCCCACCCGTAAACGAGACCTTGATAGCGGAGAAATGATGCATGACCGACCTCTGGACCGCCTTCGACACCGCTGCGGCGCGCGACGCCAACACCGTGATCGTCGATCAGTTCACACTGGATCCGGACCGGATGGCGCGGATGAGCGTCGAGGCCGCCGGCCTCTGTCTGGACCTGTCAAAGCAGAGCTGGAGCCGGGCAGGCTTCGAGGCCTGTATCGCGCTGGCGCGGGCGGCCGATGTCGAAGGCCGCCGCAGCGCCCTGTTCGGCGGGGAGGCAGTCAATGCGACCGAGGGGCGGGCGGTGCTGCACCCGGCGCTGCGGGCCGGAGCTGACGCCGATTTCCGGGCGCTGGGCGAGCCCGTATCCGACGAGGTGCGCGCCGTGCGACAGGCGATGGCAGACTACGCCGGGGCCGTCCGGGCCGGGCGCGAGGCCGGGGCGACCGGGCGACCGTTCAAGGCGATCGTCCACATCGGCATCGGCGGCTCGGATCTCGGGCCCCGACTGGTCTGGGACGCGCTGCGACCGCTCGACCCCGCGATCGACCTGCGCTTCGTCGCCAATATCGATCCCCGTGACATGGCCGAGGCCCTGACCGGACTGGACCCGGAGACGACCCTGGTTGTGGTGGTGTCCAAGACCTTCGCCACCCAGGAGACCCTGGCCAATGCCGAGGTGGCGAGGGCCTGGCTGGCAGCGCGCCTGCCGCTTGCCGGACGCGAGGTGCATTTCATCGGTGTGACGGCGGCACCGGACAGGGCCGTTGCGTTTGGCTGCGGCCGGACCTTTGCCTTTGCCGACTGGGTTGGAGGGCGCTACTCGCTCTGGTCAGCGGTCAGCCTGTCGTGTGCGATCGCGCTCGGGCCGGAGACCTTCGACGGCCTGCTGGCGGGGGCGCGGGCGATGGACGACCATTTCGTGTCCGCGCCTCTGGAGCGCAACGCGCCGGTGCTGCTGGCCCTGGCCCAGATCTGGAACGTGGACGGCCTCGGTCGCTCCGCCCGGACCGTGGCCCCCTATGCCCACGCCCTGCGCCGGCTGCCGTCCTTCCTGCAGCAGCTCGAAATGGAGTCGAACGGCAAGCGGGTGCATCGCGACGGCTCGCCGGTGACGCGTCCGACCTGCCCGGTCGTGTTCGGCGAGCCCGGGACCAATGGCCAGCACGCCTTCTTCCAGCAGATCCATCAGGGACCGGAGGTGGTCCCGGCCGAGTTCGTGATCGTGGCGAAGACTTGCGGGGATGCGTCGCAAAGCTCGCTGTGGTCTAACGCCCTGGCCCAGGGACAGGCGCTGATGCTCGGCAAGAGGACGGATGAGGCGCGCGCCGAACTCATCGCGGGCGGGGCGGATGTCGCCGAGGCCGACCTCCTGGCCCCGCACAAGACATTTCCCGGCAACCGGCCCTCCAGCGCCATCGCCATGGACCGGTTGACGCCCGAGACGCTGGGGGCCCTTCTGGCGCTCTATGAGCACAAGACCTTCGTCGAGGGCGTGATCTGGGACATCAACAGCTTTGATCAGTGGGGCGTCGAACTGGGCAAGGTGCTGGCCAGAGCCATCCTCGGGGACGTCGCCGCCGGGGGACCCTCGCCGACGCTGGATCCCTCAACCGCGATGTTGATGGCCCGTCTCATGTGAGCGGAGCCCCAAGGGCCTGTTCGGTGGATCAGTGGTTGCGCCAGCGACGGTCGCGACGGTCATCGCGCCGATCGCGGCGATCGTCCCGCCGGTCAGAGCGCCAGTCGCGGCGGTCATCGCGGATGACGCGACGCTCATAGCGATCATAGCCGTCACGGCTGTTGATCCCATGCTCGCGCTCCCAGTGACCCCGGTTGCGCCAGCAGCGGCCGTCGCGCCAGTAGTCGCAGTTGTCGCGGTAGCCGTTTCCGTAGCCATAGCCGTTCCCGTAGCCATAGCCGTTCCCGTAGCTGTAACCGTTCCCGTAGCTGTAACCGTAGCTGGAGACTCCATAGCCTCGGTTGTAGGTGCGATTGTAGCTCCGACCGTCGTCGCTCGCTGCCGCCACGCCCAACGCAGCGCCGGCCAGGGCACCGCCGGCGACATAGCGATCATCGCCATCACCGATCACCGCGCCGGCGAGACCGCCCACGAGCGCGCCGACGACCAGGCCCGCGACGGCGTCACCACTGGTGTTGCGCCGGTCGTAGCGATCATGACTGCGGTCGCCATGATAGGTCTGGGCGGCGACCGGCAGGGCGGCCACGACCAACGTCAGGGCGGCGGCACCGGCCGCGATCATTCGAACCATTTTCATCGACTGCCCCTCCAGAGACCGTCAGCTATTTGCCCGCCCACCGACGAATGGCGACGTGTGGATCGATTCCTGCACCCTTCGACCTGAACGGTCTCCCAGAAATCGTGTTCATCTGCCATTCATCGGCGGGGTCCGGCCTTGACGCTGCCAGCCCTCGCCCCTACTTCCGCTGCGCGTTAGCACTCGTGAGGCGCGGCTGCCAAAGTTCGCCCCGGGCCGCTTGCGAGTAAACTTTTGAAGTCTTCACTGGAGAACACAAAGATGGCGTTTCGTCCTCTCGGCGATCGCGTGCTGGTCAAGCGCGTGGAAGAAGAATCCAAGACCAAGGGCGGGATCATCATCCCAGACACCGCCAAGGAAAAGCCCCAGGAAGGCGAAGTCATCTCCGTCGGCCCCGGTGCCCGCGACGAAGACGGCAAGCACATCCCCATGGACCTGAAAGCCGGAGACCGCATCCTGTTCGGAAAATGGTCGGGCACCGAGGTCAAGCTTGAAGGCGAAGACCTGATCATCATGAAAGAGTCTGACGTTCTCGGCGTTCTGTAGAGGGCTAGTGTGTAGTGCCGGTGAGCCAGTAAAGTTGATTTCACGCTCCTTGCCCTACTCGAAACCTCTGGCTCACTAGCACCAAGACTTTTCACCACTTTTCAAGGAGCTGCCCATCATGGCTGCCAAACAAGTACAGTTCTCCACCGATGCCCGCGAGAAGATGCTGCGCGGGGTCAACATCCTGGCCAATGCGGTCAAGG